>JBIIPQ010000269.1:0-5950 GCA_044342535.1 Burkholderiaceae bacterium
TTCGAGGGCGGCGAGGACCGTGGCCGTGCGCTGCGGGGCGCGGCGCGCGGCGCCGTCTCGCGGCGCTGGACGGCGGAGCAGCTGCGTGCACTGCCCGAGCTCGAGGACACGCTCGATGCCGTCCTCGCGGACCTGGTCTCGGTCTCGGCGATCGTCGCCGTGAACGCCGGCCGCGGGCCGGACCTCGACCGCTGCGGGCTGCGCGCGACCGAGATCGGCGAGCGGCTGCAGCGCTGGAGCGCGGCGCTCGCGGCGGACGAGCGGGGCGGGCGTCCGGCGCCGCGCGCCCTGGACGTCGACGAGGACGACGGCGTGATCGTGATCGAGCCCGAAGGGGCGGCCACGCCGGTGCCCGGTGCGGACGACCCTGCGGTCGTCTGGGCCGAGACCGGTACGCAGCACGCGACGCTGCGCCGCACGCCGCTGTCGGTGGCGGCCTCGTTCGAGCGTCATCGCGCCGGCACGCCGCGCGCATGGATCTTCCTGTCGGCGACGCTGTCGGTCGGCGGGGACTTCGCCCACTTCGTCGAGGCGCTCGGCCTGCACGATGCCCGCTGCGAGCGCTGGGACAGCCCGTTCGACTTCGAGCGGCAAGCCGCGCTCTGGATTCCGCGCGGCATCGGCGAGGCCTCTGCGCCGGGCTTCGCGCAGCGCGTCGCCCAGGCGGCCTGGCCGTTGCTGGTCGCGAACCGCGGCCGTGCGTTCTTCCTGTGCACGACGCTGCGCGCGATGCGCGAGATCGCCGAGCGGCTGGGTGAGCTCGATGCCGCCGAGGGCATCGGCCTGACGCGCCTGGTGCAGGGCGAGGCGCCGCGCCCCCTGCTGCTCGAGCGCTTCCGGACCGAACCGAACGCGGTGCTGATCGGCAGCGCGAGCTTCTGGGAGGGGGTCGACGTGGCCGGCGACGCGCTGTCTCTGGTGGTCATCGACAAGCTCCCGTTCGCGCCGCCCGACGACCCGGTGGTCAAGGCACGAGGCGAGGCGCTGCGCCGGGCCGGACGCGATCCGTTCTCGCACGAGCAGCTGCCGGCTGCGGCGATGGCGCTCAAGCAGGGAGCGGGGCGACTCATCCGCTCGGAGGGGGACCGGGGCGTGCTGCTGGTCTGCGACGAGCGCCTGGTGACGCGCGGCTATGGGCGCCGCCTGATCGCGAGCCTGCCGCCGTTCAGGCGCGTCGAGCGTTGGCAGGACGCCGTGCCCTTCCTGCCCGGGCGGGAGAGCCCCCCCGGCTGAGGCCGCTGCTCAGCGGGCCGGGCTCAGCGCCAGACCTGCCACCACGACCGATCGGCGAGCTGAAGCCCCTTGGCGTACAGCTCGGAGTCGGGGAAGTTGCGGCGCAGGATGCGCTCGGTATCGCCCCGCAGCTCCTCGAGACCGAGCCGCTCGTACGACTTCATCATGATGAAGAGCGCCTCTTCGACCGCGGGCGCCCCCTGGTACTGCGCGACCACGCTCTGGGCACGGTTCACCGCAGCGAGGAATGCGCCCCGGCTGTAGTAGTAACGCGCGATGTGGACCTCGCCGCCCGCCATCGCGTTGACGAGATAGCGCATGCGCAGCCGTGAATCCTCGGCGTACTTGCTGTCCGGGTAGCGCACCAGCACCTGCCGGAACGCCTCGAAGGATTCGCGCGCGGCCTTGAGGTCGCGCTCGGAAAGGTCCTGTCCGCCGAGCCGTGCGATCGCGCCCTGCTCGTCGTTGAAGTTGATCAGGCCCTTCAGGTAGAAGGCGTAGTCGAGCTTGTCGCTCGTCGGATAGAGCCGGATGAAGCGCTCGATCGCGACCAGCGCCTGCGTGCGGTCGTTTTCCTTGTAGAAGGCGAACGCGGTGTCGAGCTGCGCCTGCTGCGCCCAGGCGCCGAACGGATAGCGCGACTCGAGCTTGGTCAGCAGCTTCACCGCCTCGCCATAGCGCCCGGCGGCGATCTCGTCCTTTGCTTCCGCGTAGATTTCGTTGGGCGTCATCTTCGCGGTACGATCGACCTCGCCCTTCCCGAAGATGCCGCACCCCGCGAGCGCCGTCAGCACGAGGACCGCGGTCACGGCACGCCGCACCCCGGCGAGAGTCATCGTCGCCATCATCATCCCCGTCCATGCAAGAGCATCCCACCGATTATAGCGAAGGGGGTCCGGCAGACGCCGCGCTCGTGGACGACGACGGCGTCGCGGCCGGCTACGCGCTGCCCGCACCGCTGCACTTCGAGGCACGCATCGGTGCAGGCGAGCGGCTCGACCGATTCCTGGCCGCACGCATCGAAGGCGTCTCGCGCACCCGGATCCAGCGCTGGATCGCGCTCGGCGCGGTCATGGTCGATGGCGTCCCCGTCCCATCGAGCCGGCGGCTGCGCGGGCTGGAGTCGGTCGATGCGTGGCCGCTGCCGAACGAGGCCGAGCGTGCCTTCGAGCCTGACGACATCCCGCTTCAGGTCGTCCACGAGGACGCCGACCTGATGATCGTCGAGAAGCCGGTCGGGCTGGTCGTGCACCCTGCGCCCGGCAACTGGCGCGGCACCCTGATGAACGGGCTGCTGCATGCCCGACCGGACTCGGCGGCCCTGCCGCGTGCCGGCATCGTGCACCGCCTGGACAAGGACACCAGCGGACTGATGATGGTCGCGCGCAGCGAGCGTGCCTTCGAGCGGCTCACCGCCGCGCTCGCCGCCCGCACGATCGGCCGGCGCTATCTCGCGGTGGTCGAGGGCGCGCCGCTGTCGCAGTTCACCATCGACGCGCCGATCGGCCGCGACCCGAAGGACCGTCTTCGGATGGCGGTGGTCGAGCCCGAGCGCGGCCGGCGCGCCGTCACGCATGTCGTGCGCCTGGCGGCTGGCGCCGGCGCCGCCACCGTGGAGTGCCGGCTGGATACCGGCCGCACCCATCAGATCCGCGTGCACCTGGCGAGCCGAGGGCATGCGCTGGTCGGCGACATCGGCTACGGCGGGCGCGTGCGAGCGGGCTTCGCCCGCCAGGCGTTGCATGCGTGGCGGCTCGAGTTCACGCATCCGACCCGCGAGCAGCCGATGCGGTTCACCAGTCCCGTTCCGGCCGACATGGTCGCGCTGCTCGGTGCGCTCGGGCTGCCGGTGCCCGATCCGGCCGAGGCGTTCGCGGACCCGATGCGGTGAGCGATCACCCGCCACTGCCGGGCCTCGTGCCGGACTGGCCGGTGAGCGCCGAGGTCCGCGCGTTCGTCACCGTGCGCGAGGGTGGGGTCAGCGCCGGACCGTTCGGCGTGGCGGGCGGCGCCGCACGAGGGCTGAACCTCGGCGAACATGTCGGAGACGATCCCGCGGCCGTGCGCGAGAACCGCGCGCGACTCGAGGCCGGGCTGCCGGGCCCGGTGCGCTGGCTGCGCCAGGTGCACGGCACCGCGGTGCACGACGCCGATGGGTCCGCCCCCGACGCACCGGCGGTCGCGGATGCGGCGATCACGACGCGGTCCGGCACCGTCATCGCGGTGATGACCGCCGATTGCCTGCCGGTCCTGCTGGCCGATGCCCGGGGCCGGGGCGTGGGCGTCGCGCATGCGGGGTGGCGTGGCCTGGCGGCCGGGGTGCTGGAGGCCACGGTCGACGCGATGCGCGCACGGCTCGGCGCCGACGCGCCGCTGCAGGCCTGGCTCGGCCCTGCGATCGGGCCCGCCGCCTTCGAGGTGGGCGACGAGGTGCGCCAGGCATTCTGCGGGCTCGATGCGTCCGCGGCGCAGGCCTTCGTGCCCGGTGCGGCGGCGGGCAAGTGGCTGGCCGACCTGTACGTGCTGGCGCGCCTGAGGCTCGCCGCCCGTGGCGTGACCGACGTGAGCGGCGGCGGTCTGTGCACCGTCACCGATGCGGCACGCTTCTATTCGCACCGCCGCGACCGCCCGAGCGGTCGCCTCGCGTCACTCGTCTGGCTCGCCCGCTGAACGTCGGTTGCGCCGGCGCTGCGGCGTGCCGACGAGCCACAGGAACAGCGAGAGCGGCGCGAGACCGTAGAGCACGAAGGTCACGACGCCCGCGACCACCGAGGTCTCCGTCAGCGACATCATCAGGACGACATACAGCCAGGCGATGGCGACGATATACACGGGATGGGGCCTCGGTGCGCGTGGACAAGGGCATTGCCGTCGCGCAAGATTCGGGAAAGGTCCGCGAAGCATAATGCTAGGCGAAGTCGCCACCAGGGGAGTCCATGGCTGCATCACGGCAACCGCGCCCGACGAGGGCGGCGCCACCCACCTCACCGACCCGCGCGCCGCGCCCGAGCGCGGTACGCGCGGCCACGCCCGCATCGGCGGCTAAGTCCGCTGCGCACGCATCGAAGCCCGTTCCCGTCAAGGCCACGCCCGCGAAGGCCACGCCCGCGAAGGCGGTCCGGGCGACGGCCGCGCCCGCGGCGGCCGCCTCGGCGAAGGCCGCGCCCCGCGCCGCGTCCACCGCGCCCCCGCTCGCGGCGCCGCCGGCCCCGGTCCAGGACCTCGCCGCGGTCGCCGCCGGCGCGTTCCCCATGTGGACCATCGATCCGACCCGGATGCTGTCGCTGCAGAACGAGTACGCCACCCGGCTGCAGCACCTGTGGACCGGGTTCCTGAAGCCCGAGGGTGGACCGCCCGCGCTGGGCGACAAGCGGTTCGCCTCGCCGGCCTGGAGCAAGCAGACGCCGTTCGCCTGGAGCGCGGCGCTCTATCTGCTCAACGCCGATTTCATGCAGCGCATGGCCGATTCCGTCGAGGCTGACGCCAAGACCCGCGAGCGGATCCGGTTCTTCACCCAGCAGTGGGTGGATGCGCTGTCGCCGTCGAACTTCCTGCCGACCAATCCCGAAGCGCAGCAGCGGCTGCTGGACTCGAACGGCGACAGCCTGCGGCACGGCATCGAGAACCTCATCGCCGACATCGGCAAGGGGCACATCTCGATGACCGACGAGAACGCCTTCGAGGTCGGCCGCAACGTCGGCACCTCCCAGGGCGCGGTCGTCTTCCGCAACGACGTGATCGAGCTGATCCAGTACACGCCGAGCACGCCGACCGTGGGCACCCGGCCGCTGCTGCTCGTGCCGCCGTTCATCAACAAGTACTACATCCTCGACCTGCAGCCGGAGAACTCGCTCGTCGCTCACGCCGTCTCGCGCGGCCACACGGTGTTCCTGGTGTCCTGGATCAACGCGCAGCCCGAGCACGGCGCGCTGACCTGGGACGATTACATCGAACGCGGCATCGTCGAGGCGATCCATCGCGCCCAGGCGATCTCGCGCAGTGACACCCTCAACGCGCTGGGCTTCTGCGTGGGCGGCACCATCCTCGCCACCGGCCTCGCCGCACTGGCCGCGCGCGGCGAGAAGCCGGTCGAGTCGCTCACGCTGATGACCACGCTGCTCGACTTCGAGGAACCCGGTGTGCTCGGCGTGTTCATCGATCCGGCGCAGGTCGCCTGGCGCGAGCAGACGCTCGGCGACGGCGGGCTGATGACGGGCCAGGAGCTGTCGACGACCTTCTCGTTCCTGCGCCCGAACGACCTCGTCTGGAACTACGTCGTCGCCAACTACCTGAAGGGCGAGGTGCCGCCCCCGTTCGACCTGCTGTACTGGAACTCGGACAGCACCAACCTGCCAGGCCCTCTCTACACCTGGTACCTGCGGCACATGTACCTGCAGAACGAGCTTCGGGTTCCGAACGCGCTGACCTGCATGGGCGAGAAGATCGACCTGCGACGCATCGACGTGCCGACCTACATCTTCGGCGCCAAGGACGACCACATCGTGCCGTGGCGTGCGGCGTACGGCTCGACGCGGGTGCTGTCGAACCGCCTGCGCTTCGCGCTCGGCGCCTCGGGACACATCGCCGGCGCGATCAACCCGGCCTCGAAGAACCGGCGCAGCTACTGGATCGGCGAGACGCTGCCGGACTCGCCCGACGCCTGGCTGGCCGCCGCCGTCGAGCATCCGGGCAGCTGGTGGAACGACTGGGCGGCCTG
>JBIIPQ010000271.1:0-5949 GCA_044342535.1 Burkholderiaceae bacterium
CCATGTCGCGCAGCTTGCGCTCGACCTGCGAGCCGATCTCGGCCATCGAGACCGACAGGCTCAGGCGCCGCTCGAGCGCGCCGGTCGATTCCAGTTGAGTCGCCATGTTCTTGTGTCGTCCAGTGTCAGCTTATCGGGGTCGTGATCGGGGGGTCGTGTTTCGGGGGGACGTGCGGCGCCCGGGCGCAGGCCCGCTGCGAGGAAGCCCTGGTGCGGCCGGGGAGACTCGAACTCCCACACCCTTCGGCGCCAGGACCTAAACCTGGTGCGTCTACCGATTCCGCCACGGCCGCAGAGCGCTCGACCCCGGGGCCGCGCTCGCCCCGGGGCGGTATTGTAGACGAAGGGCCGATCCCGCCCGGGGCGACCCCGCGGGGCTATGCGGCGAGGCCGTCCGTCGGGCGTGCCGGGACGCCCTCCCGGGGCGCCGGGTCGGTGACGACGTCGGGGCGGACACGGTACCAGGCGACGTACAGCGCCGGCACGAACAGCACCGTCAGCAGGGTCGCGACGATCAGCCCGCCCATGATCGCGAAGGCCATCGGCCCCCACAGCACGTCCCGCGACAGCGGCACCATCGCGAAGATCGCGGCGGCCGCGGTGAGCACGATCGGCCGGAACCGCCGCACCGACGACTCGCGGACCGCCTCCCATGCGCCGTGGCCCTCGTCGCGGTACTGACGGATCTGGTCGACCAGGATGACCGTGTTGCGCATGATCATGCCACCGAGCGCGATGGTGCCCAGCAGTGCGACGAACCCGAACGGCCGCCCCGACAGCAGCAGTGCGGCCGCCACGCCGACGATGCCCAGCGGCGCGGTCAGCAGCACCATGAAGGTCAGCGAGAAGCGCTGCAGCTGGATCATCAGCAGTGCCACGACCAGTGCGAGCATCACCGGCATGCCGGCGTTGATCGACGACTGTGCCTTGACGTTCTCCTCGAACGGGCCGCCCGCCTCGATCCGGTAGCCCGGCGGCAGCGCGGCACGCAGCGCCGCGAGCTTCGGTTCGATGGCCATCGTGACGTCGGGCGCCTGCACGCCGTCGACGATGTCGGCCCGAACGGTGAGGTTGGGCTCGCGGCTGCGCCGCCAGAGGATCGGCTCCTCCATCACCTCGGTGATCGTGGCCACCTGCGACAGCGGCACCGAGCGACCGAGCGCGGTCTGGATCTGCAGGTTCGACAGGTTGGCGAGGCTCGCACGCTCGGCCGGCGGCGCCCGCAGCACCACCTCGATGAGCTTGTCGCGCTCGCGGAAGGTGCCGATCGTCGCGCCCGACACCGCGCCGCCGATCGAGCGGGCGACCTGTCCGCTCGACAGGCCGATCACCCGGGCCTTGTCCTGGTCGACGTCGATCCGGACCGCTGGCGCGCGCTCGCCCCAGTCGGCGTGCACATCGAGGGTGCTCGGGTCGGCGCGGATCACCTCGGCGACCTGCTCGCCGATCGCCTTGAGCCGCTGCGGGTCGCTGCCGAGCACGCGGAACTGCACCGGGTAGGCCACCGGCGGACCGAGCGGCGTGCGGAACGCGCGCGCCCGGATGCCCGGGAACTCGTCGTCGAGCGCGCGGCGCAGGCGCGGCAGCGCCCGGTCGCGGCCGGCCACGTCCTTCGTCAGCACGACGAACTGCGCGAAGTTCGGCCGGAACAGCTGCTGGTCGAGCGACAGGTAGTAGCGCGGCGAGCCGTTGCCGACGTAGCCGACGAAGGTCGACACGTCCTCGTCCTTCGCCAGGATCGCCTCGAAGCGCTTGGCCTGGGTCTCGGTGGCGCGGTAGGACGCGCCCTCCGGCAGCCACATCTCGACCAGTAGCTCGGCCCGGTCGGACGACGGGAAGAACTGCTTCTCGGTGGCCTTCATGCCGAGCACGCCCAGCGCGAAGAGACCGACGGTCGCGACGATCGTCAGCCAGCGCCAGCGCATGCAGGTCTCGATGATGGCCCGCAGCCGCCGGTAGAACGGCGTGTCGAACACCTCGTGATGGGTGCCGGCCGGCTTGCCCTTCAGCACGTAGTAGCCGATGAACGGGGTCGCCGCCACCGCCGCCACCCACGAGACCAGCAGCGCGATGGTGACCACCGCGAAGATCGCGAAGGTGTACTCGCCGGTGGTGGACTTCGCTGTCGCGATCGGCAGGAAGCCGGCGGCGGTGATCAGCGTGCCGGTGAGCATCGGGAAGGCAGTGCTGCGGTACGCGAAGGTGGCGGCGCTGAAGCGGTCCCAGCCCTCCTCCATCTTGCGGGCCATCATCTCGACCGCGATCATCGCGTCGTCGACCAGCAGGCCGAGCGCGATGATCAGCGCGCCGGTGGAGATGCGGTGCAGGTCGATGCCGAACCAGGCCATCAGCAGGAAGGTGCCGGCGAGCACCAGCGGGATGGTCAGCGCGACGACGCTGCCGGCGCGCAGCCCGAGGCTCACGAAGGACACCACCAGCACGATGGCGACTGCCTCGAGCAGCGAAGTGATGAACAGGCCGACGGCCTTCTTGACCAGCCGCGGCTGGTCGGAGACCTTCGCGAAGTCGATGCCGACCGGCATGTCGGCCTTCAGGCGCGCCATCGTCTTCTCGAGGTTCTCGCCCAGGCGCAGCACGTCGCCGGTCGGCACCATCGAGACCGCCAGACCGATCGCCTGCTTGCCGCCATAGCGCATGGTCCAGACCGGCGGGTCCGAATAGCCGCGCCAGACACGCGCGCCATCGCCCAGCCGGACCGTGCGCCCGCCGATGTTCAGGCGCAGCTCCTCGACCTCGCGCACCGTGTCGAACTGGCCGGTCACCCGCAGCGGCACCTGCCGGCTCTCGCCCTGCACCGTGCCGGCGGGCGCCACCACGTTCTGCGCGGCGAGCTGCTCGGCGATGCGCTGCGGATCGATGCCGAGGTTGGCGAGCAGCTGCGGCGAGAGCTCGACGAACACCTTCTCGTCCTGCGTGCCCACCAGCTCGACCTTGGAGACGTCGGGCAGGCGCAGCAGCTCCTGACGCACGCTCTCGACCCGGTCGCGCAGCTCGGCGAGCGTGAAGCCGTCGGCCGTGAACGCATAGATGGTGCCGAAGACGTCGCCGAACTCGTCGTTGAAGAACGGGCCGATCGCCTCCGCGGGCAGGCTCTGGCGGATGTCGCCGATCTTCTTTCGCACTTGGTACCAGACCTGCGGCACCTCCTTGCGCGGCGCGGTGTCGAGCAGCTCGAGGACGATCAGCGACTCGCCGGGCTTGGAATAGCTGCGGGTCCACTTGAAGTGGGGCGTCTCCTGCAGCTTCTTCTCGATCCGGTCGGTGATCTGCTGATCGACCTGCTCGGTGGTCGCGCCGGGCCAGATCGTGCGGATGACCATCGCCCGGAACGCGAAGTCCGGGTCCTCGCGCTGACCGAGCTGGAAGAAGGACATCGAGCCGGCGATCGCGATGACCAGCAGGAAGAACAGCGTGAGCTGCGGGTGACGGATCGCGGCAGCGGAAATGTTGAAGCGGTCCGCGCCGGAGGCGGCCGCGGGCGGAGTGGCCGGCCCGAACGGATCCTGCGGACTCATCGTACGGCCCCGCCCTGCGCGACCCCGGGTGCGGCGGCCGGAACGCCGGCGCCCTCGTCGAGGACCCGGACCGACTGGCCGGCGCGCAGCAGGTTTGCGCCGGCGGTGACGATCCGGTCGCCCGGCTGCAGGCCACCGACGATGCGCACGGCGTCGTCGAGCAGGCCGGCCGTCTTGACCTCGACCGGGGAGACCGTCGTGCCGGCCGCGTCGAGCTTCCAGACCCGGGCCTGGCCGTCGGTGGACTGCAGCGCCGACAGCGGCAGCACGAACGCGGGTTCGGCGGCGCGCAGCACCTGCACGACCGCCGTCATGCCGAGCGCGACGCCCTCGGTCTCGCCGCTCAGGGTGAGCCGGGCGGCATAGGTGCGGGAGGCCGGATCGGAGATCGGAGCGAGCTCGCGCAGCCGGGCCGGCAGCGTCCGGTAGCCGAGCGCCGGGACGACGACCGCCCACTCGCGCGCATCGCGGGCGAGCCTGAGTGCCGACTCGGGGACATTGACCAGGATCTCGCGCTCGCCGGTCTGGGCGACGCGGATCACCGCCTGCCCGGCGGACACCACCTGCCCGACCTCGGCCTCGACGGCGGTCACGACGCCGGTCGAATCGGCCTTGAGTACCTGGAAGTCCACCGAGTTTCGGGCCTGCTGCTGCTGCGCCTCGGCCGCTCCCAGACGCGCCTCGGCCGCATCGAAGCCGGCCTGCTGGCGGTCGAGCGAGGCCTGGCTGATGTAGTTCTGCGCCCGCAGGCTGCGCAGCCGATCGAGCTCGACCCGGGCGAGGTCGCGATCGGTCCGGGCGGCGACCACCTGGGCCTGCTGGGCGAGCAGCGCCGGCGCCAGGTCGGTCGGGTCGAGCCGGGCGAGCACCTGTCCGGGCACCACCCGATCGCCCACCGAGACGCTGCGTTGCGACAACTTGCCGCCCACCCGAAAGCCCAGGCGCGACTCGATCCGGGGTCGCACCTCGCCCGGCAGCTGCAGGGCGACCGCGGTAACCTGCGGCTGGACGACCATCGTGCGGACGGGGCGCGAGGCCTCGACCTTGGGGGCCGCGTCCTTCTGGCCACAACCGGCGGCGAGGACCGCAGCAAGGACCGCGGTGAGCGCGGCGGCGGACCGGGGGGGTAGGCGCGACATCGGTGGCTCCGGGAGACTGGGTCGTCAGATTTAATGACTGACGAGTTAGTAAGTAACTGTATCCGGCACTTACATCTCCGTCAACGCGGAAAGCCGGTCGCGCGACCCCCTACAATCCCGGCCGTGACCTCCCCCGTACATGGCGTCGAGCACTACGAGAACTTCCCGGTCGCGTCCTGGCTGATGCCGGCGCGCCTGCGGCCGGCGGTCGTCGCGATCTACCGGTTCGCCCGGCATGCCGACGACGTCGCCGACGAGGGCGATGCCCCGGCCGCCGAGCGCCTGGCGGCGCTCCGGGCCTTGCGCGAGGACCTCGTCCTCGCTCGGGCCGGCCAGCCGGTTCGGGCACCGGTGGTGGCGCAGCTGGTGCCGCACGTGCGGGCGCACGGGCTCGACTGGAGCCGGTTCGACGCACTGCTGTCGGCCTTCGAGCAGGATGTGACGGTGCACCGCTATCCGGACTTCGAGACCCTGATCGACTACTGCCGGCGTTCGGCAGATCCGGTCGGCCAGCTGGTGCTGGCGCTCTCGGGCCATCTGGACGACACCACACGCGCGGCCTCGGACCGCATCTGCAGCGCACTGCAGCTGATCAACTTCCTGCAGGACGCGGCGATCGATTGGTCGCGAGGGCGGATCTACCTGCCGCTCGATGCGCTGGCCCGGCACGGCGTGGGCGAGACGGAGCTCGCCCGCGCCGCCGCCGAGCGCCGCGCCGGCCCGGCCCTGCGCGCCTGCATCGCCGCGGAGGCCCGTCGCGCCAGCGAGCTGCTGGCCGGCGGTGCGGGTCTGCCGGCGCGGGTCGGCGGTCGCCTCGGGTGGGAACTCAGGGCGATCGTCGCCGGGGGCGCCCGCATCCTCGAGCGGCTGGCCGCCAGCGGCCACGACCCTTTCGTCGCCCGGCCGGTGCTGTCCCGACGGGACGCGCTGCCGCTGGCCGGCGCCATGCTGAGGCTCGCGATCGACTCCCCCGCCCTGCCCCCCGCACCCGCACCCGCCACGGCCTCGCGGCCGGAGCCCCGATGACGCCCGACGAGTACTGCCAGGACAAGGCCGCGCGCAGCGGCTCGAGCTTCTACTACAGCTTCCTGTTCCTGCCGCCGGAGCGGCGCCGTGCCATCACCGCCCTCTACGCCTTCTGCCGCGAAGTGGACGACGTGGTCGACGAGATGCGCGACCCCGGCGTGGCGCGCACCAAGCTCGACTGGTGGCAGGGCGAGATCGACCGGATGTTCGCCGGCGCACCGACCCACCCGGTCACGCAGGCGCTGCGA
>JBIIPQ010000272.1:0-5921 GCA_044342535.1 Burkholderiaceae bacterium
TCGCGCAGTTCGAGCAGTTCTGTACCGTCGGCCAGAGCGTCGCGCAGGGCATCGCCACCCGGGTCTCGGTGCGCGCGCCCGACGGCCGCCTGCTTCACGGAGCCGCGCAATGAGCCTCGCCTTCGACTCGGTCGATCTCCCGGCGGGCGCGCATGCGCTGCGCGCCCGGGTCCGCGCGTTCCTGCGTGCCCAACTCGAGGCCGGGGCCTACGTGCCGCGCTGCTCGGGGTGGACGGTGTTCGACCGGACCTTCACCCGCGCCTGTGGCGAGGCAGGCCTGATCGGGCTGAGCTGGCCGTCCCGCTGGGGCGGCCAGGAGCGCTCGACGCTCGAGCGCTACGTCGTCGTCGAGGAGCTGCTGGCGGCCGGCGCGCCGGTCGGTGGCCACTGGATCGCCGACCGTCAGAGCGGCCCGCAGATCCTGCGCCATGGCAGCGACGCGCTGCAGGCCGAGGTGCTGCCTGGCATCGTGCGCGGCGAGATCACCTTCGCGATCGGCATGAGCGAGCCCGACTCGGGCTCGGATCTGGCGAGCGTGCGCTCGCGCGGCGAGCGGGTCGACGGCGGCTGGCGGCTCGACGGGCGCAAGGTCTGGACCACCGGCGGGCACCTCGCGGACTACATGATCGGCCTGTTCCGCACCGAGCCGGCCGACCCGCAGCGGCGCCACGCTGGCCTGACCCAGTTCGCGGTGGACCTGCGCTCGGCGGGCATCACGCGCCGCCCGATCCGCAACCTCTGCGGACGCGACGACTTCAGCGAGATCACCTTCGACCAGGTGTTCGTGCCGGATTCGCATGTCATCGGCCAGGTCGGCGACGGCTGGCGCCTCGTGACCGGCGAGCTCGCCTTCGAGCGCAGCGGCCCGGAGCGTTTCCTGAGCGTCTTCCCGCTGCTGGTCGCGCTGCTGCGGGCGGGCCCGCGCGACGATACGCCCACCGCGCGCATCGAGCTCGGACGCGCCGTCGCGCACCTGGCGGCGCTGCGGCGCATGGCGCTGTCGGTCGCGGCGACGCTCGACGCGGGCGGCGATCCGGCGACCGAGGCCGCGCTGCTCAAGGACCTGGGCAATGCGCTGGAGCGCGAGATCCCCGAGCGGCTGCGGGCGTTGCGGCTCGCCGAGCCGGGTTCGCCGCAGGCCGCCGCCTACCGCGTGATGCTCGACGACACCGTGGCCGACGCCACGTCCTACACGCTGCGCGGAGGCACCCCCGAGGTGCTGCGCGGCATGATCGCCCGCGGGCTGGGGCTGCGATGAGCGCACACGAATCGATGATCGCCGATGCGGTCGAACGGATGCTGGCGCAGGCCACGCCCTCGGCCGGCTTCGACGCGCGGCTGTGGTCGATGCTGGTCGAGGCCGAGGTGCCGCGCCTGCTGCGGCCCGAGTCGCAGGGGGGCGCGGGCGAGGCATGGCGGGATGCGGCCGCGGTGCTGCAGGCCGCTGGCGCGCATGCCGCGGCCGTGCCGCTGGCGGACACGCTGATCGCGCATGCGCTGCTCGCGCAGGCCGGGCTCGACGCGGATGCACGACCGGTCCGGCTGTCGATCGCCGCGCCCGACGGGCGTCCCGACCCTGCGGACGCGGTCGTGCTGCCCGACGCGCATCGGCTGGTGCTCGACGCCTGGGGGGACTGCGCCGTCGGCACGTGGCACGCCGCCGGCGGCGGGGCGCCGAAGGTGTTCGAGTTCGCGGACAGCGCGGCCGTACGGGCCCGGCTGGCGCTGGCGGGTGCGGCGATGCTGACCGGCGCGCTGCGTACCGCGATCGGGCTCGGCGTCGAGTATGCCGGGCTGCGGAAGGCCTTCGGTCGGCCGATCGGGCAGTTCCAGGCCGTGCAGCATCCGCTCGCGGTCGCCGCCGAGGACGTCGCCGCGTCGCGGGCGGCGCTCGACTGGGCGGCGGCCGGCGTGGAGGCCGGCGACGGGGAGGTGGCCGCGGCGGTGGCCAAGGCCCGCGCGGCCGAGGCGGCCGGCCGGGTGGCCGCGATCGTGCACCAGGTGCATGGTGCGATCGGCTTCACCGCCGAGCACGCGCTGCACCGCTCTTCCGGCGTGCTCTGGCACTGGCGCGACCGGTGGGGCGACGAGCACGACTGGCACGCGCTGCTGGGTGCGCGGGCGCTCGCGGCCGGCCCCGAGGGGCTGTTCGACCTGCTGGACGGCGTCGAGCGGCGCTAGGGGCGAGGCGCGGCAGGGCCGCGCCGCGTCCGAGCGGCCGGCCGGCCGCGTGCCGACGCGGGCGCAGACGCAGCCCGCGCAGCGGCGAAGGCGCCCGCACCGTCGCCGCTTCAGTCGTCTCCGTTCGCAGGCACGCCCGGCTCGAATCGGCGCTCGAGCAGGTCGGGCTCGTCGAAGTGGCGGCGTCCGACGAATGCCGTGGCGTGCCGGCCCCACTGCCGCATCGAGCCCGCATCGGCGATGCCCATCGGCCAGAACAGCCAGCGCTCGGCGCGTTCGGTGCCCGGCACGCGGCCGCGCGGGTCGTAGAGGCTGCGCGTGCCGCCGGCGGGCCGCGGCAGCGTGCGCAGCGTGTCCTCGTCGGCGAGCCGGTAGAGGGCGTCTGCGGGCGCATCGGGGCCGACGGTGTCGATGCCTTCGAGCGCATGGGTCCCGGCCGCGAGCCGGATGCGTACCCGTTCCTCGGGCGGCACCGCGGCCAGCCGGGCGGGCACGAACGCCCACTCGTCGCCCGCCACCGGCGGCGGCCGCACGCGGCGCTCGCCCACCGGCACGAACATGTGCCAGCAGCCGCAGGCGTGGATGGTGTCGATCATCGCCACGCGGCCGTCCTCGTCCAGCGTCAGCCGCAGGATCACCCCGTCGAGATGGCCCGCGAGCAGGTCCAGCGCGCCGGAGGGCGGGCGCCGCGGAAACCACGCCGTGTAGACGAGCTGCACGCGGACGGCCCCTTCCCACCGCGTGAAGGCGACCCGCCCGTGCAGCCAGGGATCGGCGGTGTCGACCGCGACGCGGTCGTTCGCATCGAGCCTCGGCCGGCCGAAGCGGTCGTCCGGCCCGCTGCCGGCGAGCGCGAGCACGGGTGCGTGTCGAGCGAGCAGTGCGCCGCGCTGTCGGGCGTCGAGCAGCGGTACGCCGAGGGCGTCCCGATGCAAGCTGCCCGGTGCGATCGCGGGCGTGCCGGAATCGGTCGCTGCCGGGGCATAGCGGGTCGTGCCCTCGGCGACGCGTGCCGCGTTCCGCGCGAACGCCGCGCGTCCGCGGGCTTCCTCGCGCCGCACCCCTGCGCCGAACGGCACGGTGGCGATCGGATAGAGCCCGAGCGCACGCTGCCAGCCGACGTAGTCGTCCGGCACCCGCGCCGCCACACGGACCCGGGCGAGCGCGGTCGCGTCGAGCGCCAGGGCGTCGGTCTCGGCTCGGCCGCAGCGGGCGATCGCCGTGGCCAGCCTCGCAGCGGCGTCCGCGTGTCCGACGCCCGGCGTCGCGCCTGGCGTCGCGTCCGCCAGCGCGGCGCGCGTCACCTGCGGCAGGTTGGACACCTCGACCCGCCGGGCGTCCGCATCGGCCGCCCGAAGCCGCTCGAGCCAGGCGCGCGTCGCCGCGTCCGTCAGCGGTTCCGAGGCGAACGAGGCGTCGAAGCGGTCCGCCCGGAGCCAGCGCGTGCCCGCCACGCGCGTCTGCTGCGCGTCCCCGACGCCGGCGGCCCGCACCGCGTCGTCGAGCCGCCTGGCGAGCCCATCGCAGGCCGGGGCCTCGTCCGAGGTACTGGTCGCCGCGACTGGTGGGGCGGACACGGTGGTGCAGCCGCCGAGCCCGAGCGCCAGCGCCAGCACCGACGCGGCGAGCGATGCGGACGTGCGCCTGCGGGCGCGGGCGGGCACGGGCGGGATGCGGAAACGGGCAGGGCGGTCGGACATGGGTGGTCGGACATGGGCGGTCGGACATGGGCGGTCGGACATGGGCGGTCGGACATGGGCGGGCCGCGGTGGGCGGCCTCGGGCAGCGACGTTCGGAGCGTCGATGCTAGGCGGCGCGGCGGTGGCACGCCAGCCCGGGACACGCCGGCCGACCTGCTAGAGTCACTGCCCATTCGAGGCGGGGAGCGCTGGCGACGATGGACGGTATGGCGGCCAGCGCCCGGCAGGCGGTCGGGCTGGTGCTCGATGCGGACGGTGCGCTCTGGCCGATCGTGTCGCTCAGCCTGCAGGTGAGCGGCCTGGCGACGCTGATCGCCGCCGCGGTCGCGCTGCCGCTCGCCGCATGGCTCGCGCTCACCCCGTTCCCCGGGCGCGGTGTGGTGGTCGCGGTGCTCAACGCACTGATGGGGCTGCCCGCGGTGGTGGTCGGCCTGACCGTCTATCTGCTGCTGTCGCGGGCGGGCCCGCTCGGTCCGCTCGGACTGCTCTTCACGCCCGCCGCGATGGTGGTCGCGCAGTCGGTCCTGGTGCTGCCGCTGATCGCGGCGCTCGCCCGCCAGACGCTCGAGGACACGCTCGTCGAGTGCGGCCCCTACCTGCGCTCGCTCGGTGCGAGCCGTCTGCAGACGATCGCGACCCTGCTGTGGGAGGGCCGCTTCTCGCTGTTCACCGCGGTGCTCGCCGGGTTCGGGCGGGCCGCGGCCGAGGTCGGCGCGGTGATGATGGTCGGCGGCAACATCGACGGCGTGACGCGGGTGATGACCACCGCGATCGCGCTCGAGACCAGCAAGGGCGACCTGCCGCTCGCGCTCGGTCTCGGGCTGGTGCTGCTCGCGGTCGTCGTGATGGTCAACGCGTGCGCCTTCGGCGTGCGGCACTATGCGATCCGCCGCTTCGGCTGACCCCCGGCCGGCGGCGGCCGGCGCGACCCTGCGCCTGCGCGGCATCGGCCTGCGGGTCGGTACGCTCGACGTGCTCGACGCGGTCGATCTCGATCTGCCGGTCGCGGGGCGCACCGTGGTCGTCGGCCCGAACGGTGCGGGCAAGAGCACGCTGCTGGCCGCGCTGCACGGACTGGTTGCGACGACCGCCGGCACGATCGACGGCATCGACGCGCGGGGCGCCGCCTGGCGGCCGCGGCTCGCGCTGGTCTTCCAGCGCCCGGTGATGCTCCGGCGCAGCGTGCGCGCCAACGTCGAGCATGCACTCGCGGTCGCCGGGCTGCCCGCCGCCGAGCGGGCGCAGCGAGCCGATGCGGCGCTCGCCGACGTCGGACTCTCCTACGCGGCGGCGCGGCCCGCTCGCCGGCTCTCCGGGGGCGAGCAGCAGCGGCTCGCGGTCGCGCGGGCCCAGGCGCTCGGTCCGGACTGCCTGCTGCTCGACGAGCCGACCTCGAGCCTGGACCCCGCGGCCGGCGCGGCCGTCGAGCGTCACCTGATGGCGCTGTCCGCGCGCGGCATCGGCGTGGTGATGACGACGCACGACCTCGCGCAGGCGCGTCGCGTGGCCGAGCGCATCGTGCTGATGCACCGGGGGCGCGTGGTCGAGACCAGCGAGGCCGGCGCGTTCTTCGCGTCGCCCCGCACGGCGCTGGCGCGGCGCTTCCTCGCGGGCGACTGGCTGGACTGACGCGCCGTGCCCGGGCACGACCGGTGCGTGCCCCGTCGGGATCTCCCCGACGAGGCAGGCCCCGACATGAACCGACGCAGCACCCGTAAGGTGATCGATCCGCTCGGCGGCGCGGCGCGCACCGACGAGGCCCTGCGCCCGCCACACCAGCGCGACGAATCGTCCAGCGACGCGGCGCGCAGCAGCGAGCTGGCAGCGGTCCAGCGAGCGCAGATGGAACGGGCCCGGCAGGATGCCGATGGGCCGAACCGGGACACCGACTGTCGCAGCATGCCCTCGGCCGACGCGGGCTGCGGGCAGCCTCAGGATCCCTCGCTGCTGGACGACGTGCTGAGGCCGGGCGGTCGCGACGCCGAGAACCACGAGACCGCAGTCCATGATCCGGGCTCGCCGCCGGTCCGACCCGACGGC
>JBIIPQ010000273.1:0-5916 GCA_044342535.1 Burkholderiaceae bacterium
TCGCGCCTGCGCGAGGGGGCGGGCGCGCCCGCGGAGCGCAGCGCGGCGGTCGGGTCGATGGACATCGGCGGGAGCTTACGCGAGCCCCGCGACCCAGCCCGGGCGCTTCGACAGCAACGGCCTGATCCCGGCCGAGGCCGGCAGCGTGCCACCGGCCTGGTTGAAGTGGCGCGGCGCGCGCGGCGAGAAGCGCGCAGGCGCCGCGCGGAGGCGGCGCAGAACCCGATGCCCTTCGGGTTCGGAGCGCTCACCAGCTCGATCGCGAGCGCTCGAGCAGCACCTCCGCCCGATGCGCGCGGTCGCGCTCCGCGGCGATGGCGTGGCGCAGCCCGGCCGGGATGCCGATGTCGCGCAGCATCCGGTCTTCGAGTCCGGACAGCGCCTGCCACCGGCGTCGCTCGCGCCGTGCCGCCCACAGGGCGTCCAGCCAGCGCCGCAGCACGCCGGCCGGTGCCGGGCGCGGCGCGGCCGCGCTCCTGCCCAGCTGGATCAGGGCCGGCTCGACGCCGTCGGACTCCAGCACCAGCACGCCTGCCGCGAGGATGTCGATCGCGTCGCCGACGCAGAGGAAGCAGTCGTCGGCACGGCCGCTCTGGGTGATCCAGACCCGACCGGCGCTGACCGTCAGGCGCGAGCCGCGGGGCCGCGACAGACGCATCGCGCGGCCGACAGGCACCACCAGCGCGAGCGTCACCGGGGCGGGCGGCACGCCGGATGCGGGGACGGCGCAGGGCCGGGCGCGGCCGGCATCGATGACCGGCCCGGCCGCCCCGGCGGCCGCTTCGACGAGGGCGAGGCGGGTGTCCATGCCGCCATGCTGGGCGACGCACCCGTCCGCGCACAGCCACAGCGACCGGCGAGCCGGACCGACACACACGCGCGGCGGCGGCCGCTGTACCGGTCCGATACGCGTCGCACTGTATCGATTGCAGGCCTGCCGGCCGGTACAGAATGGGTGATGGACACACACGACATCCTGTACCTGCGTATCGCCGACACGATCTCGGCGTCGGTGCGCAGCGGCACGCTCGCGCGTGGCGACCGGCTGCCGTCGGTCCGAGAGACCGCGCGCCGGGAGGGCGTATCGGTCGCGACCGCGGTCCAGGCATACCGGACACTCGAGGACGCCCGCCTGATCGAGGCGCGCCCCCGCTCGGGCTACTACGTCGCCGCCCGCCCGCCGCGCGCGCCCGAGCCCGAGCCCTCGAGCCCGCCCGCCGACGCGGTCGAGGTCGACCTCGGTCGGCTCGGCGCCGAGATCGTACGACTCGGGCACGACCCGGACTACGTGTCGTTCGGCGCGGCCTGTCCCGGCGAGCAGCTCTTCGACCAGGACCGCATCCGCCGCACGCTCAGCCGCACCGTGCAGCGCCACCGCGGGCTGCTCGCCCACTACTCGTTCGGACCGGGCCGCATCGAGCTGCGGCGGGCGATCGCCCGGCATGCGCTCGGCATGGGCTGCGCGCTCGATGCGCGGCACATCACGGTGACCAACGGCTGCATCGAGTCGGTGACCCTCGCGCTGCGCGCGGCCACGCGCCCGGGCGACGTCGTGGCCCTCGAGTCGCCGACCTACTTCGGCTTCCTGCAGATCCTCGAGAGCCTGCACCTGCGCGCGCTCGAGATCCCGACCCATCCGCGCACCGGTCTCTCGGTCGACGCGCTGCGCCTCGCACTCGAGACCCAGCCGGTGCGCGCGGTGCTCGCGGTGCCCACGCTGTCGAATCCGCTCGGCGCATGCATGCCGGCCGGCGAGCGACGCCGGCTCGCGCAGCTCGTGGCCGAGCACGACATCCCGCTGATCGAGGACGTGATCTACAACGACCTCGCCGAGCATGACGACAAGCGCCGCGCGGTCCGGGCCTTCGACACCACCGGCCACGTGATGGTGTGCGGCTCGTTCACGAAGACCGTGGCGCCTGGCATCCGCCTGGGCTGGATCGATGGCGGGCGCTGGAGCGAGCGCGTGCATCGCCTCAAGGACACCACCAGCGGCGGACAGACGGCGGTGCTCGAGCTCGCGCTCGCCGACCTGCTGATGCAACCCGGCCACGAGTCTGCGTACCGGCACCTGCGCAGCACGATCGCCGCTCGCGTCGACGAGGCCCGCGGCCTGGTCGCCGGGCATTTTCCGCGCGGCACCCGTGTCACTGACCCACCCGGCGGCTTCATCCTCTGGGCCGAGCTGCCCGGGGCGATCGACTCGCTGCGCCTGTTCGAAGCCTGCCTCGCCGAGCGCATCTGCGTGGCGCCCGGCGTGCTGTTCGGTGCCAGCGGCCGCTACCGGCATTGCGTGCGCCTCGGCGTGGGCGGCACCTGGGACGAGACACAGCGCGAGGCGCTGCGGCGCATCGGTCGGATCGCCGCGTCGATGCTGCCCACCACCGAGTCCCGCGCCGAGCCGCTGGCGCTCGCCTGACCCCGACACCGAGATACCCCGATGCCCGTGCGCCGCTTCATCCAGTGCGACGTCTTCAGCCCCGTGCCCGCGCAGGGCAACGGACTGGCCGTCGTCATCGACGCCGAGGGACTGTCCGACGACGCGATGCAGCGCTTCGCGGCCTGGACCCACCTCGCCGAGACGACCTTCCTGCTGCCGCCGACCGACCCGCTCGCCGACTACCGGGTGCGCATCTTCACGCCGGCGCGCGAGATGCCGTTCGCCGGCCATCCCACGCTCGGCAGCTGCGCGAGCTGGCTGCATGCCGGCGGCGTGCCGCGCACGCCCGGCCTGGTGCGGCAGCAGTGCGGCGTGGGCATCGTGCCGGTCCGCGTCGACACCGACGGACACTTCGCGTTCGACGCGCCGCCGACGGAGGTGCGCCCGATGCAGGCCGCCACGCACGCGGCGATCGTCGATGCGCTGCAGATGCCGCCCGAGACGATCGTGCGCTGCGCCGAGCTGCAGAACGGACCGGTGTGGCAGGCCTTCGAGCTGGTCTCGGCCGAGGCGGTGCTGGCCGCCGACGCATCACGCGTGCGCTGGCCGCAGTTCCGCTCGATCGGCCTGATCGGACCGCGACCGGCGGGCGACGAATGCGAGTGGGAGGTCCGGATGCTCGCGCCCTCGAGCGGCATGAGCGAGGATCCGATCACCGGCTCGCTCAACGCGGCGATCGCGCGTTGGCGGCGTGCGGAGGGGCGGCTGCCGGCGCCGACGACGGTGGCCCAGGGCACGGTGATCGGCCGCAGCGGCCGGGTGAGCGTCGTACCCGAGGGCGACGCGGTCTGGATCGGCGGGCAGGTGCACGTGCTCGTCGAGGGCACGCTGCGGCTGTAGCGTCCGATCAGTCCGTCAGACCGCCCTGGCCATCGGCGTGCCGACGGCGCTTGGCGTCGTACATCGCCGAGTCGGCTTCCTGCAGCGCGCGCTCGGTGCCGCGTGCGCCGCCCGCGAGCATCGACACGCCGTGGCTCGCCTCGGGCACGACGGTCACGCCGCCCGGCAGCACCACCGGCACGCGGGTCGACGCGAGGATGCGCCGTGCCGCGCCTTCGGCCGCCTCGAGCGAACCGACGGCCCCCATGACGATCACGAACTCGTCGCCGCCCAGCCGCGCCACGTGGTCCACGCCGCGCACCGTGCGCTGCAGGGCATCGGCGAATGCGCGCAGCACGATGTCGCCGGCGGCATGCCCGTGCATGTCGTTCAGCGCCTTGAAGCCGTCCAGGTCGATGAACGCGAGCGCCACGCCCGAGCGGTCCGACAGGTTCGACAGGTAGTCGCCCAGCCATTGCCGGTTGCGCAGCCCCGTCAGCGCATCGCGCTGGCCGCGGTCGCGCAGCGTCCCGACCAGCGCATCGATGCGCCGGCCCTGCGCGATCCGCATCCGCAGGTCGACGTGCAGCGCGCGCATCGCGAGCGCGCCGACGACTAGCGCCAGGCCCGAGGCCCATCCGATCATGCCGAGGTGCTCGGGATAGGCGAGGGCGACCGCGAAGGCCACCAGCCCGACCATCGTGGCGTTGAACGCGGCCCAGGCCAGCGGCAGGGGATGCAGGCTGAACGGGGACAGGCCGCAGACCAGCGCGATCAGCACCAGCGCGAAGCCGCGCACCTCGAGTGCGGGCACCGCCATCGCCAGCGCGCCGAGCCCGCCCATCATCGCGCCGGTGAGCGCGGCACCGACGGTGACGCCACGCGCGATGCGACCCGCGCTCTCGGGCGAGCGGACCGCGTCGCCCGCCGGCCGCAGCAGGCCGTAGCGCACGCCCAGGATCGCGACGATCGACACCCACCACGCGCCGAGCGCGGCCGCGGTCACCGGGTCCCAGGCACAGGCGCTGACGGCAGCGGCGGCCAGCATCACCACCGGCATGGCCACGCGCGCGCCGTGCTCGAGCCGGCGCAGGCGTTCGACCAGATCGTCTTCGCCGGCCTCCAGACGTTGCCCGAGGCCGAGCGCCGCTTGGAGGCGGCGCAGGAACGGAAGGGCGTCGTCGACGGAGCTGGACAGTTCGCGCATGGCTTCGCTTCGGACCGGACCCCGCGCAGGCGACATCGCATGCATCGGACCGGATGTGTATCCGAGTGTCGGGCGACGCGCGACGCGCCGCGCGGAACTGCCTCACACGGCCGCCGCCGCCCGTCGGGGCGCGAGCCGCCGCCCGTCGGCGGTTCGCGTACGCGCGATCAGATCAGCACGGCGCAGGAGTCCGGCGGCGCCTGCTCGCGCTCGGTCATGCCGTAGTCGCGCAGCACCGCCGCGACGCGGATCCGGTAGTCGGCGAAGACGTCGCTGCGGCCTTCCTGCTGCCCCGTCCGGTGCCCGGCATGCGTGCGCCAGGCGCGCACCGCATCCTCGTCCCGCCACAGCGACAGCGACAGGAACTTGCCTTCGGTGGTCAGGCTCTGGAAGCGCTCGACCGATACGAAGCCGTCGATGCCCTGGAGCATCGGCTTCATCTCGGCGGCGAGGTCGAAGTAGCGCTGCGCGCGCCCCGGCTTGGGATGGACTTCGAAGATGACGGCGATCATGCGGGGTCTCCGGCGTCCGGGGCCAGGGGGCCGCGGCGCATGGGTCGATCGGTGTGGGGGCGCGAGGTGTAGGCTCGGAGCACGCAGCCTACAAGATGCCCGCCCCCCGATGCGCACGCCCCTGCCCGCCGGCCGCCAGATGCTGGTCACCGAGTTCGCCGACAGCCCGCCCGAGGCCATCGAGCGGTTCATCACGCTGGTGGCGCAGCCCGCGCCCGATGCGGGCGCGATGGGACGGCGAGGTGATCGGCGGGTGCGTGCTGCGGCCGTGAATCGGGCGATCCTGATCGACATCCGCGAGCGCGGCTACGCCCACGTGCGCGACGTCGACGGCGGCATCTCGGAGTGGGCGCGGCGCGGCTGGCCGATGGTGGCACCGCCGCGCTGAGACGCACCCGGCGCGGCGCCGGACCGTTCGGCACACGCGCGGCTTGACGCCCCCGACGGTGCTGCCGACACTCGGCCGACGACGCGCCCACGCCGCCCGACCCCCGGGCGTGAGCGGCGCGCGCGCAGGCGGAGAGACCCCACGATGGCCGGCAAGGCGCTCCAGGGCGTGCGCGTGCTCGAGCTCGGCAGCCTGATCGGTGCGCCGTTCTGCGGCACGCTGATGGCCGAGTTCGGCGCGGACGTGATCAAGGTCGAGGATCCGGAGGTGGGCGACATGTCGCGCCACCTCGGGCAGGCGGTCGACGGCACCGGCCTGATGTTCGCCTCGCTCGCGCGCAACAAGCGCTGCGTGACGCTCGACCTGCGCCGCCCCGAGGGCCAGGCCGTGCTCGCGCGGCTCGCCAGGACCTGCGACGTGGTCATCGAGAACTTCCGCCCGGGCACGCTCGCCGCCTGGCACCTCGACTACGCGACCCTGTCGAAGGACCATCCGCGCCTGGTGATGGCCCATGTCTCGGGCTTCGGGCAGACCGGCCCCTACCGCGACC
>JBIIPQ010000274.1:0-5914 GCA_044342535.1 Burkholderiaceae bacterium
CCTGTTCCTGTCGCCGCGCGAGATGCAGAAGGCGATGCACGGGGACCGCGCGCTCGTCAGACGCACCGGGCTCGACAACCGCGGCAAGCCCGAGGGCTCGATCGTCGAGATCACCGATCGCGGGCACCGCCGCCTGGTCGGCCGCGTGCTCGTCGAGCGCGGCGTGACCGTGGTCGTGCCCGAGGACCAGCGCATCAAGCACGACATCCTCATCGCTCCGGGCGACGCCGGCCGCGCGCAGCCCGGACAGGTCGTCACCGTCGAGATCCTCCAGCCGCCGAACGGACACACCCCCCCCATGGGGCGCGTCGTCGAGGTGCTCGGCGCGATCGACGACCCGGGCATGGAGATCGAGATCGCGGTGCGCAAGTTCGACGTGCCGCACGAGTTCTCCGAAGCGGCGCTCGCGCTCGCCGCCAAGCTGCCCGCGCAGGTGCGGCCGGCCGACTACAAGCGTCGCATCGACCTGCGCGACGTGCCGCTGGTGACCATCGACGGCGAGGACGCGCGCGACTTCGACGACGCGGTGTACTGCGAGCCGCTGGAGACCTCGGGCCGCCGCGCGGGCGGCTGGCGCTTGCTGGTCGCGATCGCCGACGTCGCGCACTACGTCGAGGACGGCAGCGCGCT
Source organism: Burkholderiaceae bacterium (assembly GCA_044342535.1). Taxonomy (GTDB): domain Bacteria; phylum Pseudomonadota; class Gammaproteobacteria; order Burkholderiales; family Burkholderiaceae_E; genus UBA4615. Next base: position 631 of record JBIIPQ010000274.1, read on the forward strand.
CGACCTCGACGCGCTGCGGCGCTCGACCTCGGTGTACTTCCCGCGCCGCGTGATCCCGATGCTGCCGGAGAAGCTCTCGAACGGTCTGTGCTCGCTCAACCCGGCGGTGGACCGGCTGGTGCTGGTCGCCGACATGGTGATCACCGCGCGCGGCCAGGTGAAGGCCTACCAGTTCTACGAGGCGGTCATGCACTCGGCCGCCCGCCTGACCTACGACGAGGTCTGGTCGGTGCTGTCCGGCCGCGACCCGGCCGCGGCGCGTGCGCGCGCCCCGCTGGTACCGCACCTGCAGAACCTCTACGACCTGTTCCGAGCGCTGGTGAAGGCGCGCGGCGTGCGGGGCGCGATGGACTTCGAGACGACCGAGACGAAGATCGTCTGCGACGTCGCGGGGCGCATCGAGCGGATCGTCGCGCGCACCCGCAACGACGCCCACAAGCTGATCGAGGAGTGCATGCTGGCGGCCAACACCTGCGCCGCAGACTTCGTGTCGCGCAGCCGGCATCCCGCGCTGTACCGGATCCACGAGGGTCCCACACCCGAGCGGCTCTCGCTGCTGCGCGAGTTCCTGCAGAGCGCGGGCCTGTCGCTCGGTGGCGGCGACGATCCGACGCCAGCCGACTACGCGGTGCTCGCCCAGCAGATCGCGCCGCGGCCCGATGCGGGACTGCTGCAGACGATGCTGCTGCGCTCGATGCAGCAGGCCATCTACTCGCCGTACAACGTCGGCCACTTCGGCTTGTCCTACGAGGCCTACGCGCACTTCACGTCGCCGATCCGCCGCTATCCGGACCTGCTGACCCACCGCGTGATCAAGGCGCTGCTCCAGAGCCGGCGCTATGCGCCGCCGGTGCCGTCGGCCGAGACGATCGCCGCTGCGCCGCCGCCGCGCGGACGTCGTGGCGGGCCGGCCAAGCCCTCGGCCAAGGCCAACGCACGCGCCGAGGACCGCGCCGAGGCACGCAACCGGATGAGCCTCGCGCAGCGCGAGGAACTCGACCGCTGGCAGACGCTCGGGCTGCTGTGCTCGGCCAACGAGCGGCGCGCCGACGACGCCTCGCGCGACGTCGAGGCCTGGCTCAAGTGCCAGTACATGCGCGAGCGGGTCGGCGAGCAGTTCCGCGGCCGCGTGACCGGGGTCGCGACCTTCGGCCTCTTCGTCACCCTCAACGACCTGTACGTCGAGGGCATGGTCCACGTGTCCGAGCTCGGCAGCGAGTACTTCCAGTACATCGAGGCCGCGCACGAGCTGCGTGGCGAGCGCACCGGCAAGCGCTACCGCCTGACCGACGAGATCGACGTCCAGGTCTCGCGGGTCGACCTCGAGGCGCGTCGCATCGAGTTCCGGATGGTCAAGGCCGATGCGCCGCGGGTCGATGCGCGTGGTGCGCGCCTGCCGACTGCCGCCGAGCTCGGGCCGGAGCCGCTCGTCGAGCGCGGCGGCCGCAAGGCCGCGCCCGCCAAATCGGAGCAGGTCGCGCGGGTGCGCACGGAGCGTCAGGCGGCCAAGCGGCGGGGCGGCACGAAGCCCGAGCAGCGCGGCCCCAAGCGCAGGCGGAGGTAACCCGGTGCTCGTGTTCGGCTTCCATTCGGTGACCTCGCGGCTGCGCAGCCAGGCCGCCTCGGTCAAGGAGCTCTATGTCGATGCCCGTCGCGAGGACGGGCGCATGCGCGAGCTGCTGTCGGCGGCCGCGCAGGCCGGCATCGAGGCGCGTCGCGTCGAGGGTGCGCGGCTCGACAAGCTGTGCCCCAACCGTCGCCATCAGGGCGTCGTCGCGATCGCCGAGGCGCAGCCGCTGCGGGTCGGCTTCGACGAGCTGCTCGATGCGATCGAGGGGCCGCCGCTGCTGCTGCTGCTCGACGGCGTGACCGATCCGCGCAACCTCGGCGCCTGCCTGCGGGTGGCCGACGGTGCGGGCGCCCATGCGGTGATCGCACCCAAGGATCACGCCTGCCCGCTGAACGAGGCGGCTATCCAGACCGCGAGCGGCGCAGCCGAGAGCGTGCCCTACATCATGGTCACCAACCTCGCGCGCACCATCGACGAGCTCCAGGAGCGGCGCATCACCGTCATCGGCACGGCCGACGGCACCGATGCGACGCTCTACGACATCGAGGTGCCGGCCTCGATCGCCTGGGTCCTCGGCGCCGAGGGCGTCGGGCTGCGGCGCCTGACCCGCGAGCGCTGCGACACGCTGGTGTCCATCCCGATGGCCGGCCAGGTGAGCAGCCTGAACGTGTCGGTCGCCGCTGGCGTCGTGCTCTACGAGACGGTGCGCCGCACGCGGCTGGGCACGCCGGCGCGCTGACGCGCGCTCAGCCTTCGGGATCGGTGCGCGGGCGCCGCGGCGGCGCGGCCTCGTTGCGACGCATCCGTGCTCGGAAGTCCCAGGGGGCCTCGGGCTCGGCGTCCTGCCACAGCCCGGCTCGGCGCGCGCGGGCGGTGCGCTCGGCCTGTGCGTAGCGGGGCACGTCGGCTGGCGGCTGGTCGGCGCGGTAGCGCACGAAATGCCACGCCAGGCCGGCCTCGACCAGCGACAGCGCGGCATCCGCGGGCGGCAGGTCGGCGTCCAGCACCCACACCTTCGCGACCGTCCGGTCGAAGACATCCTGCTTGATCGGATCGATCCGCAGCCGCCGGCCGCGCAGCATCTCGCCGAGGTGGCGGCGCGACTGCTCGGCGTAGGGCTGGTGGTTCTCGGGCGCATCGATGCCCGAGACGCGGATGCGCAGCCGCCTGCCGTCCTCGCTGCGAAAGGTGAACGAGTCGCCGTCGTGGACATCGAGTACGAGGCCTTCGACCGAGGGCGGCGGCGTGCGGGCGGCCGCGGCGTGCGTCGGACCGGTACCTCCGCCGAGCGCCGGGGCGAGCGCGAGGAGCGCCGAGGCGAGGAGGCGGCGCCGGGCGCGGGAGGAGGCGGGCGAGGAGGGGGGCGGCGACGGGCGGGCGAGCATCGAGCGCAACGGGGTTCCTGACGCAGGCTAGCACGTGGCCAAGGCGGGGCCGCGCGCTCGCGGTAGGATCGCGGCAGACTTCCCCGACGAGGCGACCCATGGCCGACACGCTCTCCCGTTCCCCGCCGCGACGCATCGGGCTGCTGACCGGGGGCGGCGACTGCCCGGGCCTGAATGCGGTCATCCGGGCCTTCACGCGTACCGCTCGCGGCCGCCACGGCGTCACCGTGATCGGCATCGAGGACGGCTTCGAGGGGCTGCTCGAGGGCCGCATGCGCGAGCTCGACTACGGCGAGGTCGCCGGCCTGATCGGCGAGGGTGGCACCGTCCTCGGCACGACCAACAAGGGCGATCCGTGGCACTTCCCGGTGACCGCGCCCGACGGCTCGGTCTCGATCCACGACGTGTCGGCGCGGATGCTCGCGCGGATCCGCGAGACCGGGCTCGACGCGCTGGTCGTGGTCGGAGGTGACGGCTCGATGCACATCGCGCAGCGCTTCGTCGCGCTCGGCGTGCCGGTGGTGGGCGTGCCGAAGACCATCGACAACGACCTGTCGGCCACCGACACGACCTTCGGTTTCGACACCGCGGTGTCGATCGTCTCCGAGGCCATCGACCGGCTCACCACCACCGCGTCGTCGCATCACCGGGTCATGGTGATCGAGGTGATGGGGCGCTACGCGGGCTGGATCGCGCTGGCCGGCGGCATGGCCGGCGGCGCCGACACCATCCTGATCCCCGAGGTGCCGTTCGCCTGGGAGTCGGTGTTCCGGCACGTCCGCCAGCGCGCGCTGCGCGGCAGGCGCTTCTCCATCGTCTGCGTGGCCGAGGGCGCGAAGCTGCCCGAAGGCGGCGAGGTGCTGCGCGGCATCGACCGGCGGCGCACCGACGCCAAGCAGCTCGGCGGCGTGGGCGCCGTGATCGCCCAGCGGATCGAGGCCGCAACCGGCCTCGAGACGCGGGTCACGGTCCTCGGGCACCTGCAGCGCGGCGGCACGCCGACCGCCTACGACCGGCTGCTGGCGACGCGCTTCGGCGTGGCGGCGGCCGAGTCCGCCTGCCGCGGCGACTCCGGCGTGATGGTCGCGCTGCGGGGCACCGAGATCGTCACCGTGCCGATCGCCGATGCGATCGCCATGCTGCGCACCGTGCCGCCGGACCATCCGTGGGTGCAGGCCGCGCGCGCGGTCGGCACGCGCTTCGGCGACGAGCCGGTGCCGGTGGACCAGGAGGGGGCCCGCGGCGACGGTGGTCCGGCCGGCGAGTCCGCGTCCTGAAGCGGCCCGGGGCAGGGGGGCCGCAGCGCATAAGGCCGGCGGCCGCCCGGACCCGGGCGCGATTGCACGTCGATTGCGGTGCGCGCGTGCCCTACCAGAGCCCGAGCGCCAGTCCTGCGGCCAGCGTGCCTCCGAGGGTCGCGGCGCGCTCCAGATCGGTCGGACCGATCGCCTTGGGTGCGAGGATCGCCTCGGTGCTCTGGGAACCGGTGATCACCCGCAGCGGCTCGGCCGCGCGCACGAGCCGCCAGCCGGTGGCGATCCGCTCGATCTGCCGGACCGTGCCCAGACCGTCGCTGCCGGCGCAGACGATGGCCGCGTACGGCCGGCCGTTCAGGGCGTCGAGGGCAGGGTAGTAGCAGCGGTCGAAGAAGGCCTTCATCGGGCCGGCCATCGAACCCAGGCACTCCGGGGTGGCGAACAGCAGCGCGTCGGCCGCGAGCACGGCCACGGGGGCGAGCCGGTCGCAGCGCACGGCGAGGATGCGGGGCGGGTCCGGTTCGTCGCGGACCGCCTCGCGTGCGCCGGCGACCGCCGCCTGCACGAGGCGGTCCGTGCCGCCGGTGTTCGACCACCATGCGATGAGCAGCCGGCGGCCGGGCGCGGTCATCGTGCGGGTCAGCGGTTGAAGAGTCCGCGCAGCACGCGGGCGCCTTCGCGCAGGCCCTGCTCGACGGCATCGCTCGGATTGGCGGGTGCCTGCGAGGCCGGCGGCGGCGCGACGTCTGACGGCGGCGCCGACCCGGCGGGCATCGGCGGTGCGTTGCCCGCCGCCGGTGCGGCCGCCGGCGCCCGCCCGCCACCGCCTGCACCGCCCATCAGCCCCGCCATGCTCTCGCCCAGCATCTGCGAGGTGGTCGACTTCAGCCGCAGCTTCACCGACCACTGGATGTCCCAGGGCACCTTGGGGTCGGCCGGACGGGGCGGATGCGAGACGTTGAGCTCGTCGCCGTACGCCGTGAAGCTGAGCAGCCCGGCCGGCATCGACTTCACCACCTCGGCGGGCCGCGTGCACTCGGTGCGGTCGGGCGCCCGCACGACCCGTTCGCGGA
>JBIIPQ010000275.1:0-5905 GCA_044342535.1 Burkholderiaceae bacterium
GCCTGCGTCGTCTGGGCATCGGCCGCGAGCGACCGAGCCTGCGCTGCGACCTGTTCGAGCCGCCGGCCGCGGCGGGGCGGGGGCAGGGCGCGCCGTCGGCCCCGCGCCACCTGTCCGTCGCGCCGCCGATCCAGGGACGCCTGTTCTGATCGCCGCGTCACGCCCGCCCGGAGGGCCGGTGCTTGCGTTCGCATCGCGAGCGTCTAGAATCCGGAAAGGTCCTGAAGAATCAGGGTGTTAAGTTTTCCGACACCGGTGCATCGCACCGCGTGGCGGTCCGGAGGCGGTGATGGCTGCAGGGTCGATGGATCGCGGTCGGACGGGCGGTGGACTGAGGGCCGCGCTGATCGTGGTCGCCTGCATGGCGGGCGGCACGGGCGTCGCGACGGCGGCGTCGCCGGGCACGCCCATCGGCGCCGCGGTCGTCGGCGGCGGGCGCGCGATGAGCGCCGACGAGCTGGCGCGGGCCGGCCGTGCGGTCGGCTCGACCCCGTCCACCACGATCTGGCAGTCGCGTCTGCCCGATGGCACGCTCGAACTGAGCGACCGCCCGCCGCCGGCAGGCGCCTCGCAGGTCGGGCAGCGCAACTACGTGATGCCCACCGAGGGCGTTGCTCGCCAGCGGGCCGATGCCGAGCGCGACTACTGGCGCAAGCAGGCCGAGGGCTTCAACCGCCGCCAGCAGGACCGCGACCGGCTCGAGCAGGCCGAGGCCGAGCGCCGCGCACGCAGCCAGCCGCAGCCGGTCTACGCCGACGCGGGTGCGCCGATCTGGTACGGCGCCCCCCGGGTGCGGCCCTGGCCGGGGCACGGCGGCCCGTTTTTTCCCCCGACCTTCCCCCCGCCGTTCCCGCCTGCCAATGGCGCGGTCACCCTGCCGGCCCCGGTCCAGGGCAGCGGCGGCTCGGCCTACACCAGCTCGCCTGGGGCCGTCCAGGGCCGCGCCACCGGCGGGTTCATCGGCAGCGGCTTCGCCACCGGTCGCTGACTCCTACGCCGGAGCTTCACCTCGAGCCCGTTAATCGGCTATCATCGTGGGTTTCCCGGAAAGTCTGCAAGGAACCCAGATGGTCGTTCTGCGTCTCTCGCGCGGCGGTGCCAAGGCCCGCCCGTTCTTCAACGTCGTCGCCACCGACAGCCGCAACCGTCGTGACGGTCGCTTCATCGAGCGGCTCGGCTTCTACAACCCGATCGCGTCGGGCAGCGAGCCGGGCCTGCGCCTGTCGCTCGAGCGCATCGAGTACTGGAAGAGCCACGGCGCGCAGGTCTCGCCGACCGTGCAGCGCCTGATCAAGCAGTTCGCCAAGCAAGCCGCTGCGCCGGCCGCAGCACCGGCCGCGGCCTGAGCCGCGCGAGCGGCACGCCGCCCGGCGAGGCTGCGGTCGAGGTCCCGGTGGATACCCATCCCGCCATCGTCCCGGATCCGGGGCAGGGCGGTGCGTCTGTTGTCCGTGACCCTCGGCGCACCGTGCCGCTCGGCCGGATCGTGGATGCCTGGGGCGTTCGCGGCTGGGTCAAGGTCGAGCCGTTCGCCGGCGCGGGGGACACCGCGCTGCTGGGTGCCTCGGTCTGGCACCTGCAGCGGCCGGCCGCGCCCGCGCATGCCCCGATCGACCGCTGGCTGACGCTCGAACGTTCGCGTCGCCATGCGTCCACGGTGGTCGCCAAGCCCGAGGGGGTCGAGGACCGCACCGGCGCGCTGGCCCTGAAGGGGGCCGAGGTGGGCGTGCGTCGGATGGACTTCCCGCCGCTGCCCGAGGGCGAGGTGTACTGGGTCGACCTCGAGGGCTGTGCGGTGGTCAATCCGGCGGGCGAGTCGTTCGGCACGGTGGTGTCCGTGGACGATCATGGCGCGCACCCCATCATCGAGACCGACACCGGCCACCTGATCCCGTTCGTGGACGCCTACGTCGTCGATGCCGTGCCCGCCGAAGGGCGGATCGTCGTCGACTGGCAGGCCGACTGGTCGCGCTGAGCCCGGGGCTGCCGGGAGCGCCGCTGCACGCGATGGACATCGAGGTCGTCACGCTCTTTCCCGAGATGGTCGAGCCCGCGGCGCGCTTCGGCGTGACCGGGCGCGCCATCGAGCGCGGCATCTGGCGTCTGCGCTGCTGGAATCCCCGCGATCACGCCACCGACGCCCACCGGCGGGTGGATGACCGGCCGTTCGGCGGCGGCCCCGGCATGGTGATGCTGCCCGAGCCCCTGTCGGCCTGCCTCGGGGCGATGCATGCCCGGCGCGAGGCCGACGCGGGCGCTCGCGCGCATGTCGTCCATCTGTCGCCCCGGGGCGTGCCGATCACGCAGCGGCGCGTCGCCGAGCTGGCCGCGCTGCCGGCCCTGGCACTGCTCTGCAGCCGCTACGAAGGGGTCGACCAGCGCCTGCTCGACGGCGCGGTCGACGAGGAGCTGTCGGTCGGCGACTTCGTCGTCTCCGGCGGCGAGCTGCCGGCGCTGTCGCTGATCGACGCGGTCGTCCGGCTGCTGCCTGGCGTCATGACCGACGGCGCCTCGCCGCAGCAGGACTCGTTCTCCGACGGACTGCTCGAAGGGCCGCACTACACGCGCCCCGAGACCTGGGGCGGCACGCCCGTGCCGGCGGTGCTGATGTCCGGCCACCACGCGAAGATCGCCCGCTGGCGGCGGGAGCAGGCCCTGCGCGTGACCGCCGAGCGCCGGCCCGAGCTGATCGAGCAGGCGAGGCGGGAACACCGGCTGTCGGCGCAGGACGAAGCGCTCCTGCGAGGAATGAGCTAGAATCGAAGGCTTTGCGATGTCCGCTCGCCGGATGCGCAGAACACTGCAGCACGCACGCCATCCTCTGCCCCGGGCATTCCGGTCTCGAACCGGCCCTACCCACAATCCGGCGCACGATGGTCTGGAGTCATACATGGATGTCATCAAGCAGCTCGAGCAGGAAGAGATCGCTCGCCTGAACAAGACGATCCCGGTCTTCGCTCCTGGCGACACCGTGATCGTCAACGTCAACGTGGTCGAGGGCACGCGCAAGCGCGTCCAGGCCTACGAGGGCGTCGTCATCGCCAAGCGCAACCGCAGCCTGAATTCCTCGTTCATCGTCCGCAAGATCTCGTCGGGCGAGGGCGTGGAGCGGACGTTCCAGCTGTACTCGCCGCTGATCGCCTCGATCGAGGTCAAGCGCCGTGGTGACGTGCGCCGAGCGAAGCTGTACTACCTGCGTCAGCGCTCGGGCAAATCGGCGCGGATCAAGGAGAAGCTGCCGGGACGCGCGCCCGTCGCATCGGCCGCGCAGCCGAAGTGATGCGGGCGCCGGCCGCGCGATGAGCGCGGCCGACCGTCCGACGCGGCGCGCCCCCGGCGCGCCCGCGTCCGTCGGCCGCGCACCCGCCGCAGCCGACTCCAGCACGATCCGCCGGTCCATCCCGGACCCGCGCGATGCACCGATCGACGACACCGTCGCGGCCCTGCCGCCGGTCCCGGCCGAGCGGCTGCACCCCGACGCCCTGCGCGAACGCTTCCATCACCCTCCGGTGTGGACGCCCGAGTTCACCGACGACCGCTGGCGGCTCGGCCCGGACACGCCGCGCCCGGCCGCCGTGCTGGTCCCCTTGGTGCTGCGCGGAGACGGTCTGGGTCTGTCCGTGATGCTCACCGTGCGCACCGCGCACCTGTCGGCGCACGCCGGCCAGATCGCCTTCCCCGGCGGGCGCACCGAGCCGCAGGACGGCTCGCCGGTGGCCACGGCGCTGCGCGAGACCGAGGAAGAGATCGGCTTGGCGCGCGCGCGCGTCGAGGTGCTGGGGCAGCTGCCGACCTACACCACCGGCACGGGGTTCATCGTCACGCCGGTGGTCGGTCTCGTCGACGCCGAGCACCAGCTCGAGCCCGACGCGAACGAGGTGGCCGAGGTCTTCGAGGTACCGCTCGCGTACCTGCTCGACCCCGCCAACCACCAGCGTCGCCTCTACCGCTGGAGCGACGGTCTCGAGCGCAGCTTCCTCGCCATGCCCTGGCGGCGGCCTGAGGACGGCCGCGAGTTCTTCGTCTGGGGCGTCACCGCCGCGATGCTGCGCAACCTCTACCGTTACATCGCGGCCTGAGCGCGATCGGTATCATCCGCTCATGGGCTTCGTTGCACTGATCCTGGCGCTCGTGCTCGAGCAGATGCGCCCGCTGCCGCGCGACAACGGCGTGCACCGCTCGGCCGGGGCGGTCGCCGACGCGATCGCGGGCGCGACCGACGCCGGCCAGTGGCGCCACGGCGCCTTCGGCTGGGGGCTCGCGGTCGGCGTCGCCGTCGTCGGCATCTGGCTCGCGCAGGTGCTGCTCGAGCTGATCGGGGTGCTGCCGGTGCTGGCGCTGCATGTGCTGGTGCTCTACCATACGGTCGGTTTCCGTCAGTTCAGCCATGCGTTCACCGAGATCCAGCTCGCGCTCGCCGCGAGCGACTCCGAAGGCGCGCGCCAGGCCTTGCAGGGATGGATCCGGCAGCGCGACCCGGACTTCACGATCGGCGAGCTGCCGGTCGACGAGCTCTGCCGGATGGCGATCGCGCATGCGCTGATCGCGGCCCACCGCCATGTGTTCGGTCCGCTCTTCTGGTACATCCTGCTGCCCGGTGCGATCGGCCCGGTGATGTACCGCGCCGCGCAGTTCCTCGCCGAGCACTGGGCACGTGGCGGGCATCCGGCGCGCGAGGTGGCGCCTGACACCCTGGTCGCCGCGGTCGGCGCCGCGGCCAGCGCGCCGTCCGTGCCGGTCGCTCCGGGCGCCGAGCCCTATGGCCGCTTCGCCGCCCGCGCGTACCGGGTGCTCGACTGGCTGCCGATGCGGCTGTCGGCGGCGGGATTCGCCGTGGTCGGCAACTTCGAGGACGCGGTCTACTGCTGGCGCGCCGCCTCGGCAGTGCGCGGCGGCGACGAGCAGCGCCGGCTGCTGCTGATGACCGGCGGTGGCGCGCTCGGCCTGAGGATCGCCGACGCCCGTGTCGAGGCCGAGGTCCGCGGCGACGCGGCCGCGCTCGACGCCGACCCGTCGCTGTCGGGCGGCGCCCCGAGCGGCTTCGACTGGGCGGGCAGCCCGCCGGACGCCACCGGCCTGCGCAGCGCGGTCGGCCTCGTGTGGCGCTCGGTGGTGCTGTGGATCGGGCTGTTCGCGATGCTGACCATCGCGAACTGGCTCGGGCGCTGACCGACGCGCGTCAGCGCTCGCGCGCGCCGTCGCGCAGCTGCTCGTACAGCGTGTGCCGACGGGTGTCGATGCGGCCCTCGGCCACCGCCGTCCGGATCGCGCAGCCCGGCTCGTGGCGGTGCGTGCAGTTGTAGAACCGGCAGTGCCCGAGCAGCGCCTGGAACTCCCGCATGCCGTGCTCGAGCTCGGTGGCCGACAGATGCGCGAGGCCGAACACCTGGAAGCCCGGCGAGTCGATCAGCCGGCCGCCGCCGGCGAGGTCGAAGGCGCGGGTGAAGGTCGTCGTGTGCTTGCCGGTCTGCAGCGCCTCGGAGATGGCCTGCGTGGCGAGCGCCGCATCGGGCACCAGCAGGTTCACCAGCGTCGACTTGCCCATGCCGCTCTGCCCCAGCAGCAGCGTCGTGCGCCCGCCGAGCTCGGGTCGCAGCCGCGCGATGGTCTCCTCGGGCTCGGCCTTCGCGGCGATGCGGAACACCGGATAGCCGAGCGACTCGTAGACGTGCAGGCGCGGCTCGATCGACTCGAGCGCGCCGGGCACGTCGGCCTTGGTCGCGATCAGCAGGCACTCGATGCCTTCGCGCTCAGCGGCGATCAGCACCCGCACCAGCAGCTCCTCCGAGAAGGGCGGCTCGCCGCTGATGACGATCGCGGCGCGATCGAGGTTGGCGGCCAGCGCCTTCTCGCGGCGGTCGTCGCTGCGGCGCAGGAGGTTGCGGCGCGGCATCACCGTCTCGAT
>JBIIPQ010000276.1:0-5859 GCA_044342535.1 Burkholderiaceae bacterium
ACGACGCGACCGGCCACGTCTTCACCGGCGACACCTTCGGGATCTCGTACCGCGAGCTCGACGTCGACGGCCGGGCCTTCGCGTTCCCGTCGTCGACCCCGGTCCAGTTCGACCCGGACGCGCTGCGCGGGACCCTCCATCGGATCCTCGCGCTGCGACCGGACGCGGTCTACCTGACCCACTGGTCGAAGGTCGGGGATGTGCCACGGTTGGGCGCGGGCCTGCTGCGGATGGTCGACCGCTACGAGGCGCTGGCGCTGGAGTCGCTCGCCGCCGAGGGCGCGGACCCGGCCCGGCTGCTGCCGGCCCTCGAGCGCGGCATGGACGCGCTGCTGCTGGGCGAGGCAGCGGCCCATGGCAGTCCGCTCTCGCCCGCCGTGCTCAGACAGGTGATGGCGCTCGACATCCGGCTCAACGCGGCCGGGCTGCTGGCCTGGCTGCAGGCCCGCGCCGCCGGGCGATGAGGGCCGCCGCCCGGCACCCGGTCCGCCGCGATCCGCGATGCTCGGCTACGATGGAATGAAGTGCGCTCCGGATCCGTCTACAGTGCGGGCTGCCGATCCTCGGCGCCCCGCCGGGCCCTTCGCTCGGTCGTCACGGCATCGGAGCGCACCGCAATGAGCAACGAGATGGGTCACGCAGCGAGGATTCCGACGAACACGATCCGCAGACTGGCACCGCTGGCGTTCACGCTGGCGCTGGGCGCATGCGGGACGATGAGCGCGATGATGGGCGGCGGCGCGGATGCCTCGGGCGACCGGACCGGCGAAGGCTTCAACAATGTCTGGCGCCTCGCCAAGCCCTGAAGCGCTGATCGCGCACGTACCCGGCCTGCGACGCTACGCACGGCTGCGGGTCGGCGACGAGCAGCGCGCGGACGACCTGGTCCAGGACGCGCTCGATGTCGCCGCGCCGCTCGACGATGCGCTCGAAGCCATGCTGGCGGCCCGGCCCGACGCGGCGCGGGGCGCACAGATCCGGATCGACCTCGCGCGCGGCCCGATGCGGCTGCCGCTGGCGCATCGCGAGGTGCTGCTCCTGGTCTGCGTGGCCGACTGTGCCTACGACGAGGCGGCCTCGATCCTCGGCCTGCCGGTCGGGACGGTGATGTCGCGGCTGTCGCGCGCCCGCGCGCAGCTGCGCATCGAGATGGATGAACCGCCGGGGGCTCCATCCCGGCTGCGCCGAGTGAAATGACGCGATGACCGAGCCCACCTCCGGATTCTCCGACGACGACCTGCACCGCTGGGTGGACGGCCGCCTGGACGCCGAGCGCGCCGCGGCCCTCGAGGCCGAGATGCGGGCGAACCCGGCGCTGGCCGAGCGGGTGCAGGCGTGGCGCGCGCAGCGCGCGGCGCTGGACGAGCTCGGACGCGAGTGGCTCGACGAGCCGGTGCCCGAATCGATGCGCGCCACGCTCGAGCCGGCGACGCCGCGCACGCCGACCCTCGACGCGCCGGGGGCCGGCGGCACCGGCGCGCCAGCCCGGGGGCTCGACGCCGTGCGCTGGCCCGCTGCGAACGGCACCTGGCGCATCGCCGCGGCCGTGGCGATCGTGCTCGCCGCGGCGCTCGGCTTCCAGGCGGGCCGCAGCACCGCGCCGGCGACGGCACAGGCCGACACCGACGGTCGCGCCGGCGTGGGCAGCGGCGGCACCGGCACGCCCGCGCCCCCGGGTGTGCCGGGCGTCGCCGCCGACTCGTCGGCGCCTCCAGGCTTCGTGCGGGCGGCCGCAGTCGCGCACGGGGTCTACGTGCCCGAGGTGCGTCATCCGGTCGAGGTGTCCGCCGACCAGCGCGGTCATCTCGTCGCCTGGCTGTCGAAACGCCTCGGCGCGCAGCTCGCCGCGCCCGATCTGGTCTCAGAGGGCTTCGAGCTGGTCGGCGGCCGGCTGCTGCCCGGCGAGCGGGGCCCGAGCGCGCAGCTGATGTACCAGGACGCGCAGGGCATGCGGATCACGCTGTACGTGTCACGCGGCGAGGGCGAGACCGCCGCCACCGCGTTCCGCTTCGAGCGTGCCGGCGCCATCCAGTCGTTCTACTGGATCGACCGCGGCCTGGGCTACGTGCTGAGCGGCGAGCTGCCCCGGGAGCGACTCTCCGCGGTCGCGACCGCGGTCTATCGCGAGCTGGAGGCGACGCCGCGCTGAACGTCCGGGCAGCTACGCGAGCGACGCGCCGAGCGTCTCGACGGTCAGCTCGGCGATCCTGCGTTCCTCGTCGGTCGGAATCCGCCAGGCGCTGGTGCGGCTGCCCGGCCGCGTGAGGCACGGGCCGCCCGCCGCGTTCGCCTCGGGATCGAGCTCGATGCCCAGCCAGGCGAGCCGCGCGCAGATCTCGGCACGGATCGGCGCGCTGTGCTCGCCGATGCCGGCGGTGAACACGAGCGCGTCGAGCCCGCCGAGCGCCGAGGCGAGCGAGCCCGCCTCCCGCGAGATCCGGTAGGTGAAGCAGTCGATGGCCAGGCGCGCGGTGGGCGCGTCGCTCGCGAGCAGCACGCGCATGTCGGCCGAGATGCCCGACAGCCCGAGCAGCCCAGACTCGCGATACAGCAGCCGCTCGATCGCATCGCTCGACAGGCCGCGCTCGCGTGCGAGCCAGAGCACCACCCCCGGGTCGATGGTGCCGCAGCGCGTGCCCATGATGCAGCCGTCGAGCGCGGTGAAGCCCATGGTGGTCGCGACGCTGCGCCCGCCCTGCAGTGCGCACATCGACACGCCGGCGCCCAGGTGCGCGACGATCGTGCGCCCCACGGCCGCCGCCGGCGACACCGCCGGCAGCCGGCGCGCGATCGCGTCGTAGGACAGGCCGTGGAAGCCGTATCGGCGCACGCCCGCGTCGCGGTATGTCAGCGGCAGCGCGAAGGTCTCGGCCTCGGCGGGCTGCGTGCGGTGGAACGCGGTGTCGAAGCAGGCGACCTGCGGCACGTCCGGCCAGGCGGCGGCGAGCGCACGGATCGGCGCGAGGTTGTGCGGCTGGTGCAGCGGCGCGAGCGGCACCAGGGTGTCGAGGTCGGCGAGCAGCGCGTCGTCGACGCGGACCGGCTCGGCATGGCGCGGACCGCCGTGCACCACGCGGTGACCGACCGCGGCGATGCGTCGGCCGGCGAGCCGCGCACTTAGCCAGCGCACCAGCAGCGCGAGCGCGGACTGCGCATCGGGCGCCACGTCGGCCCCCTCGAGCGCGCGATCCTCGAGCCGCGCGCCGTCCGGCCCGGTGACGCGCAGGCGGGCGTACGCGCCGATTCCGTCGACCTGTCCGGACAGCTCGCCCTCGAGCCGCTGCCCGTCGAGCGCGTACGTGCGGAACTTCAGGCTCGAGGAGCCCGCGTTCAGCACCAGCAGCACGGGCAGTACGAGAGAAACGCCGCTCATGCGATCGCTCGCGCCGCGGCCGTGCGGCGCGCCTCGGCGAGCAGCACGGCGACCGCACACGAGGCGAGCCGCGCGCGGACCGTGTCGGCGCGGCTGGTCAGCACGATCGGCACCCGCGCGCCGATCACGACGCCCGCGGCATCCGCACCGGCCATGAAGGTCAGCTGCTTGGCGAGGATGTTGCCGGCCTCGAGATCGGGCATCAGCAGGATGTCCGGATCGCCGGCCACCTCCGAGCGGATGCCCTTGACGCGTGCGGCCTCGACGCTGATCGCGTTGTCCATCGCGAGCGGGCCGTCGAGCACGCCGCCGGTGATCTGGTCGCGATCGGCCATCTTGCACAGCGCGGCCGCATCGATGGTCGAGGGCATCTTGGGGTTGACCGTCTCGACCGCCGCCAGGATGGCCACCTTCGGACGCGACAGGCCGATCGCACGTGCCAGGTCGATCGCGTTCTGGCAGATGTCGCGCTTGGTCTCGAGGTCCGGCACGATGTTGATGGCGCCGTCCGTGATCATCAGCAGCTTCGGATAGGCCGGCACGTCCATCAGGAACACGTGCGACAGGCGGCGTTCCGTGCGCAGGCCGAACTCGCGGTCGACGACCGCGGCGAGTAGCTCGTCGGTGTGCAGGCTGCCCTTCATCAGCAGCTCGGCCTCGCCGGCGCGCACCAGCGCGACCGCCGCCGCCGCCGCCGCGTGGCTGTGCGGCATGTCGACGACGCGATAGGCCGACAGGTCGATGCCGAGGCTGGCGGCGAGCACGCGCAGACGGCCCGCCGGCCCCACCAGGATCGGCACGATCAGACCGTCGAGGGCGGCCTCGTGCGCGGCCTGCAGCGCGGCCTCGCTGCACGGATGCACGACCGCCGCGGGCAGCGGCGGCAGCCGGCGCGCCGCCGCCATCAGCGGGGCGAACAGGTCGCGGTCCGGCGGCGGACCGGCCGGGGCGGCGGCCGAGGGCGGGGTCGACGGGGCGGGAACGGTCGGAGGGTTCATGGGGGTCGGCATGGAACGCTGCGGTCGAACGGCGGGAACGTGACCCGGCCGCGGTCGGCGCGAGTGTACGGAGTGAGCACGATACCGGCTTGACGCCGATCAAGCGCGGCGGCCCGCCACCGCCCCGCCGCGGGCGGACACGGGCACGCCGGGCGCTAGAATCCGCTGCAGGAGACGCGGGCCCATTCCATCCGCCCGTTCGGACATGAAAGCCGCCTACATCTCGCACATCAGCTCGACCCGCCACGACATGGGCGAGGGCCACCCCGAGTGCCCGGACCGCGTGTCGGTGATCGCGGACCGGCTGCTGATGCGGGGCGTGCTCGACTTCATGGAGAGCTTCGAGGCGCCCGAGGCGACGCGCGAGCAGCTGGGGCGTGCGCACGGGGCGCTGTACGTCGCCGAGATCCTGTCCAAGTCCCCGGCCGAAGGCTACGTGCAGGTCGACCCCGACACCGCGATGAACCCGCACACCGCCACCGCCGCGCTGCATGCAGCAGGCGCCGCGGTGCTCGCCACCGAGCTGGTCGGCCGCGGCGGCTACCGGCGCGCGTTCTGCAACGTGCGCCCGCCCGGCCATCACGCCGAGCGCGGCGCCGCGATGGGGTTCTGCTTCTTCAACAATGTCGCGGTCGGCATCCGGCACGCGCTCGACGTGCTGGGGCTCGAGCGGGTCGCGCTGGTCGACTTCGACGTGCACCACGGCAACGGCAGCGAGGACATCTTCGCCGGCGACGAGCGGGTGCTGATGGTGTCGACCTTCCAGTCGCGCCTCTATCCGTTCAACGGCGAGGAGGCGCGCGGCCCGAACATGTGCAACGTGCCGCTCGCGCCCTATTCCGACGGCGTCGCGATGCGCGACGCGGTGCGCTCGCGCTGGCTGCCGGCGCTGCGCACGTTCCGCCCGCAGATGCTCTTCGTCTCGGCCGGCTTCGACGCGCACCGCGACGACGAGATGAGCCACCTCGGCTGGACCGACGCCGACTACGCCTGGATCACCCGGGAGCTGGTCGCGGTCGCCGACGACTGCTGCGAGGGTCGGATCGTGTCGGTGCTCGAGGGCGGCTACGCGCTGCCCGCGCTCGCGCGCAGCGTCGAGCAGCATGTGCGCACGCTGATCGATCTGCAGTAGCTGCGGTAGAGTCTGCCCCCGCGGCCGGCCGGCCGCGACCGATCGGCCCGGGGTGGCTGCTGGGAAGGGGACTCCGCATGAAGATCGCCATGATCGGCCTCGGCGCGATGGGCGCCGCGGCCGCACGCAACCTCGTGAACCGCGGCTTCGACGTGACGGGCTTCGACCCGCGAGACGCCGCACGCGCCGATCTGGTCGCGGCAGGCGGCCGCGCGGCGGCCACCGCACGCGAGGCGGCGACGGGCGCGGACGCGGTCGTCACGTTCGTCGTCAACGCCGCGCAGGTCGAGGCGGCGGTGCTCGGCGACGATGGCGCCGCCCACGGCATGGCGCCCGGCACGCCGCTCGTGCAGTGC
>JBIIPQ010000056.1:0-17002 GCA_044342535.1 Burkholderiaceae bacterium
GGGACGGGCGGCACGCCGCCCACGGTCGCACCGGTGCCGCCGCCCCCGACCGGAACGCCGCCGCCGCCGCCGCCGACCTGGCGCTCGAGCTGACACGGCCCGCTCCGCTCCGCCCCGCCGCGCGCAGGACGCCGCGGCGGGGCGGATGCGTTCGATGGTGTAGGCTCGATGGCGAATCATGCCGACGGAGACCGCCGTGAACGCCGACCGCTACCCGCTGCCCGCCCTCGAGGCGCTGCCCGACGACATCCGCGACCAGCTCGTCGCGGTCCAGCAGAAGGCCGGCTTCGTCCCCAACGTCTTCCTCAAGCTCGCCCGCCGACCGGCCGAGTTCCGCGCCTTCGTCGCTTATCACGACGCGCTGATGCTCAAGGAGGGCGGCCTCACCAAGGGCGAGCGCGAGATGATCGTGGTCGCCACCAGCGGCGCGAACGAGTGCCTGTACTGCGTCGTGGCTCATGGCGCGATCCTGCGGATCTACGAGAAGGCGCCGCTGCTCGCCGACCAGCTCGCGATCAACTGGCGCAAGGCGGACCTCACGCCGCGCCAGCACGCGATGATCGCGTTCGCGATGAAGGTGGCGCTCGACTCGCGCGCGGTCGACGACCATGATTTCCGCGAGCTGCATGCCCACGGCTTCACTGACGAGGACGCCTGGGACATCGCGTCGATCGCGGCGTTCTTCGCGATGTCGAACCGCCTCGCGAACACCGTCGGCATGATGCCGAACGCGGAGTTCTACCTGATGGGACGGGTGCCGCGCGAGAAGAAGCCGGGCTGAGGAGGCGACGACGACATGGACGCCGCGACCCAGCTCAGCCTGACGGCGACCGAGGTGGTCGCTGCGATCCGCTCCGGTGCGCTCGGCGCGCAGGACCATGTCC
Source organism: Burkholderiaceae bacterium (assembly GCA_044342535.1). Classification (GTDB taxonomy): domain Bacteria; phylum Pseudomonadota; class Gammaproteobacteria; order Burkholderiales; family Burkholderiaceae_E; genus UBA4615. The sequence continues at coordinate 885 of JBIIPQ010000056.1, forward strand.
GCACGCTGCTCGCGCACGCGCATCGGCATGCCGACCTCGCCGCGCTGATCCACGTCGACGAGACCGACGCGCTGGCGGCCGCGGCGCGCATCGACCGCAGCGTGGCGGCCGGCGAGCCGCTGCCCGCGCTCGCGGGGCTGCCGATCCTGGTGAAGGACAACATCAACACCCGCGGGCGGCCGACCACGGGCGGCACGCCGGCGCTGCGCCATGCGTGCCCCACGACCACCGCGCCGACGCTGCAGGCGCTCCTCGACGCGGGCGCGATCGTGCTCGCCAAGACCAACCTGCACGAGCTCGCCTTCGGCATCACCAGCACCAACCTCGCGCCGTTCGCCGGGCCGGTCCGCAACCCCTACGACCGCACGCGCATTCCCGGCGGCTCGTCGGGGGGCACGGCGGCGGCCGTGTCCGCGCGCATCGCGACCTGCGGGCTGGGCACGGACACCGGCGGCTCGACGCGCGTGCCGGCGGCGCTGTGCGGCATCGTCGGGCTGCGCCCCTCGGTCGGCGACGGCGGCGCGCAGCGCCGTTACCACGACCCCGGCGCGGTCGTGCCGATCAGCCGCACGCGGGACACCGTCGGTCCGATGGGGCGCACCGTCGCCGACGTCGCGCTGCTCGACGCGGTCGTGACCGGCACCGAGCCCGCTCGGCCGGTGCCGCTCGCCGGGCTGCGCCTCGGCATGCCGCCTTCGTTCCAGGCGGGCATGGCCCGCGAGGTCGCCGAGGTGATGGGCCGCGCATGCGCGCGGCTCGCGCAGGCGGGTGTCGAGCTGGTCGAGGTCGAGATTCCGGGGCTCTTCGAGCTGGACGCGAAGGTCTCGTTCCAGGTCGCGCTTCACGAGCCGATCGAGGACATCCCGGCGTACCTCGCGGCGAGCGGCATCGAAGGCATCGGTCTGGCCGAGGTCGCCGCGCAGGTCGCGAGCCCGGACGTGCAGGGCGCGTTCACGGCGATCCTCGCCGATGCCTTCGGTGGCGACTATGCCGAAGCGATGACGGTGCACCGGCCGGCGATGCAGGCGCTCTATGCGCAGTGGTTCGCCGCGAACCGCATCGACGCGATGCTGTTCCCGACGACGATCGCCGCGGCCGTGCCGATCGACGCCGAGCGCGGCTCGGGCACGATGTGCATCGACGGCGGGCCCGAGCTCGACACCTTCGCGACCTTCATCCGAAACACCGGGCCGGCGAGCAATGCCGGCCTGCCGGGACTGTCGATTCCCGCGGGCATGACCGCGGGCGGGTTGCCGGTGGGGTTGGAGATCGACGGGCCGCTGGGCAGCGACCGCCGTCTGCTGGGCATCGGGCTGTCGATCGAGGCGGTGCTCGGTACGCTGCCGCCGCCGCCGGCCTGAGTCGGCGCAGCGCGCCGCGCCGCCTCAGGCGCTGCCGACCCGCTTCAGCAGGCTCGCCATGTCGTCGGCGTGCTCCTCCTCGTCGGCGAGCACGTCCTCGAGCATGCGGCGCGTCGTCGGATCGTGCTCGCCGACGAAGCGGATCATCTCGCGGTAGCTCTCGATCGCGATCCGCTCGGCGAGCAGGTTCGCCTCGATCATCGAGCGCAGGCCGTCGCCCTCGACGTACTCGGCGTGGCTGCGCTGCGCCAGGGTCCAGGGCGTGAAGTCGGGCCGGCCGCCGAGCTGCACGATCCGCTCGGCGATGCGGTCGGCGTGCGCGAGCTCCTGGACGGCGTGCGCCATGAACTCGGTCTTGACCGATTCCGAGTGGATGCCCTCGGCGCAGTAGTAGTGGCGGCGGTAGCGCAGCGTGCAGACGACCTCGGTCGCCAGCGCCTCGTTGAGCAGCGCCACCACGATGCGGGTGTCGAGGTCGTAGCTGGGGGTGACGGCGCCCTCGTCCATCGTGCGGCGGGCGCGCTCGCGGATGGCGGCGACGTCGGACACGAAGCCCGAGGTGCCGGCCGGTGCGGGGCGGGGCTGCTGGGACGGGTGTGCGGGCTGGCTAGACATGACGGGTGCTCCGAGGGGGTCTGGGGTCACGGACAGCGTGGCAATGTCCGTGCCCGAGCCCTCCGCGGGCAGCGCGCTTCGGTCGGGCGATCCAGAAGGGCCCGAACGGCTCGGGCCCGGCGGGTCAGTCGCGTCCCGCGTCCACCGGCGTCGCCGCGCCCGTGCGCTGGGCGACGAAGGTGCCCGTCGCGCCGTCCTGCCCGCGCGTCGTGCCCTCGATGCGGTCGCCCGCGACCCGGCCGTCGTTGCTGCGCAGCACGCCGCGGTCGTCCATCAGCTCGAAGCTCAGCCGGTCGCCGGCGAGCTTCACCGCGCGCATCCGGCCTTCCATCGACGACAGGCGCGCGGTGCCGGTGACATTCTGGAAGACCTGCGAGAACGACGCGTTGAGCTCGGCGGTGCCGCGGGCATCGGTGGTGGCGAGCTTCCAGCTGCCGCCGACCGAGGCGGGCACGATCCACAGGTAGCCGGGTCGGCCGTCGATGGTGCTGCTGTCGTCCGGCTCCCAGGAGCCCATCGTGAACTGGTGCGTGACCAGCCGTGTTCCGGGCTTCATCTTGAGCAGCGTCGGGCGCAGCTTCATGTTCAGGCTGGGCAGCAGGTACATCGTGACCACGGTCGCGGCCGAGAAGTCGAACACGAAGATGTCGCCCTGCTCGAACTTCGCGAGGTTGGCGACGCCGGCCTTCTCGGCGTTGCGGCGCGCGACCCCGACCATGTCGGGGTTGTACTCGACGCCGAGCGAGCGGCACTTGAAGTCGCGCGCGGCGGCGATTGCGATCTTGCCGTCGCCGGCGCCCAGGTCGACGACGAAGTCGTTCGCCGTGACCTGCGCCATGCGCAGCATGCGGTCGACGAGCGCATCGGGCGTGGGTACCCAGATCACGTCCTTGCCCTGCTGGCCGACCTGCGGCGTAAAGACGGGCGAGGCCGGCGCCTGCTGGGCGTGCGCGAGCGCGGGCAGCGCCAGGACGGGCGCGGCGGCCGCCGCACGCAGCAGCGCGCGGCGCGACAGGACGGGCTCGGACGGGTGCAGCGGGTCGGACGACGGCAACGGGTTCATCGGCGAGGTTCTCTCTCTTGGGGGCGGACGGGCGCTCAGTATGCCGACGAACGATCGTCCCCGGATACCGGTCGGATATCCATTTCGGCATCCAGCAGGCGCCTCGCGAGCACCTCGCCGAATGCCGTCGCGGGGGTGAGGACGCCGCCGGGGACGCTCGAGGGCAGCGCGTCGGCCTGGGTCGCGAGCGCGAGCGCGGCCTCGCAGACGAAGACCGTGGTCGCGCGGTTGCCGGGGTCGCCGCGGCCGGCGACGAGGCCGCGCACGACCGTGCCGCGCGCGCCGCGCCCGACCAGCTCGCACCGGAAGCGGCCGCGGTCCATCGAGCGCTCGGAGGGGCCCTCGCCGGGTGCGGGGATCAGTCGGCGCGCGAGCGCGCGCACCGAGGGCGCGGCGAGCGCGACGCGGGCCACGCCCGCGCCCACCGCCATGGCACCGCCCGCGGCGGCGGCGGCCGGGCCGCGGCCGAGCTTGAGCCACTCCTGGTAGGCGAAGCCAGGTGCGTATGCGGGGTCGCCCGCGGCGCTCAGCAGCGCAGCGCTGCGCCGCACCACGCGGGTGTTGACCGGGCCCATGAAGAACGGCCCGATCCAGCCGCCGAAGTCGGCGTCGCGTCGGGGCAGGCGCGGGTCGAGGTGCCGCAGCGTGTCGGCGGGGACGCGGTCGGCGGGCGTGAGCAGGAACGGGTCGTCGAAGGCGTCCTGGTCCCCCGCGTCGAACATGCCGAGTGCCGAGGCGAGCGTGCCGCCGTTGACGCCGCCGCGCAGCGCGAAACGCGCCTTGACATCGACGCAGGCCTCGCCGTGGTCGTGCCACAGCGCATGGGCGACGAGCCAGGCGCCGAGGTCGGAAGGCACCGAGTCGAAGCCGCAACAGGGGACGATGCGCGTGCCGTCGGCGGCGGCCCGCTCGTGATGGCGGTCGATCAGGCGGCGCACCCAAGGGGTCTCGCCGGTGATGTCCACGTAGTGCGTGCCGTGCGCGACGCAGGCGTCGACCAGCGCGTCGCCGTACTTCGCGAACGGCCCGGCGGTGCTGAGCACGACGCGGGCACGCGCCGCGAGCGCGGCCAGTGCCGGGGCGTCGTCGGCGACCGCCACGACGATGCCTGCGGCCGCCGCGCCGGGCCCGCAGGCATGGCGCACCGCCTCGAGCTTCGCCTGCGAGCGCCCGGCGAGCGCCCAGCGCACCGATCCCGCGTGCGCGGCGAGGTGCGCCACCGCCTGCCGGCCCACGAAGCCGCTTGCGCCGTAGACCACGATGTCGAATTCGCGCGCGGCGGCGGCGCCCGCACGGCGGCGTGCCCGCGTGCGCGGCAGCGCGCTCATGCGATGCTCCGCGACATCGCGCCGCCCAGGCGGCGCACCAGCCACTTCGGCGCCGCGCGCGAGGCGAGGGTCGCAACGAGGTTCAGCCGGCCGGGCACGCGGATCGTCTCGCCGCGCAGGCAGGCCTCGTAGCCTTCGGCGGCCACCGAATCGGCGGTGCCGACGAAGGCCTGCGGCAGTCGCCCCAGGCCCTCGTGGTTGCGCGCCGCGCCGCTCAGCATGTTGGTCGCGGTCATGCCCGGGCACAGCGCGGTCGCGGTGACGCCTGAGCCGCGCAGTTCCTCGGCGAGCGACTCGGTCATCGACAGCACGAAGGCCTTGGTCGCCGCGTAGGTCGCGAGCGCCGGGATCGGCTGGAACGCGGCGATCGACGCGACGTTCAGCACGCGCCCGTGGCCGCGCTCGACCATCGGCGGCACGAAGTGCGCGAGCATCTGCGTCAGGGCGCCGACGTTGAGCTCGATCATCCGCCGGTGCGTCTCGGGCGTCATGCCGGCGAACGGGCCGTATTCGAGCACGCCCGCGTTGTTGACCAGCACGTCGATCGGGCGCTTCGCGCGCTCCATCGCGGCGGCGAGGCGCGGCACCGCGTCCGGCTCGGACAGGTCGGCGCGGACCGCCCAGGCCTTCACGCCGTGTTCATCGGCGAGCGATGCGGCGAGCGACTTCAGCGTGTCGGCGCTGCGCGCGACCAGCACCAGGTCGTGGCCACCCGCGGCGAAGCGCCGCGCGAGCGCCTCGCCGATGCCCGACGAGGCGCCGGTGATCAGGGCGGTGCCCGCAGGGGCCCCGCTGCGGGCGCGCAGGCCGTCCGTCGTATGGCTCGTCGGGCGGCTCATCGCGCGGCCCCCGCGGTCCGTACGGCCTCGGACATGCCGCGCGCCGCCGCGCGCGCCGGATCGGCGAACAGCCAGCGCCGCAGCCCGCGCCGCTCGAAGGGCCGCCAGCCGCCCTCGGGCTGCGCGAGCCGGTCGGCGAGCGCATGCAGCGCCAGCGGGTTCACGCCGAGCCCGACGTGGCTCGCGGCGACCACGATGTTCTCGGCCTGCGGGCCCGGACGCTCCACGCTGCACTGCCAGGCGACGATGCCGTCGCTGCGGCTCCAGATCGAGGTGGTCGGCACCGGCGGCGGCGTACGCAAGCCCTCGCGCAGCCGCGGCTCGCGGTGCTGGCGCCCGTTGAGCAGCTCGAACAGCCGCCAGGCGTTGGTGGCGCGCGGCGAGCCGGCGAACGGCGTGCCCAGCGTCACCACGGCGCGCACCGCGTCGGGCAGCTGCTTGGCGAGCTCGCGCGCGTAGATCCCGCCCAGGCTCCAGCCGACCAGGCTGACCCGGCGACCGTGGCGCTCGGCGAGCGTACGGATCCGATGCAGCGCCCCCTCGAGGATCTCGGGCCGCGGGCCGAGGTTGCGTCCGAGCTGCCAGCCGTGCGCGTCGTGGCCGAGGCCGCGCAGCAGCCGGCGCAGCGGCCGCGTGCTGGTGTCGGTCGCGGCGAGGCCGGGGAACACCAGCACCGGATGGCCGTCGCCGCGCGGCGAGGCGGCCAGCAGCGGCAGCGCGGCGACGAGGGCCGCGGCTTCGAGCGGCACGCGGCCCTCGAGGGCGAGGCGCAGCCATCCGGGCCGCATCGCGTCGTCGTCGATCGGAAGGTCGGGGATCATCGGGCATGTCTCCAGCAGGACGCGGGCCGGCACGAGGCCGCACGCGTGAAGTCGATGGGCGCGGCGCACCGGGCTGCGAGCGCCGCCGGCCGAGGCGGGCACACGGCGTTCCGGGCAAGACACGGGCCCAGGGCAAGCCCGCGATCGTCCGGCTGCGCCGTGCGCCGCACGCTGCCCCTCAGGCGGCGGGCGTACGCCGCCGGCGGGCCGCCGGAGCCGCCGGAGCCGCCGGAGCCGCCGGAGCCGCCGGAGCCGCCGGAGCCGTTCGGGCCGCCCGGGCCGCCCGGGCCTCCGGCGCCTTGCGTGTCCGTGCTCGCGCCGGCGCGGCCGAGACCCCGGCCGAGGCCGCCGCCGACGCGATCGCCTCGGCCGCCATCGCCTCGGCGCTGGCCGACGCCTCGTCGCGCGCCGCCGTGACCGAGGCCTCGAGCGTTCGCAGCGCGCCCAGCGCGCCGTGCAGCCGCTCGGTCAGGTCGTGCACGTCGGGTGCCGCTCGCCGGCAGGCGATCAGCCCGAAGCACAGCTGCCCCATGTAGCTCTGCACGGTGATGTTCAGGCCGATGCCGTGCACGACGATCGACAGCGGGTACATGCCGGTCATCCGCGCGCCGGCGAGGTACAGCGGCACCTGCGGGCCCGGCACGTTGGAGATCACCACGTTGGCGACGCGCAGCCGGTGCGCCATCCGCGAGCGGCCATACAGCGATGCCAGCCCCGACAGCAGCCAGGGCGAGCCGAGCGACGGGAAGTCGGTCGGCAGCAGGTCGCGGAACACGCCCATCTCGGCCTTCATCGCGCGCGTGGCCGCACGGATCGCGTCGAGCCGCGCCATCGGGTCGGCCACCTGGGTGGCCAGGTCGATCAGCGTGCCCGACACCTGGTTGTTGCTCGAGGTATCGCCCTCGGCGCGCAGCGAGATCGGCACGCCTGCCACCAGCGTGCGGTCGGGCAGCTCGCGGCCATCCTTGAGGTACTCGCGCAGCGCGGTCGCGCACAGCCACAGCACCATGTCGTTGATCGACGCGTCGAGCGTGCGGCCGATCGACTTGACCTCCGCCAGCGGCAGCGACGCACAGGCGAAGGCGCGCTGGTTGGTGATCGACGTGTTGAACGGCGTCACCGGCGCGAGCTTCAGGCGCGTGCCGACCGCCGCCTTCGCGGCGCCGCGCCCCCGGCGCAGGCGCGTCGTGATCACGGTGCGTGCCGTGCCGAGGGCCGCACCCGCCAGCGGCGGCATCAGCTTCGCGAAGCGCACCATCTGGTCGAGCTGGTTGCCGAGCGCCGCCCCCAGCAGCTCGGCCACGCCGAGCTGGTAACGGTGCGTACGCGGCGCGCGCGGCGGCTTGACGCGCCGCGGCTCGGGCGTGAGATCGAACACGCTGTTGGCCATCGCGACCGCCGCCTGGCCGTCGACCGCCGCATGGTGGACCTTGGAGTAGAAGCCGATGCGCCCGTCCTCCAGCCCCTCGATGACGTAGAACTCCCAGAGCGGGCGGCTGCGGTCGAGCAAGCTCGAGTGCAGCCGTGCGGCCAGTGCCTCGAGCTGCGCCATGGTGCCGGGACGGGGCAGTACCGTGTGGCGGATGTGATAGTCGATGTCGATGTCGTCGTCGCGGATCCACACCGGATTGGCGAGGTCGAAGGGCATCAGCGCGAGCTTGCGTGTGAACACCGGCGCCAGGTGCATGCGCGAGAGCACGTGCGCTCGCACCGCGTCGAGCCAGGGGCCGCGTTCGGGGGGCGGCGCCTCGAAGAGGGCCAGGCTGCCGACGTGCATCGGCATCTCAGGGCTTTCGAGGTGCAGGAACGCACCGTCGAGCAGGCTCAGGTGACTCAGGTCGGCCATGCCGCGTATTCCTCCGTGTCCGGGCCGGGGCGGGCATCGTGGCCCATCGTCCGTCGATCGCGTCCGGACAGTGTCGCTCAGGCGGGCGTCGCAGAGAAGCGTTCGAGGCAGGAGGCGGGATGCGTGCATCACATCCACAGGGGCGCGTGGGTCGATCGGATCGCACCGGACCTCGCAGGTCTGCCTCGGCGTCTTTCGGTCCGCCGGCGGGCGGGGCACCCGCCTCAGAGCACCCGCCGCCGTTCGTCCGGGTCAGTCTGCGGCGGCTCGGGCTTCGCGGCGCGTTCCAGCGCCTCGCGCACCCACTGGATCGACTCCGCCGGCCGCGGCCGGTGGTCGATCTCTCGGCCACAGCCGCGGTCGATCCACTCGAGCGCCAGCCGGTCGTAGACCGGCTGCCAGCCCTCGCCATCGCGCAGCTGCATCTGCGGGTTTGGAAAGTAGTGGCCGTTCTTCGTGCGCACCCAAAGGCGCCGCGCCGGCTGGTAACTGCTGTGCACTTCGGCGCGGGCCAGCACCTGGTTGATGTAGGTGCGCTTGCGCCGCGGCTCGGGCCACAGCCAGGGCGGCAGCTCCTGCAGCACGTCGTGCAGCGGATCGGCGAAGAAGCCGGACAGGTACCGGTACGGGTCCAGTCGCCGCGTGACGCACTGCGACCACTGCGTCTTCAGTCCGGCCAGCATCAGCGTCATCAGCCAGTACTCGCCTTGATGGCGTTCCAGGCGCACCAGACGGCCGTCGGTCTGAACGTCCAGGGCCGCTGGTGCGAGCAGTTCGAACAGCGCCGGCAGCCCGCTGCCGGCGAACGCTGCCTCGCGCATCGCGCGGGCGACGGCACTGTCCCAGGCGGAGTGGCCGAACTCGTCGCGGCGCGCCGGATCGGCGCCCTTGGCCAGCAGCGCCTCCACCAGAGGCCCATTGCCGGCCATCGCGGCCAGCATCAGCGGCGTGGTGCCCACTGGCGTGGCGTGATCCGGGCCGTAGGTGTCGACGGCGCGCAGGATGTCCTTGAAGTTCTTGGCCTGGTAGGGTTGAAGTCGGCGCTGATGTGCGGCGGCCACCGTACGACGAACGAGTGCTTCGCGTGCCAGCCACGGGCCTTCGAAGCCGTGGCGCGGGGGTAGCAGCGTACCGGCGCCGGCGAACCGTTTCTCGTCCATCAGGTCGCGCGCCGGGGCGAAGCCGGCCTCGCCAAGCTGTTGCATCCACTCGTGCTGGCCATGCCAGAGCGCGTAGTCGAACACGGCCTGCCGCGGCTTGCTGCTGGGGTCCTTCGGGTCCAGCGCCTTGGGTGCGAGCGTTTCGATCAACGCGCGGCTCCACGGCGTCCACGGCACAGGCTGGTGCTTCAGGAAGGTGTCGCGGATGGCCTGAGCCTGTTCCGCCTTGCCTTGCAACTCCAGCCGGCGTGCTTCCTGGGCCCACTCGTCCTGGCTCGACTTGCTCACCGTCTGAGCCTGCGCCTCACCCACCTGCAGGCCCAGCAGGCCCAGCAGTGGGTGACCGGTGTCCTGTTCCAACAGCGTCAGTGTCTCCACCGCGCGCGTCATCGCCACGTACAGTGCGTTGACCTGGAACTTGTACAGATCCAGCGACTTGTCGGCCTTGTCGCGGCCACGGCGGTAGTCGAGTTCGTCGCCGTGCAGGTCGGCATCGAGCACGCCCTCGCACACCTCGGCATAGGCCTGGCGCTGGCTGCTGACCAGCCCGAAGAGCAGCACATGCGGATACTCCAGGCCCTTGGCTTCGTGCACGCTGAAGACCAGCGGCGTGTTGAAGACCTGGCGCGCGGCGGGCTTGTCTTCGTCGCGCAGCACGATGACGGCGTGCCGCGTCGATTGCCGGGTTGCCGCATCGAGCTGCGCCAGCGTCTTGTCCTTCGCGTCGAGCAGGCGCACCTCGCCTGCCACCGCCGAGGTGCTGCGCACGAGGAAGTTGCTCTCGCGGTCCACCGACCCGAAGCGGGCGTGCTTGATCTTGAGCAGCCGGTTCGAGAGCAAGGTCACCGCGCGGGTGTTGCGGAAGTTGGCCTGCAGCAGCTTCAACGGCTGGCGCTGTGCCGCGTCGCCGGCCAGCCCTTCCCAGAACAGGCTCTTGAGCGCTGCCCAGCTGAAGAAGTTGGGGTGCACGATCTGGTGGCTGTCGCCGCACAGGATGAACTGACCCGGCGTCTTGAGCATCGCCAGCACCAACGCGAGCTGCACGGGTGTGAGGTCCTGCACCTCGTCGATCACGACGAAGTCGTAGACCGGCGGCAGCGTGTGCGCAATCTGCGTGCGCCACTCGTGTGCCACCAGGTTGCTGTCATGCAGGGCGGTCTCGGCCAGCCAGGCGCGGTAGCGCTGGAACAGCCCGTGGGCCAGTTCACGCTGCGCCGTGTTCAGCAGGCTTTGGCGCGCGCCCAGGGCGAGGTAGTCAGCCAGCGACAGAGGGCCCGCCGGCTGCGCGCCGATGACACCGCGGAACTCTTCGAACAGCGCCTGCGCATCCAGGTTGCCCAGCAGCCGCAGCGTTGCGCGATGGCGCTCGCACCAGGCGGCGAACATGGGGAGCGTCACCTCGCGGCCCGGCGGCACACGCAGCGTCTCCAGCAGCTCGCGCAAGCTCAGGAAGTCGACCTCCTGCTTCGGATTCTCGAAGCCCAGCGCGGCGTGCAGCATGCGGGCGCTCTGGGCGAGGTAGGCCGACAGCGTGACGTACAGCACCCGACCCTCCGCCTCGCGCAGCCGCGCCAGCGTGACCGCAGTCTTGCCCGAGCCAGCGGAACCGATGATCACCAGCGGTGCCGGATGCCGGAAGGCCTCGTCCTGCGCGTCGTCGAAGACGATGGGCTTGTCGAGCAGTTCAAAATGTGTGCGGCCCGAGCCCAGCCAGCGCAAGGGCGTCGCGTCGTGGGCCAGCGTGGGCGCCGTCGCGTTTGCGGCCGGGTCACGCTCGATGCGGGCTTCGTCCACCGCGGCACCACGCAGGAAGCGCGAGCGCTCGTACGCATGGTTCTCGATGACCTCGAGCGCCAGGCAGACGGTCTCTGCGCCGCCGTCCTCTGCGGGCCGGTCAATACGTGCGAACTGCAGCAGCAGCCGATTGGCGTAATCGAGCTTTGCGCGGTAGTACGGCCCGGCATGCAGCTTCTTGACATCGGCCGAGCGGAAATCGCCGGCCTCGATCGCGGCCTTGACCTTGTCGAACGCGGGCTTGACGCGGCGCAGGTTCAGGTTCTTGTACTGGAGCAGACGCATGGACGCGGGGTGAGGGTGTGGTGGGTCAGGGTGGTGATTCAAGCAACTTTTTAGCATTTTCAGGCATCACCAGCCCAATGCGCCTTTCGATGATGCGCTGGTATGGGTCGATGACCGGGCCGACTACGGCGAGACGCGCATGATCGCGCTCGCTCCGAAGACAGGAATCTTGTACTTCGTGGCATTCGTTGATCGCGGCAAAGTCAGGCGGATCATCAGTATCCGGCGTGCTAACCGACGCGAGGTAAAGCACTATGTCCAAGCCATCTAGACGTCTAGCAATCAAGGTGCCCACGGTCGCAGAAGACAGGGCGATCACGGCTGCTTTGAAGAGTGATCCGGACGCACAGCCGCTCACGCCCAAGCAGTTGGCTGCGATGATTCCGATTCGAGCCGTCCGCGGTAGGCCGCCGTCACCTAACAGAAAGCAGCTGGTTTCCATCCGCTATAGCCCTGAGGTACTCGAATACTTCAAGGCAACAGGTGAGGGCTGGCAGTCGCGTATCGACGGGGTGCTAAAGCAATACGTCAGCCGAAAAGTGCGCCGTGTCACGGGGGGGGTCTAACTTAACGATGGCGCTCAGCCGCGCTTGATGCCGGCGACTGGCCGCGGAAGCGGACAGGCGACGGGGTCAAGCGTCGGCTGCAGCAATTGGTTAGGTGCGTCCACGGCTCGGGCCGCGACTGCGCCAGACGAAACGCGCCGAGCGACCCAGCCCCGCGCGACCGAGTAAAACAAGCCGCGACCGGGGCGGACAGATGCCGCCGCGAGGAACTCCGCGTTTCCGGGACGGCGATACCCGTCCAATGGACTACGACTTTCGGCGACACGTTCCCGCGGGAACGTCCGGCAGATGCAACCACCTGCGTCCCGACCGACCCGGAGCAGGAGGCGGCGATGACGGCTCGATTCGCCCCGACCGCCCTCGGCTGTGAGGGGCACTTCGCTTCGAGAATCACGCCGTCAATCAGCATGAGAAACAAGCACCTAATGTAGGAGCTGACGGCTTGCACGGGCCGGCGCTCCGCGGCCTTTGAATCGTCCGCTCCGTGCCGACCCGTGCAAGCCGCCGTTCAACGTCAGCGTTGAGGCTGTGAACAGATCCCCAGCTGATCGATGATTGAACCATCAGCCCGACCGCCGCAGGACGAGCCGATGGCCAGCTACGAAGAGATCGATCGAAGCACCCATCACGGTGACGCCGAGATCCATTTCAGCTGCCAGCCGCGCTCGACCGTTGGTGTAATTGACAACGGGTATAGATGTTGTCATCATTTCCAACATGAAGGCAGCTCTCGTCGCGCGGACTCGTATCGTCTATGCCGAGAACGCGTTCGCCGAGTTGGTGCTTTGGAAGGTGCCTTCTCCGATAGCAGGTTCGAATCATGCGTTCAAGTACCGATTGGCGTATGTCGTGAACGGTGTCTGTGTCGTGCGCTACGACAACGAAGTCGGAAAGGGCGACCATCGGCATTTCGGGACCCGGGAGTCGGACTATTCCTTCACCGCGCCGGAGGCGTTGCTTGCTGCGTTTGAGCGAGATATTGCGAGGTGGAACCTTGAAAACAGTGACCCTTGAAGTGCGTGACCCCAGTAGCGCGCTGGCAGAGTTCTCCAAGGCGTGGCGGACTGGTAAGTCCGAGCGTTCTGCTCGGATCGGTTTCGCAACGCCCGAGCTCCTTTGGAAGGTGTTGACCGCAAAGCGCTGGGAGTTGTTGAAAGTCCTGTGCGGCGCAGGACCTGTTTCGATTCGCGAGGCGGCCCGGCGCGTCGATCGAGACGTCAAGGCAGTCCACAGCGACATTACGGCGCTGCTGACTGCCGGTGTCCTTGATCGCACTGACACCGGTGAGATTGTGTTTCCGTACGACGCGGTGAAGGTCGAGTTTCTGCTGCAAGCTGCTTAGCTTGCGCAGGCGGTCGCGTGCCTAACCTAAAGTTGGAGCGGACAGCTTGCACGGGCCGGCGCTCCGCGGCCTTCACATGATCCGCGCACGGCCCGTACAAGCCGCCGTTCAACGTCAGCATTGAGTCTCGCCAAGAGCGGCCTGCACCGCCCGAGAGGGTTGCTGTCCCACGTTGATGTAGTTGCAATAACGCGGTGACAGTGACCTTCGATCCAAGCAAGTGAGCCGCAACGCTCGCCGAGCGTGGACCCGACGGCAAGGACGCAGCGCTGGTGTTTGCCGCCGCGACGTTCGATGTCTAGGACGACCGCGGGGACTACGGCGAGACGCGCATCGTCTGCTTCGGGCTGCTGCGAGCCATGAAGAAGACGAACAAGTTCTCACCTGAGGTCCGTGAGCGGGCCGTGCGGCTGGTGCATGATCGCTGCGGGGAGCATCCGTCGCTGTGGGCGGCTGTCGAGTCGGTCGCGCCGAAGATCGGCTGCGTACCGCAGACTTCGGTCGGGCGCCGGAGGGAAGCCTCGGAGGAGCCGCTCGAGCGCATTCCGGCTCGCGCCGGCGCGCCTCACATCAGCACAATGTCGTACTGCTCCTGCGAGTAAAGCCCCTCGACCTGCAGCGAGATCGGCTTTCCGATCTGGTCGCCCACCGCCGCGAGGTGCTGCGACTCCTCCTCCAGGAACAGGTCGATCACCGACTGCGAAGCAAGGATGCGGAACTCGCGCGGGTTGAACTGGCGGGCCTCGCGCTGGATCTCGCGCATGATGCCGTAGGCGACGGTGCGCGCGGTCTTGGTGTCACCCTTGCCGCCGCAGGTCGCACAGGGCTCGCACAGCACGTGGGCCAGTGACTCGCGCGTGCGCTTGCGGGTCATCTCCACCAGCCCGAGGGAGGTGAAGCCGTTGACCGAGGACTTGGTTCGGTCGCGCGCGAGCGCACGACGCAGCTCGGTCAGCACCGCCTCCCGGTGCTCGGCGCTGCCCATGTCGATGAAGTCGATGATGATGATGCCGCCGAGGTTGCGCACGCGCAGCTGACGGGCGATGGCATGGGCGGCCTCGAGGTTGGTACGGAAGATGGTGTCGTCGAAGTTGCGGCCACCGACGTAGCCGCCGGTGTTGACGTCGATCGTCGTCATCGCCTCGGTCTGGTCGATGATCAGGTAGCCGCCGGACTTCAGGTCGACGCGGCGCGCGAGCGCGCGCTCGAGCTCCTCCTCGACGCCGTGCAGGTCGAAGAGCGGGCGCTCGCCGCCGTAGCGCCTGAGCTTGGGCAGCAGCGAGGGCATGTAGACGCCGGCGAAGGCCTGCAGCGCCTCGAGTGCGTCCGGCGCGTCGACGATCACGCCGCTGGTCTGCTCGCCGGCGATGTCGCGCAGCACCCGCTGGATGAGGCTCAGCTCCTGGTAGAGCAGCGCCGGCGCGGTGTGGGTCTTGCTGCCCTCGAGGATCTGCTTCCAGCGCGTGCGCAGGTAGCCGATGTCGGCGAGCAGCGAGGGCTCGTCGGCATCCTCGGCCATCGTGCGGATGATGAAGCCGCCGGTCTCGTCCGAATGCATCAGGCGCTCGATCTTGCCGCGCAGCGCGGCGCGCTCGGCCTCGCTGCCGATGCGCTGCGAGACGCCGATGTGCGGGTCCTGCGGCAGGTAGACGAGCAGGCGGCCCGCGATGCTGATCTGGGTCGACAGGCGCGCGCCCTTGGTGCCGATCGGGTCCTTGATCACCTGCACGAGCAGCGGCTGGCTCTCGTAGAGCAGCTTCTCGATCGGGGCGGGGCGCTCGCTGCCGCGCGTCTGCCACAGGTCGGCGACGTGCAGGAAAGCCGCTCGGTCGAGGCCGATGTCGATGAACGCGGACTGCATGCCAGGGAGCACGCGTGCCACGCGCCCGAGGTAGACGTTGCCGACCAGCCCGCGCGTGGCGACGCGCTCGAGGTGCAGCTCCTGCACCGACCCCTGCTGCACCAGCGCCACGCGCGCCTCGAAGGGCGTGACGTTCACCAGGATGTCTTCGGTCATCGGGCGTCGTCCGGGGCGGGGCTCGGCGTCGTCTGTGGCACGGTCCCGGCACGCTGCGTCGCCGTCAGCTCCGGGCGCAGCAGTGTCGCGGTCTCATGGAGGGGGAGGCCCATGATACCGGAGTGACTGCCCTCGATCCGCCTCACGAAGGCCGCGGCGCGGCCCTGGATCGCATAGCCGCCGGCCTTTCCGCGGGGCTCGCCGCTGGTGACGTAGGCGTCGACCTCGGCGTCGGAGAGCCGCGCGAAGCGCACCCGCGACACCTGCACGAGGTGCTCGATGCGCGCACCGCGCACCACCGCGAGCGCGGTCAGCACGCGGTGCCCGCGTCCCGACAGCAGCCGCAGCATGCGCCGCGCGTCGGCGTCGTCGGCCGGCTTGCCGAGGATCGTCCCGCCGACCGCGACGGTGGTGTCGGCCACCAGGATCGGGGCGGCGGGCAGCGCGCGTGCCGCGAGCCGCTCGCGGGCGGCCTGTGCCTTGGCGAGCACGACCCGCTCGACGTACTGCGTGGGCGACTCGCCGACCCGCAGCGCCTCGAGCGCCTCGGCATCCTCCTCGGGGCCGGCGAGCAGCAGCGCGAAGCGCAGCCCGATCTGCTCGAGCAGCGCCTGGCGGCGGGGGCTTTGCGAGGCGAGCCACACGAAGGGCGAGGCGGGGAGGTCGGTCGCAATCGTCGTCGGAATCGTCGTCGGAATCGTCGTCGGAATCGTCGTCGGGATCGCGGTCGCAGTCGTGGTCGGAGTCGTGGGCGTCATCGTAGGCCTGCGGCGGTGCCGCGCCCGCGTGGCGGGGGGACGGTCGGGAGGAGGGCCGCGCGACGGGCCGGGCGGCTCATTCGCGGTGGTACGGATGCCCGCCCGTGATCGTCCACGCGCGGTACAGCTGCTCGGCGAGCAGCACGCGCACCAGCGCGTGCGGCAGCGTCATCGACGACAGCCGAAGCGACTCGTCGGCCTGGGCCTTGAGATCCGGGTCGATGCCGTCGGGGCCGCCGATCACGAGGGCGACCGGACGCGCGTCGCGCTGCCAGGCCGACAGGCGCGCGGCGAGCTTCGGGCTGTCGAGGTCGGCGCCGCGC
>JBIIPQ010000278.1:0-5829 GCA_044342535.1 Burkholderiaceae bacterium
CATGCCTCGTCTCTCGGGTCCGCGTTGGAAGGCGCGCAGGTTCTCACGCGGGGCGCGCGGTGCCCTGCGGATCAGTCGCGACGGAAGTCGTCGTGGCAGCCCTTGCAGGTCGCGGCGGCCGCGCCGAACGCGGTCTTGAGCGTGCCCGCGTCGCCGGCGGCGGCCGGCAGCTTGGCGATCTCGGTGACCATCTTGTCGTAGGCGGCCTGGAACTTCGCGGTGTCCTTCCAGATCTCGGCCTTCGCGCGGGTCGGCGGCGTGCCGCCGGCCTCGGATCCGGCAGGGAAGGCGGCGCCCGGCAGCTTCGACAGCGTGGCGAGCAGCGCGGCGTTCTCGCCGGCGATCTTCGCGTCGTAGGGGATGCGCCCGTTCACCATCGCGCCGATGCGGCCGAAGTGGGCGCCGAGCAGCGAGTAGGCGGACTGGCGGTACTTGATCGCGTCTTCCGGCTTGGCGAACTGGGCCTGGGCGGCGAAAGGCGCGAGGGCGGCGAGGACGGCCGCAGCGGCGAGGGTGCGTTTCATCGGATCTCCGTGAGTGACCGGTGGGACGCCCGGCGCCGGTTGAGCCGGACTCGGACGGTTCGGACCACAACAGTCCTAACGCGAACGATCATATCAGCGCTGCGAGGCTCGCGTCGCGCCGCATGAAATCGGCTTCCATCTGACCCGGTCCGCACGGGGCGGGCCGCTCCGCGGTCGCCCGCTCAGACCCGGCGGGCCAGCTCCGCGGCCTTGCCGATGTACGAGGCCGGCGTCAGCGCGCGCAGGCGCGCCTTCGCGTCGTCCGGGATGTCGAGCCGATCGACGAATCCGGCCAGCGCCTCGGCGGTGATGCCCTTGCCGCGGGTCAGTTCCTTGAGCTGCTCGTACGGGTTCGGCACGCCGTAGCGCCGCATCACCGTCTGCACCGGCTCGGCGAGCACCTCCCAGCAGCCGTCGAGGTCCTCGGCCAGCCGTTGCGGGTTGACCTCGAGCTTCTTCAGGCCGCGCAGGCAGGCGTCCCAGGCGAGCAGCGTGTGGCCGAAGGCGTTGCCGACGTTGCGCAGCACCGTGGAGTCGGTCAGGTCGCGCTGCCAGCGCGACACCGGCAGCTTGTCGGCCAGGTGGCGCAGCAGCGCATTCGCGATCCCGAGGTTGCCTTCGGAGTTCTCGAAGTCGATCGGGTTGACCTTGTGCGGCATCGTCGACGAGCCGATCTCGCCGGCCTTTGTGCGCTGCTTGAAGTAGCCCACCGAGATGTAGCCCCACACGTCGCGGTCCAGGTCGACGAGGATGGTGTTGGTGCGCGCGAGGGCGTCGAAGAGCTCGGCCATCCAGTCGTGCGGCTCGATCTGGATCGTCCACGGGTTGAAGGCGAGCCCCAGCGGCCCCTCGACGACGCCGCGCGAGAACGCCTCCCAGTCGACCTCCGGATAGGCCGACAGGTGCGCGTTGAAGTTGCCGACCGCGCCGTTCATCTTGGCGGTCGGACGGACCGCCGCGATCCGCTCGCGGGCGCCCTTGAGTCGGGCCACGACGTTGGCGAGTTCCTTGCCGAGGGTGGTCGGCGTCGCCGGCTGTCCATGGGTGCGCGAGAGCATCGGCAGCGCGGCGTGCGCATGCGCCATCGTGCGCAGCGTGTCGACGACCGCGTCGAGCGCCGGCAGCAGCACGGTGTCGCGCGCGGCGGTGTACATCATCGCGTGCGAGGTGTTGTTGATGTCTTCGGACGTGCAGGCGAAGTGGATGAACTCCGAGGCCCGCTCGAGCTCGGCGTCGCCGGCCACGCGCTCCTTGAGGAAGTACTCGACCGCCTTGACGTCGTGGTTGGTGACCGCCTCGATCGCCTTGACCCGTGCCGCATCGGCCGCACCGAACCCGGCGGCCACTGTCCGCAGACGCTCGCGCGCCCCCGGCGAGAAACGCGGCAGCTCCGGCAGGCCGAGGTCGGACAGCGCGATCAGCCACTCGACCTCGACGGTCACCCGATGGCGGACGAAGGCGGACTCTGACAGCAGCGGCCGCAGCGCGGCCACGCGGGACGCGTAGCGGCCGTCCAGCGGCGACAGCGCGTCGAGTTCGAAGGCGGCGGAGGCCGGCGCGGACAGGGGGGCGGGGGGCGTTGCGCTCATGAGGCCGCGATCCTAGCACCCGCACCCGCGTGCGATATAGTGGCCGGCCAGTCACTGTCGAGCCATCCAATGAAGCTGATCGGATCCGTCGGCAGCCCGTACGTCCGCAAGGTGCGGGTCGTGCTCGCCGAGAAGAAGATCGACTATCGCTTCGAGCGCGAGGACGTTTGGTCGCCCACGACCACGATCGGACAGGCGAATCCGCTGGGCAAGGTGCCGACGCTGATCACCGACGACGGCGCCGCGGTGTTCGATTCCCGCGTGATCGCCGAATACCTCGATACCGTCACCCCGATCGCCCGGCTGATCCCGCCCTCGGGGCGCTCGCGTGTCGAGGTGCGCTGCTGGGAGGCGCTGTGCGACGGCCTGCTCGACGCCGCCGTCCTCGCGCGCCTCGAGGCCAACCGCAGCGACCCGGCGCAGCGCAGTCCCGACTGGATCGAGCGCCAGATGGGCAAGATCGACGCGACCCTCGTCACGATGTCCAGCGGTCTCGGCGACAAGCCGTTCTGCTGCGAAGGCAAGTACTCGCTGGCCGACATCGCGATGGGCTGCGCGCTCGGCTACCTCGACTTTCGCTTCCCGCAGATCGACTGGCGCGAGCGCCACCCCAACCTCGCCAAGCAGGCGGTCAAGCTGTTCGCGCGGCCCTCGTTCGCCGAGACGGCGCCTTCTCCGGCCTGACCCGGGCCCGGTGACTCACGCCGCCGGCGCGAACGAGTCCGGGCGCGCACGCGACCAGAACATCCGGTAGACCGGTGCATCCGCGTCGCCGTCGAGCAGCTCGCCCGGCTGCAGCGTCGGGTACAGCGTCGACAGCAGCCGGATCTCGTGCCCGCTGACCCGCCGCACGATGTGGTGCGCACGCAGCTGCGAGGGATGCGTCAGGCCCGCGGCCGCCACCAGCTCGGCCAGCGCCTTGAGCGTGTTCTGGTGGAAGTTGAAGACCCGCTCGGCCTTGTCGGGCACCACCAGCGCCCGCTGGCGCACCGGATCCTGCGTGGTGACGCCGGTCGGGCAGCGGCCGGTGTGGCAGCTCATCGCCTGGATGCAGCCGAGCGCGAACATGAAGCCGCGCGCGCTGTTGCACCAGTCGGCGCCCAGCGCCAGGGTGCGCGCCACATCGAACGCGCTGGTGAGCTTGCCAGCCGCGCCGATCCGGATCCGATCGCGCAGGCCGAGCCCGATCAGCGTGTTGTGGACCAGCATCAGCGCCTCCTGCATCGGCGTGCCGACCCGGTCGATGAACTCGGCGGGCGCGGCCCCCGTGCCGCCCTCCTTGCCGTCGACCACGATGAAGTCGGGCGTGATGCCGGTCTCGTGCATCGCCTTGGCGATCGCGAACCACTCCCACGGATGGCCGATCGCGAGCTTGAAGCCGGTCGGCTTGCCGCCCGACAGCGTGCGCAGCCGGTCGACGAAGCGCAGCAGGCCGATCGGCGTGTCGAAGGCCGAGTGCGAGGCCGGCGACACGCAGTCGACCCAGACGGGCACGCCGCGCGCCGCGGCGATCTCGGGGGTGACCTTCGGACCGGGCAGCACGCCGCCGTGGCCGGGCTTGGCGCCCTGCGACAGCTTGATCTCGATCATCCGGACCTGATCGGCGCAGGCGTTCTCGACGAAGCGCTCGGTGTCGAAGCGACCCTGGGCGTCGCGGCAGCCGAAGTAGCCCGAGCCGATCTCCCAGATCAGGTCGCCGCCGTGCTCGCGGTGATAGGCCGAGATCGAGCCCTCGCCGGTATCGTGCGCGAACCGGCCTCGCTTCGCCCCCTGGTTCAGCGCGCGGATCGCGTTGGCCGACAGCGAGCCGAAGCTCATCGCCGAGATGTTGAACACCGACGCGTCGTACGGCCGCGTGCACGCCGGCCCGCCGATCGCGAGGCGAAAGTCGTGCGACGGCACCGGCGTCGGCGCAATCGAGTGGTTGATCCACTCGTAGCCGGCGGCATAGGCGTCGAGCTGCGTGCCGAACGGCCGCTTGTCGAGGTCCTGCTTGGCGCGCTGGTAGACGATCGCGCGTTGCTGGCGCGAGAACGGCACGGCGTCGGTGTCGGACTCGATCAGGTACTGGCGGATCTCCGGCCGGATCGTCTCGAAGAGGAACCGGGCGTGGCCGAGAATGGGATAGTTGCGCAGCACCGCATGCCGGGTCTGCAGCAAGTCGACGATGCCGACCGCGGCCAGCGCGCCGCTGATCAGCGACCACCAGCCGGACAGCACGCCCTGGCGCCACAGGTAGAGCAGCAGCGGCGTCGCCGCGACGACGGCCACGAGGGTCGCGTAGCGCAGGAAGCGGGTCATCGGCTTGCGCCCCCGGTCAGCGAAGTTGGCGCAGTGTAGCTCAGCCGTTCCCTGCGCCGATGCCCCGGGAAACCCTTCGGATGCGCCATCTCGGAAGCCGTGGCTTCTCAGGCCACGACACCCCGCGCCAGGCTCGACGACGCGATCATGCCGCCGCCCAGGCACACCTCGCCTCGGTACAGCACCGCCGACTGCCCCGGCGTCACCGCCCACTGCGGCGCATCGAACGCAAGCTCGAAGGCCCCCGACTCGCGCGGATCTGACCGCAGCCGACATGGCGCATCGGACTGCCGGTAGCGGGTCTTGGCGCCGAGCGCCGCGTCGTCGGCGGGCGGCGCCCCGGCGATCCAGTGCGCGTCATCGGCATGCAGCCGGTCGGCCTGCAGCCACGGATGGTCGTGGCCCTGCACGACGTACAGGGTGTTGGCCGCCATGTCCTTGCGCGCCACGTACCAGGCCTCGCCGCTGCCGGCCTTCTGGCCGCCGACGCCGATGCCCTTCCTCTGCCCGAGCGTGTAGAACGCGAGCCCGACATGCTCGCCGACGCGCCGGCCGTCGTCGGTCAGGATCGGACCCGGTGCGCTCGGCAGGTAGCGGTTCAGGAACTCCCGGAACGGCCGCTCGCCGATGAAGCAGATGCCGGTCGAATCCTTCTTCGCGGCGACCGGCAGGCCGATGCGCGCGGCGATCGCGCGGACCTCGGTCTTGGGCAGCTCGCCCACCGGGAACATCGCGCGCGCGAGCTGCGCCTGTGTCAGCCGATGCAGGAAGTAGCTTTGGTCCTTGGAAACGTCCAGCCCGCGCAGCAGCTCGTGGCGCAGCCCGCCCTCGGCGTCGGCGTCCGGGATCCGGCGGACCCGCGCGTAGTGACCGGTCGCGATGCACGAGGCGCCCATGCGCATCGCATGGTCGAGAAACGCCTTGAACTTGATCTCGGCGTTGCACAGCACGTCGGGGTTCGGCGTGCGCCCGGCCGAGTACTCGCGCAGGAAGTCGGCGAAGACACGCTCGCGGTACTCGGCGGCGAAGTTCACCGCCTCGATGTCGATGCCGACCACGTCGGCCACGCTGGCCGCGTCGAGCCAGTCCTGGCGCGTCGAGCAGTACTCGGCGTCGTCGTCGTCCTCCCAGTTCTTCATGAAGAGGCCGACCACCTCCCAGCCCTGCTCCTTGAGCAGCCAGGCCGAGACGGCCGAATCGACGCCGCCGGACAGGCCGACGACGACGCGCCGCGCACCGGGCGCGGGTCCTGCGGCCGGCGCTCCCGGAGGCGAGGCGGGCACGGCGCTCACGGCGCGGGCCGCGGCGCGACCACGTCCGGATGGGTCCAGATCAGGTCGTGCGGAAAGCGCCGCCCGGCCAGCCAGTCGAGCACGGTGCGCTCGACCGCCGGGCTGCGGTGGCGGGCGCGCGCG
>JBIIPQ010000279.1:0-5813 GCA_044342535.1 Burkholderiaceae bacterium
CGAAGCTGCGGGCCGCAGACCGCAGCTTCGTCTGGTCGCAGATCGCCGCCGGCGGCATGCGCCGGCTGCTGCCCGAATCGAACGAATGGGCCCGCCAGGCCCGCGGCGCGCGTGCGACCGACGAGACCCTGGCCTGGATCACCCGCGCGGCGTTGCGCGCCGGCGACTGGCCGGCGGTGCGCACGACGATCGAGCGCATGAGCGAGGCCGGTCGCGCCGACCCGACCTGGACCTACTGGCTCGCACGGGCCCTGGCCACCGACACCGCGCGCCCCGAGTCGATGCACCAGGCGCGCGTGCTCTACACCTCGATCGCCGGCCGGGCCGACTTCTACTCGCAGCTCGCCGGCGAGGAGCTGGGCCTGAAGCTCGTGCTGCCGCCGGCCGCCGTGCCGCCCGGCGAGGCCGAGCTCGCCGATGCGCGCGCCATGCCCGGCATCGCGCGGGCGCTCAAGTTCTACGAGCTCGGGCTGCGCGTCGAGGGCAATCGCGAATGGAACTTCACCATGCGCGGCCTGGGAGACCGCCAGCTGCTCGCAGCCGCCGAGACCGCCCGGCGCCTCGGGCTGCTCGACCGGACGGTCAATGCCGCCGACCGCACCCGCAGCGAGCACGACTACGCGCTGCGCTACCCCGCTCCGTTCTCCGAGCGCCTGCGCCCGATCGCGCGCTCGCAGGGCCTGGATGCCGCCTGGATCTACGGGCTGATCCGCCAGGAGTCGCGCTTCGTGAACGACGCGCGCTCATCGGTCGGCGCGTCGGGCCTGATGCAGATCATGCCGGCCACCGCGAAATGGATCGCGAAGAAGATGGGCGTGCGCGACTTCGTTCCCTCGCAGATCACCGAGCTCGACACCAACCTGCAGTTCGGCAGCTTCTACCTCAAGACGGTGTACGACGACCTCGACCGCTCGCCGGTGCTCGCGTCGGCCGCCTACAACGCAGGCCCGGGCCGGCCGCGCTCGTGGCGCGGCACGCTGCCGCGGTCGGTCGAGGGCGCGGTCTTCGCCGAGATCGTGCCGTTCAACGAGACCCGCGGCTACGTCAAGCACGTGCTGTCCAACGCGGTCTGGTACGCGGCGCTGTTCACTGGCGAGCCGCAGTCGCTCAAGGCGCTGCTCGGCGAGGTGCAGCCGGGCCCGAGCGTCACCGCGACCGCCTCCCCCGGCGGCGACTGACCGCGGTCGGCGCCCGCCGAGGTCGCCCGCACGGTCGACACGGGCCGCCGCACCGCTTCGCGCTACGATGTCGGGGACGGGCCGTCCTGCGGCCCGCCCGATACCGGTCTGTCCCCCGACCTCCTTTTCTTGTGCCGCCCAGAGCGGGATCACACGTCCATGCTTCATTCGCGCATCCTCGTCCTCGGCGGCTCCGGCTTCATCGGCACCCATGTGGTGTCGCGGCTGTCGGCGCAGGGCCGCCGCGTCGTCGTGCCCACCCGGCACCGCGAGCGTGCCCGGCACCTGATCCTGCTGCCGACGGTCGACGTCGTCGAGGCCGACACCACCGACCCCCGCGCGATGGCGTCGCTGGCCGCGGGCTGCGACGCGGCGATCAACCTGGTAGGTGTGCTGCACGGGCAGGCCGGCACCGGCACCGACCGCTGGGGCCCGCAGTTCGGTCGCGCCCACGTCGACGTGCCGGCCGCGCTGGTCGAGGCCTGCCGCACGCAGGGCGTGCGGCGCCTGGTCCACGTCAGCGCGCTCGGCGTCACCGACGGCGGCAAGAACACACTTCCCTCGCGTTACCTGCGCTCCAAGGCGGCCGGCGAGGAGAAGGTCCGGCAGGCCCGCGATCTCGACTGGACGATCCTGCGTCCCTCGGTGGTGTTCGGCGCCGAGGACAGCTTCATCAACCTGTTCGCCCGCATCCAGCGCGTGCTGCCGGTGCTCGCGCTCGCCAAGCCCGAGTCGCGCTTCCAGCCGGTGTGGGTCGGCGACGTCGCGCAGGCGATCGTCAACGTGCTCGACACGCCCGCCACCGCCGGCAAGACCTGCGCGCTCGCCGGGCCCGAGGTGTTCACGCTGCGCCAGCTCGTGCAGCTGGCCGGCACCTGGAGCGGGCACCCGCGCCCGATCGTCGCACTGCCTGCGGGCCTGGCGCGGCTGATGGCGCTGCTGATGGAGTGGGCGCCCGGCGAGCCGCTGATGACGCGCGACAACCTCGACTCGATGGCGCTCGACAACGTCAGCGCGCGTCCCATCGATCCGGACCTCGGCATCGCGCCCGCGTCGCTGCGCGCGATGGGCCCCTCGCTGTACGGCGCGGGCGCCGGCGCCCGATTCGACGACTGGCGCGCGCACGCGCGACGCTGACCGTGCCGGTCTCCGGTCTCGAGTGCTACGAGGTCGGCGGCGCGGTGCGCGACGCGCTGCTCGGTCTGCCCGTCCACGACCGTGATTGGGTGGTGGTGGGCACGACGCCCGAGCGGATGACCGAGCTGGGGTTCCGGCCGGTGGGCCGCGATTTCCCGGTGTTCCTGCATCCGGTCACGCACGAGGAGTACGCGCTCGCGCGGACCGAGCGCAAGACCGGCCGCGGCTATCGGGGCTTCGTCGTGCAGTGCGCGCCGGACGTCAGCCTCGAGGACGATCTGCACCGGCGCGACCTGACGATCAACGCGATCGCGCGCGCCGCCGACGGGACGATCATCGACCCCTGGGGCGGCCAGCGCGACCTACGGGACGGCGTGCTGCGCCACGTCAGCGAGGCCTTCGCAGAGGACCCGGTGCGCATCCTTCGGGTGGCGCGCTTCGCGGCCCGCTTCGAGCGCTTCACGGTCGCGTCCGAGACCCTCGCGCTGATGCGCGCGATGGTCGCGGCCGGCGAGGTCGACGCGCTGGTGCCCGAGCGGGTCTGGCAAGAGGTCTCGCGGGGCCTGATGGAGCGTCGGCCATCGCGGATGCTCGCGGTGCTGCACGCCTGCGGCGCACTCGCCCGTCTGGTGCCCGAGCTCGACGCGCTCGCTCGGGACGCCGACGGCACGTGTCCGTCCGATCCGACGGATGCCGACGCCGCGGGCCTCGGACGGGTCGTCGACGCCGCGGCGGCCGCCGACGACCCGCTGCCGGTGCGGGTGGCCGCGCTCGCGCTCGAGCCGGGTGAATTCGCGCGGGGGAACGGCACCGGCACCGGCAGCGGTGCGACCGACGGCGCCGACACCGACGCGGCCGCCAGCGCCGCCGACGCCGAGCGCGCGCGGCGCATCGCCGAGCGGCTCAAGGCCCCCAACGAGGGACGCGACTTGGCGATGCTCGCCGCACGCGAGCGCCGCGCGCTGCGCGGTGCCGACGCGCTGGACGCCGGGCAGGCCGTCGCGCTCCTCGAGCGCTGCGATGCCCTGCGCAAGCCCCTGCGCTTCGAAGGGATGCTCCGGGCCTGCGACGCGGCGCGCTCGCTGGCCGCCGAGCCGGCCGCCCGCCTGTCGGCGCCCGGCTCGCGGCTGCGCCGCGCACTCGGGGCGGCCCGGTCGGTCGATGCGGGCGCGATCGCCGCGCGGGTCGGCACATCGGGCAGCGCAGGGCCTGCAGCGATCGGAGAGGCGCTGCGAGCGGCGCGCATCCGGGCGGTGGACATGGCACTAAACAATGGGCAAAATTCCCATTCGACGCCGGGAGTCGGCGACACGAATCCGGACTCGAAGCCGCCCGGATGACCCGAAAGACCTCAATTGCTGACCGCTGACACAGATCCGTGATTAAGTGCTCGCTCGCGTCACTTGACTCCCCACAATAGATGAAACCGCCCGTCGACTTGCAGGTGCTCTACCTGCTCGCGACCACCGTGACGCTGTTCGTCCTCGCCGCCATGGCGGGCTTCGGTCTGCATGCGCGGCGGAAAGCCGTCGGCCGCGCGTTCGCGGCAGTGTCGGCCTCGGCGGCGTGCTGGACGGCGACCGTCGCGCTGCTGGCGCTGTCGACACCGGACGCGGCGCTGTTCTGGCTGAAGGCGAAGTACACGTTCATCGCGTTCACCCCGGTGATGGTGGTGTGGTTCGCGCTCGAGTTCACCGGCTCGATGCCAGCGCTGCGAGGCTGGGTGCTGGCCGCCCTGAGCGTGATCCCGACCCTGCGCCTCGCGCTGCTCTGGACCGACGAGGGCCGCGGCTGGCTGATCCGCGAGATCGTGTTCGAACGTACCGGCAGCCTCACCCATGTCGGGCAGGTGGTCTACGGCCCGCTGCATCCGTATGCGATCGCCTACAACTACCTGCTGATCGTCGGCGCCGTGCTGCTGGTGCTGATGTGGGCGGCGCGCACCGGGCCGCTCGCCCGCCCGCAGGGACTGGCGCTGGCCGGCGCCGCGGTCGCGCCGGTGGTGGCCAACGCGGCGACGCTGCTCGGTGCCACGCCGCGGGACATGGATCCGATGCCGCTCGCGCTCGCGATGACCGGCGCGCTGATCTGCTGGTCGGCGCTGCGCCACGGGATGCTCGACACGGTCCCGGTCGCACGCGAAGTGCTGCTCGACGCGATCGAGGACGGCATGCTCGCGACCGACGCCCACGGGCGCGTGATCGACATGAACCGCACGATGTCCGCGCTGCTCGGGGTCCCCGTGTCCGGCGCGCTCGGCCGTCCGGTGAGCGCGCTGTTCGCCGCGGCAGGCGAGCACGGCTCGGCCCTCGCCGACGACCAGGGCGCGGCCTTCGTGACGCTGCGCGAGCGGCATTTCGCGGTCCGCACGGTGCCCCTGCACGCCGGCCCCGGCCCGGCCTCCGGCCGCCTGCTGCTGCTGCACGACATGACCGCGCGGCTGCGGATGGAGGACGAGCGCGAGCTGCTGATCACCGAGCTGCGCCATGCGCTCGCCCAGGTCCGCACGCTCAGCGGGCTGCTGCCGGTCTGCGCGTCGTGCAAGTGCATCCGCGACGGCAGGGGGCGCTGGCGCCCCGCCGACGAGTATCTGCGTGACCATTCCGGGGCGACCGTCTCGCACGGCATGTGCCCGGAGTGCACGGTGCGGCTCTACCCGTCGGCCTATCGCGAGACCGGTCATGCGGGCTGAGCGCGCCGCGCCGCGATGAGCCGCAGCGTGCTGGTCGCCGAGGACGATCGGGTCGTCGCCTACCTCGTCGAGCAGGTGCTGGTGGAGGCCGGCTACGCGGTGGTGATCGCCGAGGACGGCATCGAGGCGATCGACCACCTGCGCGACGGCCCGGACCGCTTCGCGATGGCCGTGCTCGATCTGGTGATGCCCCGCGCCGACGGCGCGGCGGTGCTCGCCGCGATCGCCGTCCTGTGCCCGCACCTGCCGGTCGTGCTGACCAGCGGCTACAGCGAGGACTACGTGCGCTCGCGGATCGGCGAGGCGCCGATCGTGGCCTTCCTCGCCAAGCCGTGGCGACCCGAGGCGCTGCTCGAGATCGTCTCGCGAGCGCTCGGGCCGGGCACGCCTACCTGAAGGTCAGGCGCACCGCCTCGGCGACGCAGGCGGGCTTGTCCGAGCCCTCGATCTCGATCGTCGCGCGCATCACCAACTGCAGGCCCGGCCGGCCGCCCGGGCCGCCGTCGGCCGGGGTGCACGACTGCAGCACGAAGCGCGCGCGCACCCGCGCGCCGCAGCGCACCGGCGACGGGAAGCGGACCTTGTTCAGCCCGTAGTTGATCGACATCGTCTCGTCGTCGATCGACAGGTTGCGCTGCGAGAAGCCGGCCAGCAGCGACAGCGTCAGGTAACCGTGGGCGATCGTCGCGCCGAACGGCCCGGTCCGGGCCCGCTCGGCATCGACGTGGATCCACTGGTGGTCGTCGGTCGCGTCGGCGAACCGGTCGATGCGGTCCTGCGTGACCTCGAGCCAGTCGGTCAGCGCG
>JBIIPQ010000280.1:0-5807 GCA_044342535.1 Burkholderiaceae bacterium
CGCGGCCGGCCGAGGTATGCGGGCTGGTGATCAGCCCGAGCTCCTCGAGGTCGGCCATCACGTTGCGGACGGTGGCCGGCGAGAGGTCGAGTCCGGAGTAGCGGGAGAGCGTGCGGGAGCCGACCGGTTGGCCGTCGGCGATGTACCGTTCGATCAGCGTCTTGAGGAGAGTCCTAGCGCGGGGGTCCAGCATGGGTGGGATTTATAGACCGAAACTCAGGCGTTGCCAACGCCGGTAACCCGCGGCCCCTCCGGCGGGGACGCGCGGGGCACCGACGGCGACCGCCTCCCGGCCTAGTCCATCCGCGGCGGGGCGGCCATGAATCTGTGGTGAAATGGCGCCATGCCCCCACCGTTCAAGACCATCGCGCTGTTCGGCAAGCAGCAGTCCGACGGCACGGCTCAGACCCTGGGCGAGATCGGTGCCTTCCTGGACCAGCGCGGCCTGCGCGTGCTGTTCGAGGCCGGGATCGCGGACACGCTCGGCCTGCGCAGCCTGCCCAGGGCCGATCTCCACGAGATCGGCGAGGCGGCCGACCTCGCGATCATCGTCGGCGGTGACGGCACCATGCTTGGCATCGCCCGAGAACTGGCGCCGCACGGCGTGCCCCTCGTCGGCATCAACCACGGGCGGCTCGGCTTCATCACGGACATCCCGCTGCTGCAGTGGTCCGACGCCCTCGGCGCGGTGCTCGACGGACACTTCGAGGCCGAGGACCGGTCGATCCTCCAGGCCCGGGTGACCCGCGACGCCAGCGTGGTCTTCGAGGCGAGCGCGGTCAACGACGTCGTCGTCAGCCGCAGCTCGCGGGCCGGCATGATCGAGGTGCAGGTCCATGTCGACGGGCTCTACATGTACAGCCAGCGCGCCGACGGCCTGATCGTCGCCACGCCCACCGGCTCCACCGCCTACGCCCTGTCGTGCGCAGGACCGATCCTGCATCCGTCCCTGGACGGCCTGGTGCTGGTGCCGGTCGCGCCGCAGGCGCTGTCGAACCGCCCGATCGTGCTGCCCTCCTCGTCCGTCATCAGCATGAGCGTCGCGGACGGCCGCGAGCCGCGACTGAACTGCGACATGCAGACCTTCGTCGACCTGCAGATCGGCGACGTGATCGAGGTGCGGCGGGCCGCCTACAGCGCGCGCTTCCTGCATCCGAGCGGATACAGCTACTACGCCACGCTGCGCTCGAAGCTGAACTGGCACGAGATGCCCAGCCTCGCGCCGCGTTCCTGAACCGGCGATGCTCACCGCCCTGCGTCTGCGCGACTTCGTCATCGTCGAGGCCGTCGAACTCGAGTTCGGGGCCGGCTTCACCGTGCTGTCGGGCGAGACCGGCGCCGGCAAGTCGATCCTGATCGACGCGATCGGACTGGCCACCGGGCTGCGTGCCGACCCGTCGGTGGTGCGCGAAGGCGCGCAGCGCGCCGACATCGTGGCCGAGTTCACCACCGACGCCCGACTCGAGGCATGGCTCGCCGAGCGCGACCTGTCCGGTGACCCGGGGCTGGTGCTGCTGCGCCGCGTGGTCGAGGCCGACGGCCGCTCCCGGGCCCTGGTGAACGGGCATCCGGCCACCGTCGCGCTGCTGCGCGAGATCGGCGAGGGCCTGATCGAGGTGCATGGCCAGCACGCGTCGCAGTCGATGCTGCGGCCCGATGGGCAGCGCGGACTGCTCGACCGCTTCGCCGGCGTGTCGACCGAGCTCGCCGCCGTGGCGCAGGCCCACGCGGGCTGGCGCGCGCTCGAGCGCGACCTGGAGCGCGCGCGCGGCAGCGCGCGCGAACTGACGCTCGAGCGGGAGCGCCTGCAGTGGCAGGTCGACGAGCTCGCGCTGGTCGCACCGGTGCTGGGCGAATGGCAGGAATTGGCCGCCGAGCAGAAGCGGCTCGCGCATGCCGCGACCCTGATCGAAGGCGCTCGCGGGCTCGCGGATGCGCTCGCCGACGGCGACGACGCGATCGCCGACCGGCTGCAGGCGATCCACCAGAAGCTCAAGGCGCTGGCCACGGTCGACGCCACCCTCGCCCCGGTGCTCGAGATGATCGAGACCGCGGCGATCCAGGCCGGCGAGGCGGGCTCGACGCTGTCCGCCTACGCCGACCGGGTCGACCTCGACCCCGAGCGGCTGGCCGCGATCGAAGCCCGCACCGGCGTGCTGTTCGCCGCGGGCCGCAAGTTCAAGCTGCCGCCCGAGCGCCTGGCCGACGAGTACGCGACGCTGCGGGCCCGGCTCGCCGACGCGGCGCAGGCCCAGGACATCGAGGCGCTGTCGCAGGGGGCCGAGGCGGCTCGCACCGAGTTCGACCGGCTCGCGGCCGCGCTCTCGCACAAGCGCGCCCTGGCAGCCAAGGCGCTGTCCACCGGGGTTTCGGAGCGCATCGGCAGGCTCGGCATGCAGGGCGGACGGCTGCACATCGCGATCGAGCGCGGTGAACCCGCCACCCACGGCATCGACCGGGTCGAGTTCCGGATCGCCGGGCACGCCGGCGCCACCCCACGCGCGCTCGGCAAGGTGGCCTCGGGCGGCGAGCTGTCACGGATCAGCCTCGCCATCAGCGAGCTCGCTGCGCAGGCCAATCCGGTCGCCACGCTGATCTTCGACGAGGCCGACTCGGGGGTCGGCGGCGGCGTGGCCGAGGTGATCGGCGAGCTGATGCGCCGCCTCGGCGAGACGCGGCAGGTCCTGTGCGTGACCCACCTGCCGCAGGTCGCCGCGAAGGGCAATCAGCACTTCTCTGTGGCCAAGCGCGAGGTCGACGCCCGCACCACCAGCCTGATCGAGCGGCTCGACCGCAGCCGCCGGGTCGAGGAGATCGCCCGGATGCTCGGCGGCATCGA
The DNA here is from genome assembly GCA_044342535.1 of Burkholderiaceae bacterium. Classification (GTDB taxonomy): domain Bacteria; phylum Pseudomonadota; class Gammaproteobacteria; order Burkholderiales; family Burkholderiaceae_E; genus UBA4615. The sequence goes on from JBIIPQ010000280.1 coordinate 2,840, forward strand.
GATTACCGCGACCACCCGCAAGCACGCGCGCGAGCTGCTCGGCTGAGACGCGCCGGGCGTCAGCCCAGCTTCAGCCAGTCGGGCCCGGGCAGCTCGTTGAAGACCCGCTTCAGGCCCTGGCTCCAGCCCTGGCGGATCGAGGCGAAGTAGCGGTCATCGGCCTCCACCCGATGCCTGAACGTCACGCGCAACGCATCGGTCCTGACCAGCGCGACGTCCAGCGGCAGGCCCACCGAGAGATTCGAGCGCATCGTCGAGTCGAACGACACCAGCGCGCACTTCAGCGCTTCGGCCATCGTGGTCTGCGGCTTCACGACGCGGTCGATGATCGGCTTGCCGTACTTGCTCTCGCCGATCTGGAAGAACGGCGTGTCCTCGGTCGCCTCGATGAAGTTGCCTTCCGGGTAGACGAGGAACAGGCGCGGGCGCTCGCCGGCGATCTGGCCGCCGACGAGGAAGTTGCAGCTGAAGTCGACGCTCGCCTGCTGCGGCTGGCGGGCGCCGTGGTACGAGATCACCTGGCTCACGGTCTCGCCGACCAGCGCGGCGCAGTCGAACAGGCTGGGCACCGACATCAGGTTCGGCGCATCGGTGCCGATGGACTTGCGCAACGTGCTGATCGCGGTCTGCGTGGTCGCGAGGTTGCCGGAGTTCAGCAGCACCAGCACCCGCTCGCCGGGCGTCTCGAGCACCGTCATCTTGGAGAACGTGGAGACATGGTCGACGCCCGCGTTGGTGCGGGAGTCGGAAGCGAACAGCAGCCCTTCGTCGAGGGCCATCGCGACGCAGTAGGTCATGGCGGCGGCAGCAGCTGACGCGCAGGCGACGCCGCCGGCGGCGGTGCGGGGAGCGCCCGGCGATGATACCGCCGGCCCCATGCGAGGCTGGACGCGCCGCGGCCGCAGGAGCGCGGAACGGCCGCCCTCGGGCGCCCGACGGCGCCCGCTCACTGCACCTGGGTCTGCCGCTGTGTCTGCGCTTCCACGCGGGCCGAGGTGTGCAGCTCCTCCTCGCCGCCGCCGAGGCGCACGCCGCGCACCGGGCAGGCGTCGAGGTAGTCGAGGCCGACCGCGAGCTTCAGGTGCGCCTCGCCCGCCTTGCCGGCATTGCTGACGTCGAAGGCGATCCAACGGTTCGACAGCCAGGCCTCGGCCCAGGCGTGGCTGGCGACGGTCTGGCGGTCGGTGGTGTACACGTAGCCGCTGACGTATCGGGCCGGGATGCCGAGCTCGCGACAGCAGGCCACGAAGACGTGCGCATGGTCCTGGCAGACGCCCCGGCCGGCCGCGAAGCCCTGGGCGGCGGTGGTGTCGACCGAGGTGTGGCCCTTCTCGTAGGGCATGCGCTCGATCAGCGCGTGCATCAGGTCGGTGACGCCCATCAGCGGACGCGACCTCACCATCGCCCGCAGCGGTCCGATGAAGGCGCGGATCGCGTCATCGGCCGCCGTCAGCGGCGTGCCGCGCAGGAACACCCTGGGGTTGATCCGTCCGGCGGGCTCGCCGTCATCGGTCTCGTCGACCTCGACGCGACCGCGGGCGATCAGGCGGATCTCCTGGTGCGGCGCGTCGAGCGTCAGCACGTGGGTGAGGTTGTCGAACGCATCGGTCATCGTGACCGCAGGCACCGGCAGCTCGACCTTCCAGTCGATCACGCGCTGGCGCGGCGTGGCCGCGGGGCTCAGACGGATGTACTGGGTGCTGCGCGCGACCTCGGTCGCGTAGCGGTACACCGTTGAATGCCAGACCGACAGCAGCATCTCACTTCATCTCCATGTAGGCGGCCTGGACCGCCTCGCCGAGCCGGATGTTGTTCTTGAGGAAGCGCTCGAGGAAGGCATCCAGACCGACGCCGTAGACGTCCTCGAGCTCGCCGTGCTCGAGCAGCGCCAGAATGTGCGCGGCGAGGCGGCGGGCCGTCCGCGCCGGGGCGTGCGGCAGCTCGCCGAGGTTACGGACCACTTCGTCGAAGCAGAAGCGCAGCGAGCGCGGCAGCGAAGGATCGAAGATCAGCAGCTCCGCGACGCGGCGGGCGTCGATGGCATCCCGGTAGGTGTCGCGGTAGGCCTCGAGCGAGCTCACCGAGCGCAGCACCGCGCTCAGGCGGTAGTAGTCGGTCAGGCCATCGCCGCCCGACTCGGTCGCCTGGCGCGCCTGCTTGACCGACAGGATCCGCGCGGTGTTGTCGGCCCGCTCGAGGAAGGTGCCGAGCCGGATGAACTGATAGGGCTGATCGCGTCGGATCGTGGCGAAGGTGATGCCGCGGAACAGGTGCGAGCGTTCCTTCACCCAGTCGAAGAACGCGGCATCGACCGGCAGCACGCCGCCCTGGCGCTTGGCCGACAGCTGCAGCCAGGTATCGTTGATGTTCTCCCACATCTCGGAGGTGATCGAGCCGCGCACCGCGCGCGCGTTCTCGCGGCTCGCCTCGAGGCAGTTGACGATCGACGACGGGTTGTCGGGGCTCCAGGCCAGGTAGCGCGCGACGTCCTCCGGCGTGAGCGGCATGCCGGTCGCACCGAACGACTCGAGCGTGTCGGTGATGATCAGCGGCTCGCTGGCGGCGCGCTCGTCGCCGGCGCCTGACAGCAGCGCGAGCGAGGCACCGACGTCGAGGATGCGCGCCATGTTCTCGGCGCGCTCGAGGTAGCGGGACAGCCAGTAGAGGTGCGAGGCGACGCGGGACAGCATGTCGTCGATCCTCCTCAGGCGCCCGTCGAGGCGGCGGTGTCGGCATCATCGGCGTCGCCCTCGACGTCGACGACCCAGGTGTCCTTGGTCCCCCCGCCCTGCGACGAGTTCACCACCAGAGAGCCGCGCCGCAGCGCCACGCGCGTCAGCCCGCCCGGGACGATCTTGATCTCGCGGCCCACCAGCACGAAGGGGCGCAGGTCGATGTGGCGGGGCGCGACGCCCTCCTCGACGAAGGTCGGGCACGAGGACAGCGCGAGCGTGGGCTGCGCGATGTA
>JBIIPQ010000281.1:0-5796 GCA_044342535.1 Burkholderiaceae bacterium
AGATGCCGCACCTGCTGGTCGCCGGCACCACCGGCTCGGGCAAGTCGGTCGGCATCAACGCGATGCTGCTGTCGCTGCTCTACAAGTCGGGGCCGTCCGACGTCCGGCTGATCCTGATCGACCCGAAGATGCTCGAGATGAGCACCTACGAGGGCATTCCGCATCTGCTGGCGCCGGTGGTCACCGACATGCGCCAGGCCGGGCACGCGCTCAACTGGTGCGTGGCCGAGATGGAGCGGCGCTACCGGCTGATGTCCAAGCTCGGCGTGCGAAACCTGTCCGGCTACAACGCCAAGGTCGCCGACGCGAAGAAGCGCGACGAGGTCATCCACAACCCGTTCTCGCTGACGCCCGACGCGCCCGAGCCGCTCGACAAGCTGCCGACCATCGTCGTGGTCATCGACGAACTGGCCGACCTGATGATGGTCGTGGGCAAGAAGATCGAGGAGCTGATCGCGCGGCTCGCGCAGAAGGCGCGCGCCGCCGGCATCCACCTGATCCTCGCCACGCAGCGGCCCTCGGTCGACGTGATCACCGGCCTGATCAAGGCCAACATCCCGACGCGGATCGCCTTCCAGGTGTCCTCGAAGATCGATTCCCGGACCATCCTCGACCAGATGGGCGCCGAGGCACTGCTGGGGCAGGGCGACATGCTCTACATGTCCTCGGGGAACGGCCTGCCGGTGCGGGTGCACGGTGCCTTCGTCGCCGACGACGAGGTGCATCGGGTGGTCGCGCACTGGAAGGAACGCGGCGGCGAGCCCGACTACGTCGACGGCATCCTCGAGGGCGGCGTCGCGGGCGACGCGGTCGACACCGGCAGCGCGGTGGGCTTCGGCGGGCTGCAGGCCACGCTCCAGGAGGCCGGCGTCGACGGCGAGGCCGACGCGCTCTACGACCAGGCGGTGGCGGTGGTGCTGCAGCACAAGCGCGCCTCGATCTCGCTGGTGCAGCGCCACCTGCGCATCGGCTACAACCGCGCCGCGCGGCTGCTCGAGCAGATGGAGAAGTCGGGTGTGGTGTCGGCGATGGCCACCAACGGCAACCGCGACATCATCGGGCCCCGACGCGAGGACGACTGAGAGACCGGGCCCGCGCCGGCGCGCGAGGCCCGGGCGCCGGGTGCGCTACCATCGGCCGCATGATGGAACGTCACCCCGATCGTCCTGCGCAGCATCCGCCCGCGAACCCGCGCCGGCTGCGTCACCCGGCCCTGCGGGCCGTCCTGCGCAGCGCCGCGCTCGCCGTCGTGCTGGCGGCCGTCTCGGTCCCGGGCACCGCGGCCGCGGCCGCCATCGAGCAGCTCCGCGAGTTCGCCAGCGGCACCAAGGCCGCCCGCGGCAGCTTCAGCCAGCAGCAGGTCCGGGCCAGCGGCCGCAGCGGCGAGAACGTCTCGGGCACCTTCGCGTTCTCCCGCCCGGGCCGCTTCCGCTGGGAGGTGGCGCTGCCCTACGAGCAGCTGATCGTCACCGACGGCGAACGGCTGCACTTCTACGACAAGGACCTCAAGCAGGTCACCGTGCGCCGGGTGGGTGACGCGATCGCGGCCACGCCGGCGGCGATCCTGTTCGGCTCGAACGACCTCGACGCGAGCTTCGTGCTGAAGGAGGCGGGCAGCGCCGACGGCCTCGAATGGCTGGAGGCGGTGCCTAAGCAGAAGGACTCCGGCTTCGACCGCATCCGCATCGGGTTCCGCGGCGGGCTGCCCGAGGCGATGGAGGTGCGCGACGCGTTCGGCCAGACCACGCGCTTCGCGTTCTCGAAGATCGAGCGCAACCCCTCGCTCGACGCCGGGCTGTTCCGGTTCACGGCGCCCAAGGGCGTCGACGTCGTCCAGTAGGCGCGCCGCCGTGATCGCTGCCGGGATGCCGCTCGCCGAGGCGATACGGCCCGCCCGCATCGAGGACGTGGTCGGCCAGTCGCACCTGCTCGGCCCGGGCAAGCCGCTGCGTGCGGCGCTCGATGCCCGGCGCCCGCACTCGATGATCTTCTGGGGTCCGCCGGGGGTGGGCAAGACCACGCTCGCCCGGCTGCTCGCGGAGGCCTTCGACTGCCGCTTCGTCGCGATCTCGGCGGTGCTGGCCGGCGTCAAGGAGATCCGCGAGTCGGTCGAGCTCGCGCGGCTCGAGCGGGACACCTCGAGACGCGGCACCATCGTCTTCGTCGACGAGGTCCACCGGTTCAACAAGGCCCAGCAGGACGCCTTCCTGCCGCACGTCGAGTCGGGGCTGTTCACCTTCGTCGGCGCCACCACCGAGAACCCGTCGTTCGAGGTCAACAACGCGCTGCTGTCGCGCGCCGCGGTCTATGTGCTGCGGCGGCTCGACGAGGCCGACCTGCGCACGCTCATCGACCGGGCGGCTGTGCGCTGCCTCGACGGGCTCGCCGTTGACGACGAGGCGGCGAAGCTCCTCGTCGAGTCGGCCGACGGGGACGGCCGGCGGCTGCTGAACAACCTCGAGCTGGCCGCGACCGCTGCCGGCGCGCTCGACCGCGACGCGCCCGAGCCCGGCGCCGACGACGCCGAGGCACCGCCCAGGCAGTTGACCCCAGGCCACGTCGCGCAGGTGCTCGCCGAGCGCGTGCGCCAGTTCGACAAGGGCGGCGACGCCTTCTACGACCAGATCTCGGCGCTGCACAAGTCGGTCCGCGGCTCGCATCCCAATGCCGCGCTCTACTGGCTGGTGCGGATGCTCGACGGCGGCGCCGACCCGCGCTACCTCGCGCGGCGCGTGGTTCGGATGGCCATCGAGGACATCGGCCTGGCCGATCCACGCGCGCTGCGGCTGTCGCTGGACGCGGCCGAGGTCTACGAGCGCCTGGGCTCGCCCGAGGGCGAGCTCGCGATCGCCCAGGCGGTGATCTACCTCGCCTGCGCGGCGAAGTCGAACGCCGGCTACGCCGCGTACAACGAGGCTCGCGACTTCGTGAAGCGCGACGCCTCGCGCGGCGTGCCGGTGCACCTGCGCAACGCACCGACGACGCTGATGAAGGCGCTCGGCCACGGCCGTGCCTACCGCTACGCGCACGACGAGCCGAACGGCTATGCGGCCGGCGAGCAGTACATGCCCGAAGGCCTGGGCGAGCCCGACTGGTACCGTCCGGTGCCGCGCGGGCTGGAGACGAAGATCGCCGAGAAGCTCGACTGGCTGCGCGGTCTCGACGCCCAGGTGCGCCGCCCGTCCTGAGGCGTCGGAGCCCGGGGCCGCGGCGGGCGGGCGCCGTGCGTCGCCCGCTAGAATGTCGTCCATGCTCGACATCCAGCTCCTCCGCAAGGACCTCGACGCCGTCGCCGCCCGCCTCGCCGCGCGCGGTTTCGCGCTCGACACCGACGCCTTCCGTGCCCTCGAGGCCGAGCGCAAGGCCGTCCAGACCCGCACCGAAGACCTGCAGGCGCGGCGCAACGCGCTGTCCAAGTCGATCGGCCAGCTCAAGGCCAAGGGCGAGGACTCGACGGCCGTGATGGCCGAGGTGGCCGGCCTGGGCGACGCGCTCAAGGCGAGCGCCGCGGCCAACGACGCCGTCCAGTCCAGGCTCGACGCCTGGCTCGCGATGCTGCCGAACCTGCCGCACGACAGCGTGCCGCCGGGGCGCTCCGAGACCGACAATGTCGAGCTGCGGCGCTGGTCACCCACCGGCACCGAGCCCGTGCCCCTCGGCTTCCCGGCCCGTGACCACGTCGACCTCGGCGTGCCGCTCGGGCTCGACTTCGAGACCGCCGCCAAGCTCTCCGGCGCGCGCTTCGCGCTGATGAAGGGCCCGATCGCGCGGCTGCACCGTGCGCTCGCGCAGCTGATGCTCGACGTGCACACCGGCGAGCACGGCTACACCGAGTGCTACACGCCGTACATCGTCAATGCCGAGACCCTGCGCGGCACCGGCCAGCTGCCGAAGTTCGGCGACGACCTGTTCTCGGTCCGCAAGGGCGGCCAGGACCCGCAGGACGACACCGGCGCGCTCTACCTGATCCCGACCGCCGAGGTCTCGCTGACCAACATCGTGCGCGGCGAGATCGTCGCCGCCGACGCGCTGCCGATGCGGCTGACGGCGCACACGCCGTGTTTCCGCTCCGAGGCCGGCGCCTACGGGCGCGACACGCGCGGCATGATCCGCCAGCACCAGTTCGACAAGGTGGAGATGGTGCAGATCGTCCGGCCCGAGCAGTCGTACGACGCGCTCGAGGAGTTGGTCGGGCACGCCGAGGCCATCCTCAGGAAGCTCGAGCTGCCGTTCCGCGTGATGGCGCTGTGCGCCGGCGACATGGGCGCGGGGGCCGCCAAGACCTACGACCTCGAGGTCTGGCTGCCGGGGCAGGGCGCGTACCGCGAGATCTCGTCGTGCTCGAACTGCGAGGCGTTCCAGGCGCGCCGGATGCAGGCGCGCTTCCGGAACGAGCAGGGCAAGCCGGAGCTGGTGCATACGCTCAACGGCTCGGGGCTGGCGGTCGGGCGCACGCTGGTCGCGGTGCTGGAGAACCACCAGCGGGCCGACGGCTCGATCACCGTGCCGGTCGCGCTGCGGCCGTACCTGGGCGGACTCGAGGTGCTGCGGGGGGCCTGAGCGCAGCGCCCCGCGCTCAGGCGCGTCGCGAGAAGAACCTCGTGAACCCGATCGCGCCCGCCGCGCCGAGTGCCGGGCCGGCGAACTGGGCGACCTGCTCGAAGCTGGTGTCGTAGAGCCCGAGCATCGCGGCGACGGGCGTCAGCAGGGCGACGGCGGCGAGCAGGGACAGGACGGCATTGAGTTTCATCGCGAGGGTCCGGAGAGCGTGGGTCGGGCCCCGGTTCCGACGAGGCAGTGAGCCGCAGCTTATCGGCGTGGCCGTGTCGACCCACCCGTCGGATCTCCGCAGCCGTACGCGAACGGCGGCGGGCGGCCGACGAACGGCGTCCCCCGTTGCATGCTATAGTCGCGGTCTTGATTGCTCGCGTCGTCCGTGCTGGCGGATGGCGTCGAAGACCACGGAGAGGTGGCAGAGTGGTCGAATGTACCTGACTCGAAATCAGGCGTACGGGCAACCGTACCGTGGGTTCGAATCCCACCCTCTCCGCCAGCAATGCCAGTGAAGAAGCGCCTCTCGGGGCGCTTTTTTTTCGTCCGACCCGCATGACCATGCCGCGCGGGGTCGGCCTCGGCGGTGCCCGTCGCCTCGAGTACGCCGATCACGACGGGCGCAGCGTGTTCGTTCAAGGTTCCACGAAACGCTCCCAATTCCGTCCCCGAGCGTGGGGTGACTTCGGGCGGTCCGCGGTGCGGCTGATACAACGTCGTCCTCCGTCTCCCGAGACCACGCGGCGGCGGCCGCACCCACGAGGTGCACCCGGCACGTTTCCGGCGCGCGATCAGCGTGCGGGCGCCGCGTTTCGCCTTCGAATCGCGATGCCGTTCGAGCCTGCACCGCTCTGGCGCGTTCCAGGCCTCTGGCACGCGCCTTGCGCCATTCGGCCGTCGGCCCGGGCCGATCGATCCCAAACAAGGAGAACCTGATGATTCTCGCGTTCCGCAAGCAACGCGTCGCTGCCGCCTTCCTGAGCACCGCCGCCGTCTTCGCGGCGTTGTTCGCCGCGCCCTCGATCGCCCAGGAAAAGACCCTGCGCATCGCGATGACCGCCGCCGATATCCCGCGCACGCTCGGCCAGCCCGACCAGGGATTCGAGGGCAACCGGTTCACCGGCATCCCGATGTACGACGCGCTGACGCACTGGGACCTCTCCAAGGCCGAAGCGCCGAGCGTGCTGATCCCCGGCCTCGCGCTGTCCTGGGCGGTCGACGCCAAGGACAAGACCAAGTGGGTGT
>JBIIPQ010000282.1:0-5788 GCA_044342535.1 Burkholderiaceae bacterium
GACGAAGTTCACGCCAGGGTCGGGACCGGCCCGAGGTAGTCGCGCTTGCCGATGTCCACGCCGTTGTGGCGCAGGATCGCGTACGCCGTCATCACGTGGAAGTAGAAGTTCGGCTGCGCCCAGTGCAGCAGGTAGGTACGGCCGTCGAACACGTAGGTGCTCGCCCGGGTCGGCACCTCGACGCGCCGGTTCTCGGCGCCTTCGTACTTCTCGGGCGGCACGCTCGCGATGAACGCGCGGGTCTTCTCGATGCGTGCGCGGAGCTGCTCGATCGTCGACTCGTCGTCCGCGAACTTCGGCGCCTCGACGCCGGTCAGGCGCGAGACGCCGAACTTCGCCGAGTCAGCCGCGATCTGCACCTGGCGCACCAGCGGGAACATGTCGGGCGCGAGGCGCGACTGCAGCAGCACGGCCACGTCGTAGCCCTTGGCGGCCGCATGGACCGCGGCCTTGTCGAGCAGCGTGGCGAGGTTGCGCAGCATCGCGTCGAACACCGGCACGGCGGTGTCGTGGAGGTTCGTCATCGTTCGTGTCTCCTTCGGGAACGCGGCGATGCTAGCACCGCGTGCGGCCGCGAGCGGAGCGAGCCGGTACAATCGCCCGATGCTCTGGGTCAAGTCGCTGCACATCATCTTCGTGACCAGCTGGTTCGCCGGCCTGTTCTACCTGCCGCGGATCTTGGTGAATCTCGCGATGGTGGACCCCGCCTCCACCGCGGAGCGCGAGCGGCTCCTCGTCATGGCCCGCAAGCTCTACCGGTTCATGGGCCCGCTGATGGTGCTCGCGCTCGGCTTCGGCTTCTGGCTCTGGTTCGGCTGGGGCTTCGGCGGCGGCTGGCTGCACGCGAAGCTCGCGCTGGTCGTCGCGCTGGTGGGCTACCACCATGTCTGCGGCGCGATGATCAAGCGCTTCGCGGCGGGCGAGAACCGCCGCTCCCACGTCTGGTACCGCTGGTTCAACGAGGCGCCGGTGCTGCTGCTGGTGGCGGTGGTGATCCTCGTGGTGGTCAAGCCGTTCTGAAGGCCGGCGCCCCGCCGCGCCGCCGTTCCCCTGTCCGAAGCGAGGAGACCCGCACGATGAAGACCGTCAGCTACTACTTGCACCCCGCCTCGCCGTGGACCTACCTCGGCCACGCGCGCTTCGTCGAGATGGCCAAGCGCCACGGCGCCACTGTTCGGCTGCGCCCGGTCGATTTCGGGCGCGTCTTCCCGGTCTCCGGCGGGCTGCCGCTCGCCAAGCGCGCGCCGCAGCGCCAGGCCTATCGGCTGCACGAGCTCGCGCGCTGGCGCGATGCGGTCGGCGTGCCGCTGACGATCCATCCGAAGTTCTTCCCGGTGCCGGCCGACCTCGCCGCCCGGACGATCATCGCCGCCGACCTCGCCGCCGGCACCGATGCCGCGCTCGGACTGGCCGGTGCGGTGATGCGCGCCTGCTGGGCCGAGGAGCGCGACATCGCGGACCCGGGGACGCTGGCCGCGATCGTCGCGGCCGAGGGCCTCGACGCCGCGGCACTGGCGGCCCGCGCCGACGAGGCCGCCGCCGCGTACGACGCCTATACCACCGAGGCCGTCGAGCACCAGGTGTTCGGCGCGCCCTGGTACCAGGTCGGCGACGCCCCGTTCTGGGGCCAGGACCGGCTCGAGTTCGTCGACCGCGCGCTGGCCCGCGGGTGAGCGCATCGCCGGCCGCTGCGCGCGGGCGAGGGCCGGCCGCGTCCGCGCCGACCGTCTTCTTCGCGCCCTGTCCGCGCGGACTCGAGGCGGTGCTCGCCGACGAGCTGCGCGGACTCGGTGCCACGGTGCGCGAGACGCCCTCCGGGGGCGTGCGCTTCGAGGGCGACACCCATGTGGCGCTGATGGCGAACCTGCATTCGCGGATCGCGAGCCGCGTGCTGCAGCAGGTGGCGCACGGCTCGTACCGCGGCGAGGACGACCTCTACCGGCTCGCCCACGAGACCGAGTGGGAGCGCTGGCACGACCCGCTGGCCTCGCTGCGCGTCGACACCACCGCGGTCGGTGCGCCGCTGCGCAGCCTGCAGTTCGCGACGCTGCGGATCAAGGACGGCATCGTCGACCGGGCCCGCGAGCGGGTCGGGGATCGCCCGTCGATCGAGAAGCAGCGTCCCGACCGGCGCGTGTTCGCGTTCCTGGACGCGGGCCGCTGCACGCTCTATCTCGACTGGTCCGGCGAGTCGCTCTTCAAGCGCGGCTGGCGGCGCGACGGCGTCGAGGCGCCGATGAAGGAGAACCTCGCGGCCGGTCTGCTCGCGATCTCGGGCTGGCAGCCGGGCACCGCACTGCTCGACCCGTTCTGCGGTTCGGGCACGATCGTCGTCGAGGCCGCGATGATCGCCTCCGGCGTGCCGCCCGGTGCGCAGCGGCCGTTCGCCTTCGAGCGGATGCGCAGCTTCGATCGCAACGCGTGGGATCGGATGCGCCGCGTCGTGCCGCGCGAGGCGCCGGCGGCGGCGTCGATCTTCGGTTCGGACGTGTCGGAGGCGGCGATCGCCGCGGCCCGCGCGAACCTCGCGCGATGCGGGGCCGACCCGCGCTGGGTGTCGCTGCGCCAAATCGACGTCCTGCACCTGGAGGCCGCACCCGCGCCGTCCGGGCTGCTGCTCGCCAACCCGCCCTACGGCGAGCGCCTCGACGTGAAGGGCCGCGAATCGCTGACCGGTGCCGAGCGCTTCTGGCCCGCGTTCGCCACGCAGCTCAAGCAGAAGTTCGCCGGCTGGAGCGTGGGCCTGTTCACCAACGATCTCGAGGTGCCGCGGATGATGCGGCTCAAGCCCTCGAAGCGCACGCCGCTGTTCAACGGCGCGCTCGAATGCCGGCTGTTCCGCATCGAGATGGTGGCGGGCTCGGCGAGAAAGGACGCGCCGCCGGCCGAACCGGCCGCTCAGAAGCCCTGAGCGTCTCAGACGATGTCGAGGTGCTCGGTGCCCGCGTGCAGATCGCGGCTGGTGCGCTTGCTGTTGAGCTTGATGTTCAGCCGCAGGTCGTTCACCGAGTCGGCGTTGCGCAGCGCATCCTCGTAGCTGATCTTGCCCTTCTCGTACAGGTCGAAGATCGCCTGGTCGAAGGTCTGCATGCCGAGCTCGCGCGACTTCTTCATCACGTCCTTGATGCCCGAGACCTCGCCCTTGAAGACCATGTCGCTCACCAGCGGCGTGTTGAGCAGCACCTCGACCGCGGGCACTCGCCCCTTGCCGGTGGCGAGCGGCAGCAGCCGCTGCGAGACGATCGACTTGAGGTTCAGCGACAGGTCCATCAGCAGCTGCTGGCGCCGCTCCTCGGGGAAGAAGTTGATGATCCGGTCGAGCGCCTGGTTGGCGCTGTTCGAATGCAGCGTGGCCATGCACAGGTGACCGGTCTCGGCGAACGCGATGCCATGCTCCATCGTCTCGCGGTCGCGGATCTCGCCGATCATGATCACGTCGGGCGCCTGGCGCAGCGTGTTCTTCAGCGCCATCTCCCAGCTGTCGGTGTCGACGCCGATCTCACGGTGCGTGACGATGCAGTTGCGGTGGGGATGGACGAACTCCACCGGGTCCTCGATCGTCACGATGTGACCGTAGGTGTTCTCGTTGCGGTAGCCGATCATCGCGGCGAGCGAGGTCGACTTGCCCGAGCCGGTGGCACCCACCATGATGATCAGGCCGCGCTTCGTCAGCGACAGGTCGCGCATCACCGGGGGCAGATCGAGGTCCTCGAAGCGCGGGATCTTCGTCTGGATGGTCCGCAGCACCACCCCGACGCGGCCGAGCTGCATGAAGGCGTTGACCCGGAACCGGCCGATGCCCTGCGGGCTGATCGCGAAGTTCAGTTCCTTCTTCGCCTCGAACTCGCCGGCCTGGCGGTCGTTCATCAGCGCCCGTGCGAGCTCGATGGTGTGCTGTGGCGTGAGCGGCACGTTCGAGACCGGGGTGAGCCGGCCATCGATCTTGAAGGCGGGCGGGAACTCGGCCGTCAAGAACAGGTCCGAGCCGCGCTTGGCCAGCATCAGCTTGAGCAGGTCGTGCAGGAACTTCGAGGCCTGCTCGCGCTCCATGCCGCTCGGGCGCAGGCTCGCGGCGGCCGAGGGCGGATTGTGTTCGGGACTCGTCGCCATCGCGTGAAGTGTCCTTGCGGCGTTCAGCCGGGGAAGTTGTCTTTGTTCGCGGCGGCGGAGCGCGCCTCGCTCATCGAGATCGTGTTGCGCCGGACCAGGTCGGTCAGGCACTGGTCGAGGGTCTGCATGCCGACCGAGGCCCCGGTCTGGATCGCAGCGTTCATCTGGGCGACCTTGGCCTCTCGGATCAGGTTCCGGATCGCCGGCGTGCCGATCATGATCTCGTGCGCGGCGACGCGTCCGCTGCCGTCCTTCGTCTTGAGCAGCGACTGCGAGATCACCGCCTTGAGCGACTCGGACAGCATCGAGCGGACCATCTCCTTCTCGGCCGCCGGGAACACGTCGATGATCCGGTCGATGGTCTTGGCCGCACTCGAGGTGTGCAGCGTGCCGAACACTAGGTGACCGGTCTCGGCCGCCGACAGCGCGAGCCGGATGGTCTCCAGGTCGCGCAGCTCGCCGACCAGGATGATGTCCGGATCCTCGCGCAGTGCCGAGCGCAATGCGTTGGTGAACGACAGCGTGTGCGGGCCGACCTCGCGCTGGTTGATCAGGCAGCGCTTCGAGTCATGCACGAACTCGATCGGGTCCTCGACCGTCAGGATGTGGCCGTACATGTTCTCGTTGATGTGGTTGATCATCGCGGCGAGCGTCGTCGACTTGCCCGAACCGGTCGGGCCGGTGACGAGGATCAGCCCGCGCGGCTGCGAGGCCAGCTCGCCGAAGGTCTTCGGCGCATTCAGATCCTCGAGCGACAGGATCTTCGAGGGAATCGTCCGCATCACGGCGCCGGCACCGCGCTGCTGCTGGAAGGCGTTGACCCGGAACCGCGCCAAGCCCGGGATCGCGAACGAGAAGTCGCACTCCAGGTTCTCCTCGTAATCCTTGCGCTGGGCGTCGTTCATGATGTCGTAGATCATCCCGTGCACCGCCTCGTGCTCCATCGGCGGCAGGTTGATCCGGCGAACGTCGCCGTGCACACGAATCATCGGAGGCAGACCCGCCGACAGGTGCAGGTCCGACGCCTTGTTCTTGACCGAGAAAGCGAGAAGTTCCGCGATGTCCATGAATGTCCCGACGGCAGGTGCCGACCCCAGAATGGCCGATGGTAGGGACGCGTCCCCGCCACCGCCCGCCTCGCCCGAGGACCCGTCGCAGGCAGCGACGGACGGTCGCGCGTCGTTGCGGGTCCGCCACGCGGCGGTGCTCGAGCGGATCGCGGCCGCGGCCCGCGGCTGCGGCCGGGATCCGGCCAGCGTCGCCTTGCTCGCAGTGAGCAAGACCTTCGACGCCGGCGCGGTGCTCGCGCTCGCCGACTGCGGGCAACGTGACTTCGGTGAGAACTATGTGCAGGAAGCGCTGACCAAGCGGACAGAAGTCGGCGACCGGTGGCCGCTGCGACCGGCCGGGCGGACGGGGCGGTCCGAGTTGCCCGAGTTGCCCGATGAAGTGCCCGATCTGCCGGTCTGGCACTTCATCGGGCCGCTGCAGTCGAACAAGACCCGCCCGATCGCCGAGTCCTTCGACTGGGTGCATTCGGTGGACCGCGAGAAGGTCGCGCGCCGGCTGTCCGAGCAGCGCCCGGCGTCGCTGGCGCCGCTGCAGGTCTGCATCCAGGTCGACGTCAGCGGCGAGGCCACCAAGAGCGGCTGTGTGCCCGAGGACGTGCCGGCGCTGG
>JBIIPQ010000057.1:0-16853 GCA_044342535.1 Burkholderiaceae bacterium
GAACTCATCGGTCAAATCCTGACCGATTCGTTCAATCCTCTGGAGCTCCCATGAAGCCCTTTACCTCGATCAAGTTCGCCGCCGCCGCCCTCACGCTGGTCGCCGGCCAGGCCGCCTACGCCGCCCAGGACATCGTCGACACCGCCGTCGGCGCCGGCCAGTTCAACACGCTGGTCGCCGCGGTCAAGGCCGCCGGCCTCGTCGACACCCTCAAGGGCCCGGGCCCGTTCACAGTCTTCGCCCCCACCGACGCCGCGTTCGCCAAGCTGCCCGCGGGCACGGTCGACGGTCTGCTGAAGGATCCGGCCAAGCTGCGCGCGATCCTGACCTACCACGTCGTCGCGGGCAAGGTGATGGCCAAGGACGTCAGGACCGGCGAGGCGAAGACCGTCAACGGCCAGAGCGTCGCGCTCAAGGCCGAGGGCGGCAAGGTGATGGTCAACGGCGCGAACGTGGTGATCGCCGACGTGGCCGCCACCAACGGCGTGATCCACGCGATCGACGCGGTGATCCTGCCGAAGTGATCGCGCGTCGCGCGACGGCCCGCGTCGCGCGTGAACCTAGTCCAGCGTGAGTCCCGTGAGGCGCTCGAGCGCCTCGCGGTACTTCGCCGCGGTCGCTGCGATCACCTCGGGCGGCAGCGGCGGCGGCGGCGGGGTCTTGCTCCAGCCCGAGAGCGTCTCGAGGTAGTCGCGCACGTACTGCTTGTCGAAGCTCGGCGGCGAGGTGCCGACCCGGTAGGAGTCGGCCGGCCAGAAGCGCGACGAATCGGCGGTCAGCACCTCGTCCATCAGGTGCAGCGTGCCCGCCGCATCGAGTCCGAACTCGAACTTGGTGTCGGCGATGATGATGCCGCGCGTGGCTGCGTACTCGGACGCGCGCCGGTAGAGCTCGAGCGAGATCGCGCGGATCCGCTCGGCGAGCGGCGCACCGACGGTCGCGACCACGTCGGCGAACGAGATGTTCTCGTCGTGCTCGCCCATCTCGGCCTTGGCCGCCGGCGTGAAGATCGGCTCGGGCAGCTTCTCGGCCATCCGCAGGCCCGGGGGCAGCGCGATGCCGCATACCGCGCCGCTCGCCTGGTAGTCCTTCCAGCCGGAGCCGATCAGGTAGCCGCGCACCACCGCCTCGACCGGAATGGGCTTCAAGCGCTTGACCACCATCGAGCGGCCGGCGACCTGCGCGGCCTCGGCGGGCGAGACCACCGACTCGGGCGCGATGCCGGTCAGGTGGTTCGGCACGACGTCGGCCAGCCGGTCGAACCAGAACAGCGCCATGCGGTTCAGCACCCGGCCCTTGTCGGGGATGGGCTCGGCCATCACGACATCGAACGCCGAGAGCCGGTCGCTGGTCACGATCAGCAGCGTGTCGTCGCCGACGGCGTAGTTGTCGCGGACCTTGCCGCGCGACAGCAGCGGCAGCGAGCGCAGGTCGCTCTGGTGGAGGGCACGGGCCATGGTCGATCCGGAGAGGCGTGAAGGCGGCATTGTGCCCGAGCCGACTGTCCGGTTTACGATCCGGGGATGGACTCCTTTCCCCTGCCCGCCGGCGACCTCGCGTCCTCCGGCCTCCGTACCGACCGGCTCGAGCGGCTGGCCGGCTTCATCGATTCGCAGATCGCCGAGGGCCGCTATCCCGGCGCGCAGATCGCGATCGCCCGCCACGGCCGCCTGCTGCTCGAGCGCACCGCCGGCGACGCGCGGCTCGTGCCCGAACGCTTGCCGGCGCGGTCCGACACGCTCTGGCTGCTGTACTCGAACACCAAGATGCTGATGGCGACCGCGCTGTGGCGACTCGCCGAGGACGCGGCCTTCTCGTTCGACGACCGCGTGTCCGACCACCTTCCCGACTTCGCGAAGCACGGCAAGCGCGACGTGACGATCCTGCAGGTCATCACGCACCAGGGCGGGTTCCCGAACGCGCAGATCTCGCGCGAGGGCTGGCTCGAGCGCGAGGCGCGGCTGCGCTCGGTCTGCGAGTTCACGCTCGAATGGACGCCCGGCACACGCATCGAGTACCACGCGCTGTCGGCGCACTGGGTGCTCGCCGCGCTGATCGAGCGGCTCACCGGCCGCGACTTCCGCGAGCAGGTACGGGCCTCGGTGATCGAGCCGCTCGGGCTCGGCCGGGACCTCTACATGGGCCTGCCGCCCTCGGAGGACGCACGCGTCTCCGACATGCACGAGCCGGGCGCCGACGGCGCGCAGTCGCTGCGCGCCGACAGCAACAACGAGACCTGGCGGCGCGCCTGCGCGCCCGGCGGCGGCGCCTACGGCACGGCGCGCGGCATGGCGGCGCTCTACCAGATGATGCTCGCCGGCGGGACACTGAACGGCGTGCGCCTGCTGTCGCCCCGCACCCTCGCCTTCGCGATCCGCAACCACACCGGCGACCGCCTCGATCACTACATGGGCATGCCGATGCACCGCGGCCTCGGCCCGCACCTGCGCGGCACGACGACCACGATCCGCGGTCTCGGCTCGCACGCCTCGCCCGGCACCTTCGGGCACGGCGGCGTCGGCTCGTCGTACTGCTGGGCGGATCCGGAGTCGGGCGTGTCGTTCGCCTACCTCACCAACAGCCGCGTGCCCGACCCGTGGCACTCGGTGCGGCTCGATCGGGTCAGCAACCTGGTGCACGCGGCGATCGTCTGAACCGCGCGCGGCGACTGCGGGCGCCGCGCGGACCGCGCCCGCCGAGCCTGATCACCCCGCGTTCCACCCCTCGGCCCAGTCGCGCACGACCAGGTCGGGCTCGAGCGCGAGGATCCGGTCGAGCTTCGCGGTGGTGAACGCCGAGACGCGCGGCTTGTCGCGCCGCGCCTCGGGCGGGCGCACCGTGTAGCCGGAGATGCCGACGATGCGGTCCTGCTCGCCGAGCCGGTACAGCGTCTCGGTCGTCTCCTCGGTCAGGCAGACGATGCGCGAGGCCCGCGCATCGCGCGCGGGGCCGCCCGTCACCGGTAGGGCGCGAACCAGCCGAGGCCGGCGGTCGTGCCGGCGCGCGGCCGGTACTCGCAGCCGATCCAGCCGTCCCAGCCGAGCTCGTCGAGCAGCGCGAACAGGTACGGATGGTTCACCTCGCCCAGGTCCGGCTCGTGGCGCAGCGGCACGCCGGCGATCTGGAAGTGGCCGACGCGGCCGGTGGGCAGGTACTGGCGGATCTTCATCGCGAGGTCGCCCTCGACGATCTGGCAGTGGTACAGGTCCATCTGGACCTTCAGGTTCGGCGCGCCGACCTCGGCGAGCACCGCGTGCGCATCGGCCTGCGTGTTGAGGAAGAAGCCCGGGATGTCGCGGGTGTTGATCGGCTCGATCAGCAGGTCCAGGCCCGCGTCCGCACAGCGGCGCGCCGCCTCGCGGAGGTTCTTCACGTAGACCGCGCGGCGCTCGGCGCGGTCCGCGCCGGCCGGCAGCAGCCCGGCCATCGCATGCAGCCGCGGGCACCTCAGCGCGCGCGCATAGCCGATCGCACGGTCCACGCCCTCGAGGAACTCGCGCTCGCGCCCGGGCAGCGAGGCCAGGCCGCGCTCGCCGGCGTCGAAGTCGCCGGGCCAGGTGTTGAACAGCGCCTGCTGCAGGCCGTGGCGCTCGAGTTCGGCGGCAATGGCCCCCGCCTCGAACGCGTACGGGAACAGGAACTCGACGCCCTTGAAGCCGTCCTTCGCGGCCGCGCCGAAGCGTTCGAGGAACGGGACCTCGGTGTACATCATCGACAGGTTGGCGGCGAAGCGCGGCATGGAATCTCCTCCTCGGGCCGAAAGGGTACCGCAGGCTATGATCGTCGCCCAACGACGACCGACCCTCGACGCCCACGACAGCGAGCGGAGACACCGACCCATGAGCTGGCAACCCGAACTCGACGAGATCGAACGGCGCAGGCGGATCGCCGCCGGCCACGGCGGCCCCGACAAGGTGGCGAAGCACCGCGCGCAGGGGCGCCAGCCGGTGCGCGAGCGCATCGACGCGATCCTCGACGCCGGCAGCTTCGACGAGGTCGGCTCGGTGTCCGGCTTCCCGGAGTACGACGCCGACGGGCGCCTGGTGAGCTTCCTGCCGGCGAACCTGATCTGCGGCCGCGGCACGGTCGACGGCCGGCCGGTGTTCGTCACCGGCGACGACTTCACCGTGCGCGGCGGCGCCAACGACGGCGGCGTGCGCGAGAAGTTCGCGTTCGCCGAGACCCAGGCCTCGCGCTGGCGCGTTCCGCTCGTGCGGCTGGTCGACGGCACCGGCGGCGGCGGCTCGGTCAAGCACCTCGAGACCATGGGCCGCACCTACCTGCCCGACGTGGAGGTGTTCACCGAGGTGCTCGACGCACTCAACGAGGTGCCGGTGGTGGCGCTCGGCCTGGGCTCGGTCGCCGGCATGGGCGCCGCACGCGTGTGCGCGAGCCACTACTCGCTGATGGTGCGCGGCTCCTCGCAGCTCTTCGCGGCCGGCCCGCCGGTGGTCGAGCGCGCCTTCGGCGAGCCGATCGACAAGGAGACGCTGGGCGGCGCCGCGATCCATGCGAAGGCCGGCACCATCGACGACGCGGTCGACAGCGAGGCCGAGGCGTTCGAGCGTGCACGGCGCTTCCTGTCCTACCTGCCCTCGTCGGTGCACGGCGTGGCGCCGCGCGCACCGGTCGGCGCAGACGACGCGCCGACCCGCCGCGAGGAGCGGCTGCTGTCGGTGGTGCCGCGCGACGCGCGCCGGGTCTACAAGATGCGCACCATCGTCGAGGACGTCGTCGACCTCGGCTCGTTCATGGAGATCGGCCGCGAATGGGGCCGCTCGGTGATCACGGGCCTCGCGCGCCTGGACGGCTGGCCGGTCGCGGTGCTCGCGAGCGACCCGTACCACTACGGCGGCGCGTGGACCTCCGAAGCCTGCCGCAAGGCGATCCGCCACGTCGACCTGGCGCAGACCTTCCACCTGCCCGTCGTGCACTTCGTCGACATCCCGGGCTTCCTGATCGGGCCCGACGCCGAGCGCGGTGGCGTGATGCGCGACGGCTCGCGCGCGCTCGCCGCCGTCCGACAGAGCACCGTGCCCTGGTGCGCGGTGATGGTCCGCAAGGCCTTCGGCATGGCCGCGCTCGCGCAGCGCAACGGCTCGCCGGCCTTCACGCGCATCGCGTGGCCGAGCGCGCAGTGGGGATCGCTGCCGATCGCCGGCGGCGTGGCCGCCGCGTATCGCGCGGTCATCGAGGCCGCGCCCGACCCGGCTGCGGCACGGGCCGAGATCGAGGGCCGGCTCGAGAAGCTGCAGGATCCGCTGCGCACCGCGGAGGCCTTCGGCGTGGAGGAGATCGTCGATCCGCGCGACACGCGCGCGCACCTGTGCCGGTTCGCGAACCTCGCGGCACCGCTGCGCGCGGCGGGGCGGCCCCGCTTCGGGTATCGGCCCTAGGCTCCGGGTCTCAGGCGGGCTCGGCCCCCGGCCTCAGGCGGGCTCGCTCGACCCGGCCGAGCCGAGCGTGCTCAGAATCGATTCGCACAGGCGCAGGTGCTCCTCGCCCAGACTGCCCTGGCGGGCCGCGCGGGTCACGCTCTCGAGCACGAGGCTCGTCAGCTCCGCACGGCTGCGCGCCTGCACGAGGTTGCGGCGCAGGTGCTCGATGACCTTGTCCTTGGCGTCGATCTCGCGGATAAGCGGATCCCAGTGCGTGATGCGGTACTGGTTCATCAGCGAATCGACGACGTCTTGGCGGTCGGCGAGGGTCTCGACGTTGAAGTCGCGCGCGCTGAAGTCCCGGAGCCCGTCGATCTGGCGCAGACCGTCGTCGGTGACGCGCTCGAACCCCATGCTCCAGTCTGCGTACTGGCGCTGCTCGATCGACTTGCGCGAGAGCCGCCGCATCCCGACGTGGCGCGGATCCGCCTCGATGGTGCCCAGCAGGCGGTCCACGACCGCCTCGTCGCCTTCGATGATCTGCAGGAACGTCCCGTTCCCGTAGAGCAGCATGCCGGTGAGGCCTCGGGCCGTGTTGTTCGTCCGGCACTGCATGAGCAGCGCGAGCAGCTGGTCGGCGGACATCGGCGCGCTGGCCTGGCTGAGATAGGACATCTGGATCATGGGTCACTCCGGCGGCACGCGTGTGGCGGCTTCGACGCACGGCCCTGCCGCGCGGATGCGGCGTCCTGGCGGGAGCACGACCGCGCTCCAGTCCGCAGACGCGAACCATCGAGTATAGGCGAGGACCGCCCCGCAGTCGGTCCGATCCTCAGCAGATCGGCAGCGCGACACGCACCCGCCAGGCCTGCAGCACCCGCCGGTGCCTCTCAGCCGCCGAGCCGCGCCGGCAGCGTGGTGAACCCGCGGAAGCGGATCCGCCGGTCGCGGGTGGGCGCCTCGCCCGGCTCGAGCCGCGGGAAGCGCGCGAGCAGCCGCCCGATCGCGATCCGCCCCTCCATGCGCGCGACGTTCATCCCCGCGCACGCGTGCTGGCCGTGTCCGAAGGCGAGCTGCCGGTTGGGCTTGCGGCCGACGTCGAAACGCTCGGCATCCGGGAACTGCGCCGGGTCACGGTTGGCGGCGCCGATGCACAGCGTCACGAAGGTGCCCTCGCCGAACGTGCGTCCGCCGATCTCGGACGCCGCGGTCAGCATCCGGTTGTTGAGCTGCAGCGGGCTCTCCCAGCGCAGCATCTCCTCGATCGCGGCCGGCAGCAGCGACGGGTCCTCGCGCAGGCGCCGCTGCTCGCCGGGCAAGCGCATCAGCGCATGCAGCCCGTTGCCCAGCAGGTTGGTGGTGGTCTCGTGGCCCGCGTTCAGCAGGAAGATGCAGTTGTGCAGCAGCTCGCCCTCGGTGAGCCGCTCGCCCCCCACCTCGCCCTGGATCAGCCGGGTCAGCACGTCCTCGTCGGGGTCGAGCGGATGTGCGCGCCGATGGGCGACGAGGTCCCGGAGATAGGCCAGGAAGTCGGTCACCGCACGGTTGCCGGCATCGAGCATCGCCTGCGTCGGGCGCGGCTCGAGGGCGGCGAGGATCGCCAGCGACCAGCCGCGCAGCGGCGCGCGGTCCTCGCGCGGGAACGACAGCAGGTTGCCGATCACCTCGACGGGAATCGCCGCGGCGAAGTCCTCGATGAGGTCGAGCTGCGCGCCGTGCGCGGCTCGATCGGCCATCGCGTCGAGCAGCGAGTCGACCAGCGCGACCACACCCGGCTCCATCCGCACGATCGCCCGCTGGTTGACCGCACCGAGCATCAGCCGCCGCACCCGCGTGTGCGACGGCGGATCGTTGAAGACGAGGCTGCCGGTGTGGTGCTCGAAGAGCGGCGTGTCGCCGTACTTGGGGCCGAATTCGCGCTTCTTGTCGGAGCTGACCGACGCGCTGCGGTACATCGCGGCGACGTCGTCGTAGCGGGTCAGGAAGACCGCGCCGGAATCGAGCACGCGCACCGGAT
Organism: Burkholderiaceae bacterium; assembly: GCA_044342535.1. GTDB lineage: Bacteria > Pseudomonadota > Gammaproteobacteria > Burkholderiales > Burkholderiaceae_E > UBA4615. Next base: position 7,396 of record JBIIPQ010000057.1, read on the forward strand.
CGTGCTCGCGCAGCGCGCGGTAGGTGGGGTACGGGTCGTCGTAGAACGACGCGAGCGGCGAGGACAGCTGGAACGTGCGGGCCAGCTCGGCAGCGGACGGTGTCTCCATGCGGCCATCGTAGCGCAGGCGCCCGGGCGCGCGGCGCCGGAAACGACGAGGCCCCGCCTCGGCGGGGCCTCTGGACGCCCGGCTCCGGTCAGCGCGTCAGATCACGGCCTGCGCCAGCTCGCCCTTGCGGTACTTCTCGACCATCACCGACAGGGCCGTCGCCTTGATCTTCGAGCCCTGGCCCGCGCAGCCGAACTCGGTGTAGCGCTGCACGCAGATCTTCTTGGCGGCCTCGCGCGCGGGCTTGAGGTACTCGCGCGGATCGAACTTCTCCGGATGCTCGGCGAAGAACTTCCGGATCGCGGCGGTCATCGCCAGCCGGATGTCGGTGTCGATGTTGATCTTGCGCACGCCGTGCTTGATGGCTTCCTGGATCTCCTCGACCGGCACGCCGTAGGTCTCCTTCATGGCGCCGCCGTACTTGCGGATCTCCTCGAGCAGGTCCTGCGGCACCGACGAGGAGCCGTGCATCACCAGGTGGGTGTTCGGCAGGCGCGCATGGATCTCCTTGATCCGCGAGATCGCGAGGATGTCGCCAGTGGGCTTGCGCGAGAACTTGTAGGCGCCGTGGCTGGTGCCGATGGCGATCGCCAGCGCGTCGACCTGCGTGCGCTTGACGAAGTCGGCGGCCTGCTCGGGATCGGTCAGCAGCTGCTCGCGCGTCATCGTCGAGTCGGTGCCGTGGCCGTCCTCCTTGTCGCCCTTCATCGTCTCGAGCGAGCCCAGGCAGCCGAGCTCGCCTTCGACCGTCACGCCGACCGAGTGCGCCATGTCGACGACGCGGCGGGTGGTATCGACGTTGTAGTCGTAGCTGGCGATGGTCTTGCCGTCTTCCTCGAGGGAGCCGTCCATCATCACCGAGGTGAAGCCGAGGTCGATCGCGCCCTTGCAGACCGTCGGCGACTGGCCGTGGTCCTGGTGCATGACGACCGGCACGTTCGGGTAGGACTCCACGGCGGCCTGGATCAGGTGGCGCAGGAAGTGCTCGCCCGCGTATTTTCGGGCGCCGGCCGAGGCCTGCATGATCACCGGCGCGTCGATCTCGGCGGCGGCCGACATGATGGCCTGGACCTGCTCGAGGTTGTTGACGTTGAAGGCCGGGATGCCGTAGCCGTTCACGGCGGCATGGTCGAGCAGCTGGCGCATCGATACGAGGGGCATGGAGAAACTCCTGTTAGGGGTTTCGGACGCCTCATGACTGCCGGGCGTCCGTGACGACCGTGCGGACTCGCGGAATTATGCCCGTCCGCGCGGCGCCCGCGGCGTGCAAACCGCACGCTCGGGCATCGCGGGACCGGCGTGTCCGCACCGATCGGGCGTGCGAGGCCAGCGCGAGGAGCGCGGCCGCCCATACCCTCCCATTCGGCACCGTCTCGCGCTCGACGGGCCATGAAGTCGCCGTGACGCAGCCTTGACGGGCCGCCGGTAGCGTGACTGTCGTCGGACCGAGCGGCTCGCAGGCGCGGCCGGCCCGACGCCACCCGGCCGCCCCCTGCGTCTTCGACGTAGCCAGCCACCTCGCCACCCTTCATGGAGCAGACCTTGCAGTCCCCCGCCCTCGGCGAATGCGAACCGGACACCGCGGACGCCCCGCCCCGCCCCGAGCCCGGGCATCGGTCACGCTGGCACCGGGCGCTGTCCTGGCCGTCGGACTGGCGTCGACCGCATGCGGGGGCGGGGGAGGCGGCGGGCCCCAGACCCCGGCAGCTCCGGGGGCGTCCGCCCCCTCGAGCCTGCCCGCCGCCGACAGGTCCGCCTCGCGCTTCCTGCAGCAGGCCGGCGGGGGGGGCCACGGATGCCGACATCGCGGCGGTCAAGGCGTCCGGCGCGGTACGCTGGCTCGACGCGAAGATGGCGCTGCCGCGCGGCGAGCGGGCGTGGGAACGAGCTCAACGACCACGCCTTCGGCAACTTCCGCGACCTGCTGCAGGCGATGACGCTCGACCCCGCGATGGGCGCCTGGCTGAACACGCGCGGCAATCCGAAGGAAGCCCCGGCGATCGGACGCGTGCCGGACGAGACCTACGCGCGCGAGGCGATGCAGCTGTTCACGATCGGGCCGGGACTACTGGGACGACGGCCGGCGCTTGATCGCACCGACGACCAACACCGGCCGGACCATCCCCGCGGGTGCGGACGGCCCGTCGCGCCTGCGTGCAGCGCTCGACATCCTGTTCAGCCATCCCAACGTCGGCCCGATGATCCGCCCCACGGCCCGGCTCGAGTACCTCAGCAGCGACCGCGAGCGCTACCCACTGCCACCGCAACTGATGTCGCACAACGACCAGCAGTCGGTCTGGCAGGCGCAGGGAGCGGAGGAATCGGCCCAGGGCTGGGGCGGCCGGATCGGCGACCTCGTGCTCGGCAACAACGGCGACGCGCTGTTCGCCTGCATCTCGGCGAGCGGCAAAGCGGTGTTCCTGACGAGGCAGAACGCGGTGCAGCATCAGCTGAGCCGCAGCGGGGAGGTGCCCATCAGCGCACTGGCCAACGGCCCCCACGGCGCTGTCGGATCAGGCGCTGATGCAGCGGCTGCGAGAACGGTAGCGAGTGGAACCGGAGCCGCCCCGCGGCACGCGCCGAGGCAAGCCCGGCGGACCCGCCCTGCATGTTTGACCGACCTCTGCGGCACAGGCAGACTCGTCATCGCCTGCGGGACGACCGTTGGCACACGCACGACCACCGATCTCCTGCGCGCGCTCGCCGCACCGATGCAGGAGACACCTTCAGGAGGAGACGCCCGATGACCGACCTGACCCTTCACCCCACGCAACTGGCTGGCGCCTGGCTGGCCGATTTCGGTTCCGTTCTGGAACGCGGCGACATCGACGCCGCGGTCGCGATGTTCGGCACGGACTGCTACTGGCGTGACCTCGTCACCTTCACCTGGAACATCCGCACCCAGGAAGGCCCCGACGCGATCCGCGCCATGCTCGAGGCACGTCTTGCCGAGACACGGCCGACGGCGTTCGCCGTCGAGGGCGAGGCCACCGAGGCCGGCGGCGTGATCGACGCATGGTTCACCTTCGAGACGGCGCTGGCCCGCGGCCGCGGTCACCTGCGCCTGGTCGACGGCAAGGCCTGGACGCTGCTCACGACCATGACCGAGCTCAAGGGCTTCGAGGAGCGCACCGGCACGCAGCGCGTCAAGGGCGCCGAGCACGGTGTGCATCCGGGTCGCCGCACCTGGCTCGAGGAGCGCGAGCACGAGGCCGCGACGCTCGGTTTCACCGAGCAGCCATATGTGGTGATCGTCGGCGGCGGGCAAGGCGGCATTGCGCTCGGCGCCCGGCTTCGCAGGCTCGGCGTGCCGACCCTCATCATCGAGAAGAACGAGCGGGCGGGCGATTCCTGGCGCAAGCGCTACAAGAGCCTGTGCCTGCACGATCCAGTCTGGTACGACCACCTGCCCTACCTGCCCTTCCCCGATCACTGGCCGGTGTTCGCACCGAAGGACAAGATCGGCGACTGGCTCGAGATGTACACCAAGGTGATGGAGCTCAACTACTGGGGCGGCACCACCGCGAAGAAGGCGCGCTTCGACGATGCGACGCAGACCTGGGAGGTGCTCGTCGAGCGCGACGGCAAGGAGATCGTCCTGCGCCCCAAGCAGCTGGTGTTCGCGCTCGGCGTGTCAGGCTATCCGAACGTGCCGAAGATCCCCGGCGCCGACACCTTCGAGGGCGAGCAGCACCACTCCAGCAAGCATTCGGGACCACAGGCGTACAAGGGCAGGCACTGCGTCGTGCTGGGCTCCAACAATTCGGCCCACGACATCTGCGCGGCGCTCTGGGAGAACGGCGCCGATGTCACGATGATCCAGCGCAGCTCGACGCACATCGCACCGTCGGACTCGCTGATGGAGCTCGCGCTCGGCGGCCTGTACTCGGAGGCGGCCGTGAAGGCGGGGGTCACCACCGACAAGGCCGACCTGACCTTCGCCTCGGTTCCGTACAAGATCATGGCGCCGCTCCAGGTACCGGTCTACGACGAGATGAAGAAGCGTGATGCCGACCTGTACGCGCGGCTCGAGAAGGCCGGCTTCATGCTGGACTTCGGTGTCGACGGCTCCGGCCTGTTCATGAAGTACCTGCGGCGCGGATCCGGCTACTACATCGATGTGGGCGCATCCGAACTGGTCGCCAACGGCAGCATCAAGCTGCGCAGCGGCGTCACGATCGAGCGGATCAACCCGCGCTCGGTCACCCTGACGGACGGCACCGAGCTGCCCGCCGACCTGATCGTCTACGCGACCGGCTACGGCTCGATGAACAGCTGGCTCGCCGACCTGATCTCGCCCGAGGTCGCCGACCGCGTCGGGAAGGTCTGGGGCCTGGGCTCCGACACGCCCAAGGACCCCGGACCCTGGGAAGGCGAACTGCGCAACATGTGGAAGCCGACCCGTGTGCCCCAGCTCTGGATCCATGGCGGCAACCTGCACCAGTCGCGGCACTACTCGCAGTTCCTGTCGCTGCAGCTGAAGGCGCGCATGGAAGGCCTGCCGACGCCGGTGTACGAACTGGCGCCGACTTATCACTCGCGCTGAGCCGACCCGCACGATCGTGGCTTCGGCCGGCGGCTGCGCCGCCTTGACGTCCGCTGGGCGGAAGTCAGCCTGCGCCGAGATCGTCGGGATCGCCGCCCACGCTCACGCGTGGTCGCCGACCCTGACGATCTTGAGCGTGTTGGTGCCGCCGGACTTGCCGATCGGGGTGCCGATGGTCATCAGCACCAGGTCGCCCCGCTCGACGATCCCGAGGTCGACCAGCTTCTGCTCGACCTCGAGCAGCAGGCTCTCGCGGTCCGTGCCGCTGTAGGTCATCGGCACCGGGTGCACCTCGCGGTACAGCGACATCCGGCGCCGGCTGCCCTCCTCGGGCGTGAGCGCGTAGATCGGCACGCCCGAATCCAGGCGCGACATCCACAGCGCGGTCGAGCCCGACTGCGTGAGCGACGCGATCGCCTTGACCTTCATGTGCGCGGCGGTGAACAGCGCGGCCATCGCGATCGCCTGGTCGATGCGGCCGAAGGTACGGTTCAGGAACTCCGTGTCGAGCGCGAACGAGCCCGAGCGGTCCGCCTCGTCGCAGACCCGCGCCATCGCGGCCACGGTCTCGACCGGATACTTGCCGGCGGCCGTCTCCGCCGACAGCATGACCGCGTCGGTGCCGTCGAGCACCGCATTGGCGACGTCCGACACCTCGGCGCGCGTCGGCACCGGCGACTCGATCATCGATTCCATCATCTGGGTCGCAGTGATCGTGAGCTTGTTGAACTCCTTGGCCATGCGGATCATCCGCTTCTGCAGGGCCGGCACCGCCGCGTCGCCGACCTCGACCGCGAGGTCGCCACGGGCGACCATGATGCCGTCTGAGGCCTTGAGGATCTCCTCGAGGTTGCCGATCGCCTCGTAGCGCTCGATCTTGGCGATCATCAGCGCCTTGCCGCCGGCGGCGCGGCAGAGCTCGCGGGCCATGTACATGTCGGAGGCGTTCTTCGGGAACGACACCGCGACGAAGTCGGCGGCGAAGCCGACGGCGGTCTTGATGTCGTCCATGTCCTTGGCGGTCAGCGCCGGCGCCGACAGGCCGCCGCCCTGGCGGTTGATGCCCTTGCGGTTCGACAGCACGCCGCCCAGCGTCACCGTGCACTCGATCGTGCGCTCGGTCACGCGGTCGGCCCGCATGATCATCCGACCGTCGTTGAGCAGCAGCGTGTCGCCGGCCTTCACGTCGTTGACCAGGTCCTTGTAGTCCAGCCCGACCCGCGTCTCGTCGCCGACCTCGCAGTCGATGTCGAAGGTGAACCGGTCGCCCTCGACCAGCGTGACCTTGCCGTCGGCGAACTTGCCGATCCGGATCTTCGGGCCCTGCAGGTCGGCGAGCACCCCGATGTCGCGGCCCAGGCGCTTGCCGATCTCGCGGACCCGACCCACCACCCCGATGTGCTCCTCGGCGGTGCCGTGCGAGAAGTTGACCCGGACGACGTTGACCCCGGACAGGATGAGCCGCTCGAGCGTGGCCGAGTCGGTGGAGGCGGGGCCGAGCGTGGCCACGATCTTGGTGGCGCGCGGAATGGTCATCTCGGGCGTGTCCGGAAGAGGTCGCAAGGGCCTGCATTGTGCAACGAAACACCCCCCCTCCGACCATGACTTGACCTGCGTCAAGTCACCCCCGGGCGTGGCCGCCCGACCGGCGGCGGCCCTGGCTATGATCGGTGCGTCCCACTTCGGCACGATTGCCACGCCCACCCGGATGCCGCCTACCGACGCCTACCGCCACCTCGACGATCCGGACGAGCTGGCGGAGCTCGCCCGCGAGCTGCCTGCCCGCGCCGACGGCGAGCGCCGCCTCGAGGCAGTGCTCACCGTCGACGGCGTGCACTGCGCGGCCTGCGTGGTGTCGATCGAGCAGGCGCTGCGCGGGGTGGTCGAGGAGGTGACGGTCAACGCCGCGACGCGGCGCGCCCGCCTGGTCTTCCGGCCGGACACGCAGCCGCTGTCGGGCCTCTTCGCGCGGATCGCCGCGCTCGGCTATGCGCCGCGTCCGGTGGCGCGCGCCGCGATGGCCGACGTGCAGGCGGCAGGACGGCGCAAGGCGCTCTGGCGGATGCTGGTCGCGGTGCTCTGCATGATGCAGGTGATGATGTACGCGGTGCCGCGCTACGTCGCCGGCCCCGAGGACATGACCGCCGACGTGCAGCGCCTGCTGATGTGGGCGGAGTTCATGCTGACGCTGCCCGCGCTGCTGTTCGCCGCCGGCCCGTTCCTGCGCAACGCGTGGCGCGACCTGCGGGCGCGCCGCATCGGCATGGACGTGCCGGTCTCGCTCGGCATCGTCGTGACCTTCGTGGCGAGCAGCGCTGCCGCGCTCGAGGGCGGCGAGGTCTACTTCGACTCGCTCACCATGTTCGTCGCGTTCCTGCTGGTCGGACGCTGGCTCGAGGCGGCCGCGCGCGAGCGTGCGCTGGCGGGGGTCGCCGACCTGCTCGCACGCCTGCCCGAGACCGTCGAGCGGCTGCTCGGGGACGGTCGCATCGAGACCGTGACGCTGCGCCGCCTGCGCCCGGGCGATCGGGTCCGGGTCGCGGTCGGTCAGGCGGTGCCGGCCGACGGCATCGTCGAGGCCGGCCGCTCGCACGCCGACGAGTCGCTGCTCACCGGCGAGAGCACGCCCGTCCCCAAGCGCCCGGGCGATGCGCTCGCCGCCGGCAGCCTGAACCTGAGCGGCCCGCTGACCGTGCGCCTGACACGGGCCGCGCGCGACTCGAGGCTGCAGGAGATCGCCGACCTGGTGGAGGCGGCCTCGGCCCGCAAACCGCGGATCGCGCAGATCGCCGACCGCTGGGCCGGGCCATTCCTGGTCGCGGTGCTGGTCCTCGCCGCACTGGCCTGGGCGGTGTGGCACGTGATCGATCCGTCGCGCGCGATCTGGGTCGCCGCGTCGGTGCTCGTCGTCACCTGCCCGTGCGCGCTGTCGCTCGCCACGCCCACCGCCCTGCTCGCCGCCGCCGGCACGCTGGCGCGCCGCGGCCTGCTGGCCCGATCGCCACAGGCGATCGAGGCGCTCGCATCGGTCGACGCCTTCATCTTCGACAAGACCGGCACGCTCACCCACGACCGGCTGTCGCTCGAGCGCCTGGACCTGCTCGAGGGCGCGGCGGCGCTGTCGCTCGATGCGGCCGGCGTGCTCGCGGTGACGGCCGCGCTCGAGGCCGGCTCCCTGCATCCGGCGGCGACGGCACTGCGCCGCACGGCCCGTTCGAGCACGCTCCCCGCGGTGCGCGACGTCGTCGAGCATGGCGGCGCGGGCCTGTCCGGACAGGTGCTGCTCGACGGCCGCTGGCTGGATGCGCGGATCGGCAGCGCGGCCTTCGCCGGCGTGCACGCCGCGGCGCCGGCGGCGGCGGCGCGGCCTCGGCCGGACGCTGATTCGGCAGCGGCGGCACGGTCGCTGACAGGCGCTGCGGCGCCGGGCGGCATCCGCCTCGCCCTCGACGGCCGGCCGGTCGCACGCTTCGAGCTCGCCGAGACGGTGCGCGCCGATGCCGCGTCCGCGCTCGCGGCGCTGCGCGCCGACGGCGCGACCGTCGAGATCCTGTCCGGCGACGAGACCGCGCGCGTCGCGCGGCTCGCAGAGCGCCTCGAGCTCGATGCCTGGCGTGCCGAGGCCTCGCCCCAGCAGAAGCTCGCGACGCTCGCGGCGCGCCAGGCCGAGGGCCGGCGCGTCGCGATGGTCGGCGACGGCATCAACGACGCGCCGGTGCTGGCGCGCGCCGACCTGTCGGTGTCGTTCACCACCGCGGCGCCGCTCGCGCAGCACCAGGCCGAACTGCTGCTGCTCGGCGGACGCCTGGAGACGCTCGTCGAAGCGCGGCGCCTCGCGCGCCGCACGATGCGCATCGTCACCGAGAACCTCGCGTTCGCCGCGCTCTACAACGCGGTCAGCATCCCGCTGGCGCTCGCCGGCCTGCTGCCACCCTGGCTCGCGGGCCTGGGCATGGCCGTGAGCTCGCTCGTCGTCGTGCTCAACGCGCTGCGCCTGGCGGACCGCCCCTCGGCGAAGGGTGCCTCGAGCGCGAGTCCGGTCGCCGCCGATCCGTCGGCGCTCGCCTGACCCGACGGCCGCGGACCTCTCCCAGAAGCGCGGCCATGGACATCCTCTACATGTTGGTGCCACTGTCGGTGGTGCTCGTCCTCGCGATCGTCGGCGTGCTCGCATGGTCCGTTCGGAACGGCCAGTTCGACGACGTCGAGCAGGAAGGCGAGCGCATCCTCGAGGACGACGATTCCACGGGGAATCGCCCGCCGCACTGAGTCCTTGACCTGGATCAAGGCCGGCGGCCTGGTGCGCAGCACAATCGAAGCTGTGCACCCAAGGGGAGAGAAGAACGTGAGCACTTCGGTATCGGCGACCTACAACTACACGGTCGTCAGACAGTTCGCCGTGATGACGGTGATCTGGGGCATCGTCGGCATGCTGGTGGGCGTGGTGATCGCCGCGCAGCTGGCCTTTCCGGCGCTGAACTTCGACCTGCCGTGGCTCTCGTACGGCCGCCTGCGACCGCTGCACACCAATGCGGTGATCTTCGCGTTCGGCGGCTGCGCGCTCTTCGCCACCAGCTACTACGCGGTGCAGCGCACCTGCCAGACGCGCCTGTTCGGCGGACCGCTCGTGGCCTTCACCTTCTGGGGCTGGCAACTGGTCATCGTCGCCGCGGCGGTCTCGCTGCCCCTCGGCTACACCACCTCGAAGGAGTACGCCGAGCTCGAGTGGCCGATCGACATCCTGATCACGCTGGTCTGGATCTCGTACGCGATCGTGTTCTTCGGCACGCTCGCCACGCGCAA
>JBIIPQ010000283.1:0-5774 GCA_044342535.1 Burkholderiaceae bacterium
GAGGCGGTCAAGGTCTCCAACGACAGCCCGGTGCTGCTCGACCGGTTCCTGAACGACGCGATCGAGGTCGACGTCGACTGCATCTGCGACGGCGAGCAGGTGCTGATCGGGGGCGTGATGGAGCATATCGAGCAGGCCGGCGTGCACTCGGGCGACTCCGCCTGCTCGCTGCCGCCGTATTCGCTGTCGCCCGAGCTGATCGGCGAGCTCAAGCGTCAGACCGCGGTGATGGCGCGCGCGCTCAAGGTCGTCGGCCTGATGAACGTGCAGTTCGCGATCCAGGAGGACGCCTCGGGCGTCTCGACGGTGTTCGTGCTCGAGGTCAATCCTCGCGCCTCGCGCACCGTGCCCTACGTGTCCAAGGCCACCGGCGTGCAGCTCGCCAAGGTCGCGGCGCTCGCGATGGTCGGCCAGACGCTGGCGGAGCAGGGCGTCACGAGCGAAGTCGTGCCGCGCTACTTCTCGGTCAAGGAGGCGGTCTTTCCGTTCGTGAAGTTCCCCGGTGTCGACACCATCCTCGGGCCCGAGATGAAGTCGACCGGCGAGGTCATGGGCGTGGGCTACACCTTCGGCGAGGCCTTCGTGAAGTCGCAGCTCGGCGCGGGCGTGAAGCTGCCGACCGGGGGCACGGCCTTCATCTCGGTCAAGGCCACCGACAAGACCCGCGCGGTGGAGTGCGCGCGCGGCCTGCACGAGCTCGGCTTCAGGATCGTCGCCACCCGCGGCACCGGGGCGGCGATCGCCGCGGCCGGACTGCCGGTGACCACCGTGCACAAGGTCCAGGAAGGCCGGCCGAACGTCGTCGACATGATGAAGAACGGCGAGGTCTCGATGGTGATCAACACCGTCGAGGAGAAGCGTCTGGCGATCGCCGATTCGCGAGCGCTGCGGACCACCGCGCTCGCGCAGCGCATCACCTACTACACGACCATCGCCGGCGCGCTGGCGGCGGTCGAGGGGATGCGCCACGTCTCGGGTCTCGAGGTCTATTCGCTGCAGTCGCTGCACGAGACGCTCGGCGCGGGCTGAGCCGGGCCGGCCGGGTCGCGAGACCCCGGTCGGCGCAGGGATGCGGCGGTGCGCCGATGCGCCGATGCTATATTGAGGTTGTCACGCCCCGGTCATCCTGTCCGGGGCGCCTTTTTTTCTGGAGCTGGACGTGGGCACGATTCCGTTGACGGTGCGAGGCGCGCAGCGGCTCAAGGAAGAACTGCAGCGGCTGAAGTCGGTCGAGCGGCCCGCGGTCATCGCGGCCATCGCCGAGGCGCGTGCCCAGGGAGACCTCTCCGAGAATGCCGAGTACGACGCGGCCAAGGAGAAGCAGGGCTTCATCGAGGGCCGCATCGCCGAGGTGGAGTCCAAGCTCGCGGGCGCGCAGATCATCGACCCGAGCACGCTCGACGCCGGTGGCCGCGTCGTCTTCGGCGCGACCGTCGACCTCGAGGACCTCGAGGCCGGCTCGACCGTGACCTACCAGATCGTGGGTGACGACGAGGCCGACATCAAGGACAGCAAGATCTCGGTATCCAGCCCGATCGCGCGTGCGCTGATCGGGAAGGTCGCCGGCGACGTCGCCGAGGTCAGGGCCCCCGGCGGCCTCCGCGAGTACGAGGTGCTGGACGTCCGCTACCTGTAGCCGGCGTGCTGCCGCCCCGGTCGCCGCCCCGCGGGGCCGGACCGGGCGGTCGGGCCGAGGACGGCTTGGCCGCGGTGCGCCGGGCCGAGCCACTGGGCGGCGCGCCGCGGGCGCCCGTGCCTGCGCCGAATCCCGAGCCGCCACGGGGCGCCGGGGCGCCGCGTGCGGGCGGCGCATCACCGCGATCGCCCGAGGCACCGCCGCTCGCACCCGAGGCACCGCCGCGCGCACCCGAGGCCGGGCCGCGTGGGCCGCCCGCCGGGGGCCGGCCGCCGGAGCCCGCGGTGCGCGAGCCGGTCGCAGGGCCGCGCGAACCCGCACTTGGACCGCGCGAACCCGCACCCGGACCGCGCGAACCCGCACCCGGGCCGCGGGCACCCGCACCGGGTCCCCGGGCGCCGGAAGCCGGCCGAGCACCGGACGCCGGACCGCGAGCCCCATCGCCCGGACCTCGGGTGCCTGCCCCGGGACCCCGCGCGCCCGTCGCGGGACGGGCCCCGGATGCCGGAGGCCGTGCCGAAGACTGGCCACGCACCCCGGACAGCGGCGTGCGCCCCTCGGCCGGCGCGCCGCGGCCACCCGTCGATCCGCTGCGGCGCGGCGGCGCGTCGCCGTCGCGGGCACCCGGGCCGCGCGCCGGGCGCACGCCCGACGAGGCACCGCCGGACACCGCGCGGGCCACCGACGGATCGAGCGCGCCGCGGGCCGTGCCCGTGCGCATGCCTGGGCCGGCGCGGTGGGCCGGCGGGCCGGTGCGTCGGCGCGGCGCGGCGACGGGTTCGGGCTCGCGTGGCACGCCGGGTCGGGCCCGGCGTTGCGTCGGCTTCTTGCCTTCGGCGGCAAGTTTCTTGGGCACCGTGAGCATCTTGCGGCGCGGCGCGGCGCGCGGTTTGGCCGGCGTGCCCTCGACCCCGGTATCCTCCGGACGCGGACGCCAGAGCACGATCAGCTTGCCGATCGCCTGGACGAGGGCGGCGCCGAGTTGCTGCTCGAGCTCGGCGGCCATGGCCTGGCGGGCTTCGCGGTCGTCGCCGAACACGCGGACCTTGATCAGACCGTGAGCGATCAGCGCGCGGTCGGTCTCGGCGAGCACCGCATCGGACAGTCCGGCGTCGCCGATCATGACGACCGGATCGATGTCGTGGGCCCGGGCGCGCAAGGTGCGGCGCTCTGCCGACGACAACAGGGGGGCGGGGGCCGCGTCGCGGCCTTCTGCAGGGGTATCTGACATCGCCGGATTGTAGTCCACGGGGTCGAATGGCGAAGAACCGGTTCAGCAAGGCGTGGATCCACGCGCATCTGAACGATCCGTACGTGAAGCTCGCCCAGCAACGGAAGTACCGCTCGCGGGCGGCCTTCAAGCTGATCGAGATCGACGAGCAGGACAAGCTGATCCGGCCCGGCCAGGTCGTGGTCGACCTCGGCTCGGCGCCGGGCAGCTGGTCGCAGGTGCTGCGCGAGAAGCTCGCGGGGCCGGGCGGGACCGTGAACGGCCGGATCGTCGCGATCGACATCCTGCCGATGGAGGCGGTCGACGGCGTGGACTTCCTGCTGGGCGATTTCCGGGAGGACGCGGTGCTCGATCAGTTCGTCTCGATGCTGGGCGGTGCGAAGGCGGACCTTGTGCTTTCGGACATGGCACCCAACCTGTCGGGGGTCGGGCTCGCAGATGCCGCGCGGATGGGGCACCTGGCGGAGCTGGCGGTCGAGTTCTGCATCCGGCACATGAAGCCGCAGGGGGCGCTGGTGATCAAGTGCTTCCACGGCAGCGGCTACAGCCAGATCGTCGAGCTGTTCAAGCGCACCTTCGTGACGGTGGGGGTGCGCAAGCCGAAGGCGTCCCGGGCGGAGTCGGCGGAAACCTATTTGCTCGGCCGGAGTCTCAAGCAGGGTGCGAGCGAATCCCGGGGGGCGCCCGGGGCTTGACAATGGACGGTCGGTCGGCCTTCGGGGTCGATTGGGCGTAGAATGGTGTAGGTCGGTTCGGCCCGCCTCCCGGCGGGCTGCGAAGGAGCGTTTCAGTGAACAACATGTTCTCGAAGGCGGCGGTCTGGCTGGTGATCGCTCTGGTCCTGTTCACCGTGTTCAAGCAATTCGACACGCGACAGGTCAGGGGCGGCGACATGCCGTACTCGAAGTTCATGGACGATGCGCGGGCAGGCAGCATCGAGAGCGTCATCGTCGATGGCAGGACCCTCCGTGCCAAGACGAAGGACGGCCGCGGCCTGACCGTCTACTCGCCCGGCTCCGGCGACATCTGGATGATCTCGGACCTGATGAAGTTCGGCGTCCAGGTCAATGCCAAGCCCGAAGAGGAGCAATCGCTGCTGATGAGCATCTTCATCAGCTGGTTCCCGATGCTCCTGCTGATCGGCGTCTGGGTGTTCTTCATGCGCCAGATGCAGGGGGGCGGCCGGGGCGGCGCGTTCTCGTTCGGCAAGAGCAAGGCGAGGATGCTCGACGAGTCCAGCAACTCCATCACCTTCGCCGACGTCGCGGGCTGCGACGAGGCCAAGGAAGAGGTCCAGGAGCTGGTCGACTTCCTGCGCGATCCCTCCAAGTTCCAGAAACTCGGCGGCCGCATTCCGCGCGGCGTGCTGATGGTCGGCTCGCCCGGCACCGGCAAGACCCTGCTCGCCAAGGCGATCGCCGGCGAGGCCAAGGTGCCGTTCTTCAGCATCTCCGGTTCCGACTTCGTCGAGATGTTCGTCGGCGTCGGCGCGGCCCGCGTGCGCGACATGTTCGAGAACGCCAAGAAGCATGCGCCCTGCATCCTGTTCATCGACGAGATCGACGCGGTCGGCCGCCAGCGCGGCGCGGGCCTGGGCGGCGGCAACGACGAGCGCGAGCAGACGCTGAACCAGCTGCTGGTCGAGATGGACGGCTTCGAGACCGGCCAGGGCATCATCGTGATCGCCGCGACCAATCGCCCCGACGTGCTCGACCCGGCGCTGCTGCGCCCGGGCCGCTTCGACCGTCAGGTCGTCGTGCCGCTGCCTGACATCCGCGGCCGCGAGCAGATCCTGAACGTGCACATGCGCAAGGTGCCGATCGGCCCGGACGTCAAGGCCGACGTGATCGCGCGCGGCACCCCCGGGATGTCGGGTGCCGACCTGGCCAACCTGGTCAACGAGGCGGCGCTGTTCGCGGCCCGTCGCGCCGGTCGGCTGGTCGACATGGTCGACTTCGAGCGCGCCAAGGACAAGATCATCATGGGTGCCGAGCGGCGCTCGCTGGTGATGCCCGAAGAGGAGCGCCGCAACACCGCGTACCACGAGTCCGGCCATGCGCTGGTCGCGCGGATGCTGCCCAAGACCGACCCGGTGCACAAGGTCACGATCATCCCGCGCGGCCGTGCGCTGGGCGTGACGATGCAGCTGCCCACCGAGGACCGCTACAGCATGGACCGAGTGCGCATGCTCAGCATGATCTCGGTGCTGTTCGGCGGTCGGATCGCGGAGGAGGTGTTCATGAACCAGATGACCACCGGCGCCTCCAACGACTTCGAGCGCGCCACCGCGCTGGCCCGCGACATGGTCACCCGGTACGGCATGAGCGAGACGCTCGGGCCGATGGTCTATGCGGAGAACGAGGGCGAGGTCTTCCTCGGCCGCTCGATCACCAAGACGACCAACATGTCCGAGGAGACGATGCGCAAGGTCGACTCCGAGATCCGCAAGATCATCGATGATCAGTACGCGGTCGCCCGCAAGCTCATCGAAGAGAACCGCGACAAGATCGAGGCGATGACCAAGGCGCTGCTCGATTGGGAAACCATCGACGCCGAGCAGATCGAGGACATCATCGCCGGCCGGTCGCCACGTCCTCCGAAGGACCGTGGCGGCAACCAGCCCGGCTCGCAGCCGCCCTCGCCGACACCGGGCGTCGCGCCCAACGCGCCGACCGCTCCCGCCGCGCACTGACGGACTGGCCGCTCTGCGCGGCCACCTTGCTTCGCGACCGCGCCCGCCCTCACCGGCGGGCGTGGTCGTTCCGGGGCTGGCCGATCGCTGCGCGGTCCGTGCCGAGTGCCGCGCCGGGGATGTCCGCGCCGAGTGCGCGTCGCCCGACTGACCCGCCATCGCCGTGAAACCGTCGTCCGCCCCTGCCACGCCCTCGATCCCCCCCGCCCCCCGGT
>JBIIPQ010000058.1:0-16823 GCA_044342535.1 Burkholderiaceae bacterium
GTTCCCCGGGGGCACGGCCTATCGTAACTTGCGTGACGACCACGGCCGGTGCCATCTCGCGTCAGCCCTGCTCCAGACTCGACACCTCGTTGGTCAGCGTGGTCCGCCGCATGTCGCGCACCTCGGTCGAGCGGAACGGTCGGGCGCGATGCATGGTCACGCGGTTGTCCCACATGACGAGGTCCCAGGGCCGCCAGACGTGCTCGTAGACGAATCGACGCTGGGTGGCATGCTCGTTCAGATCGCGCAGGAACGCGCGCGCTTCGGGCGTCGGCCAGCCTTCGATGGCGCCGGCATGGCTGGACAGGTAGAGCGAGTAGCGGCCGGTGTTCGGATGCCGGCGCACGAGTCGCTGGCGCACCGTCGCCCACTTGAGGCGTTCCGCCTCGGTGAAGTCATCGAAACCGAGGAGGCCGCGCGAGTAGAGCTGGCTGTGCAGGCAGACGAGGTCCTGGATCTCGCTACGCGTTTCATCGTCGAGCGCGTCGTAGGCGGCGCGCATGTCGGCGAACTCGGTATTGCCACCGACCGACGGGATCTGCCGGGCCGAGAGCAGCGAGTACTTCGCCGGCACCTCCTTGAACGAGCTGTCCGAATGCCACAGGCGGTTGCCCAATCCGAACAGGCGCGCCCGGTTGTCCCGCGGCAGGACCTCACCGTGCTTGTCCAGGTTCGAGATGTCGTTCAGCTCCATCGCGAGCCGGCGGTCCTTCGCCTCGCCGATGTCGCCGGTCGCGAGTTCGAGCGGCCCGAGCTGGCGACTGAAGGCCACCTGCTGCGCGTCGTCGAGGTGCTGTTCGCGAAAGACCAGCACGCCGTAGCGATCGATCGCGGCGTGGATGGCGTCGACGTCATCGGCGCAGAGGGGCCGCGTCAGGTCGATGCCGTGCAGGACGGCTGCGAAGTCCGGCCGCCCTGACGGGTCGATGGCTTCGGCGCGCGGTGGCCGGTGTGGATCCGCGAGCCCGGCGGACGCCGTCGGTCCCGTGCCTGGATGGCTGCTCATGTCCCCGATCTCCTCGCTGAGCGCTGGCGCGCTGCCCGCCTGCATGCCGCTGAAATCTTACCGGAGCGGCGGCGCGACGTTCGCACGGCCTCGCCCTCGGTATCCCGCTCGGCGAGCGACGACGGGCCGCTGCGCCCGACGCCCATCTGAAGATCAGATGGGCCGTTCGCGTTTCGGAGGTTCCGTCGTCGACGGCCCGCGCCTATAGTGGGTCGAAGCCGTGCCCCGCCCGATGACCGTGCCTGCCCGCCCTGCCGCCCCCCCGCCCTGGACCCTGACGCTCGCCGATGCGTCCGCCCGCGTTGCGCGAGGCGAGCTGTCGCCGCCGGCGCTGCTCGAATCGGTGCTCGCGCGCATCGAGGCGACCGACGACCGGGTGCACGCGTATATCCGCGTCGCCGCGGCGCAGGCCCGCGAGGCGGCCGCGCAGGCGCAGGCCGAGATCGCGGCGGGCCGCTGGCGCGGGCCGCTCCACGGGCTGCCCTTCGCGGTCAAGGACACCTACGACGTCGCCGGCCTGCCGGCCACCGCGGCCTCGCGGCTGCGCCTCGACCACGTGCCTGCGCACGACGCCGCGCTGGTCGCGCGCCTGAAGTCGGCCGGCGCCGTGCTGGTCGGCAAGCTCGCCACCTGGGAGTTCGGCACCGGCAACGCCGGCGAATACTTCGACCTGCCATTCCCGCCGGCCCGCAATCCCTGGGACATCGCGCGCCTGACCGGCGGATCGTCCACCGGCGCGGGCGCCGCGGTCGCCACCGGCATGGCGGGCTTCGCGCTCGGGTCGGACACGACCGGCTCGGTCCGGCTGCCCGCCGCCGGCACCGGCACGGTGGGCATGATCTGCACGCCGGGGCGCCTGCCGCTCGACGGCATCCTGCCGAACTGCTGGTCGCTGGACATCCCCGGCGTCTTCACCTGGACGGTCGAGGACTGCGCGATCGTGATGGACGCGCTGACCGGTCCGCAGGACGCGGCCGGCCACCCCGCGGGGTCGCTGCGCCGCTCGGTGGGACGGTCGATCGCGGGGGCGCGGATCGCGGTCGTCGACGATCCGGGGGCCGGCTCCCCGCGGCCGGACGCCCCGCTCGAGCGCGGCTTCGAGGCGGCGCTCGCCGTGCTCGAGTCCCTCGGCGCGACGCTGGTCCGGGTGCGCCTGCCGATCCCGGCGGCCGAGTGCCTCGCAGCGACGCGGATGATCGGACCTGCGGAGTCCGCCGCGATCCACGAGCGCGAACTCGTCGAGCACGCGGACCGGATGGGCTTCGCGCTGCGCGACAAGCTGCTCGCCGGCTCGCTGGTGCGCGCGGTCGACTACCTCGCCGCGCAGCGGCTGCGCCGCACGGTCGCCGACGGCATCGACACGCTGCTGCGCGGCTTCGACGCGCTGGTGACCTACGGAACGCTGCACCTGCCCCCGATCGCCGGTGTCGAGCCCGAGACGAGCGCCTTCACGGTGGACACGATGTACACGCCCTTCAACCTGTCCGGCCATCCGAGCCTGTCGCAGTGCACCGGCTTCGCCGACGGTCTGCCGCTCAACTGGCAGATCGTCGGCAACCGCTTCGACGAGGCGTCGATCGTCCGCATCGCCGCCGCCTACGAGGCCGCGACGCCGTGGCGTCGCGAGCGGGCCCAGCCGTGAGCGCGACGCCTGCCCTCCCCGACGCGGCCGACGACGGCCCCGACCTTGCCGAGATGACCGCGTTCGCGCGGCGCCACGGGCTCGGCGGGCTGGCGCCCGAGCACCTCGCGCGGATGCGCGAGCTCGCTGCACCGGTCGCCCGCTTCGGCATGCAGATCCGGCGCCCGGCGCGCAAGGACGAGGCGCCCGCCTCCGAGTTCCGCGTGACCGGCGCGACGCGCGCCTGACCCGCCGCGACCGGCGAACCGCGCCCCGACCCTACGCCCAGCGCCGCTCGAACGCGTGGACGTCCGGAAAGCCGAGGATCTCGGTCATCTGCGTGAAGTCGAAGACCGGCACCGGCGCGCCGAGGCTGCTGCCGGTGGCGGCGACGTGGCGGTACATCGCGTCGAGCGTCGCCGCGGTGGCGAGGAAGCCGGCCGCGGGATAGATCGCGATCTGGAAGCCGAGCTCGGCGAGGCGGGCGCGCGGCAGCACCGGCGTCTTGCCGCCCTCGACCATGTTGACCATCAGCGGCTGGTCGAACGACTGCCCGATGCGCGCCATCTCGGCCTCGCTCTCGGGCGATTCGACGAACAGGATGTCGGCGCCGGCCTTCGCGTAGGCCTCCGCACGCCGCAGCGCCTCGTCGAGCCCCAGCGCGGTCCGTGCGTCGGTGCGCGCGATGACCAGGAAGTCCGCCGAGGAGCGCGAATCGACCGCGACCTCGATCTTGCGGACCATGTCCGCCATCGGGATCACCCGCCGGCCCGGCGTGTGACCGCACTTCTTCGGGAACTCCTGATCCTCGAGCTGGATCGCGGCGACGCCAGCCTTCTCGTAGCCCCGCACCGTGCGGCGCACGTTGAGCAGCCCGCCGTAGCCGGTGTCCGCGTCGGCGATCACCGGCGCGCGCGAGAACTCGGCGATGCGCTCGATGCGCTCGATCATCTCGGTGTAGGTCGCGAGCCCCGCGTCCGGCAGGCCGAGCGACGAGGCGACGAGGCCGAATCCGGTGACGTAGGTCGCGTCGACCGGGTGCTGGTTCAGCACGTGGGTCGAGATCAGGTCGAAGACCCCCGGGGCGACGAGGCATCGGCCCCGGGCGAGGAGGGGGCGCAGCGGGCTGCGGGGCATGGACGTCTCCTGTCGTGCGTGCGGCCCAGGCCGGGCCAACGTTGGGATGATTGCATACACAAAAAGTCGCTCTGTATAGTACCGGAACTCTTCGAACCGAACCGGAGCGACGGTGGCGACCGCTTGGGAACAGGCCTACTACACGCTGCGCAGGCAGCTCGCGGACGGGACGCACCCGCCCGGCGCACACCTGCGGGAAGAGGATCTGGCGCTGCACCTCGGGGTGAGCCGCACGCCGGTGCGCGAGGCGCTGCGCCGGCTCGACGCCGAGGGCTGGCTGCGGGTGGTGCCGAATCAGGGCGCCTTCGCCGCCGAGTGGTCCCAGGCGGACATCGAGGAGATCTACGACCTGCGCGCGCTGCTCGAGGTGCACGCCGCGGAGCGGGCTGCGGCGGCGCCCGCGCCGCAGGGCGTCGCGGCCCTGAACGCCGCCGCCGAAGCGGGTCTCCAGGCACTTCCCGCCACCGACCTGTCTGCCATCGAGCGCGTCTCGGAGGCGAACGTGCGCTTCCACAAGACCCTGTGGGACATGAGCGGCCAGACGCGCACGCGCGCGATCCTCGCCAGCCTCGCGGTGCCGCCGATGATCCTGCGCAACTTCCGCAACTTCGACGAGGCGAACCTGCGTCGCAGCATCGAGCAGCACCGCGAGATGGCGACTGCGATCGCCTCCGGCAACCCGGCCTGGGCCGGCGCGGTGATGCACGCGCACGTGCAGGCGGGCAAGGCGATCTTCCTCGCGGCGGCACGCGACGGCACGCGGGCGACTCTGCCGCGATGAGAGAATGCTTGCATGCAAATTGCATGCAATCTAAGCTTCAGCATGACGCACCCGGCCCGGGTCGTCACGGGTGGGCAGGGCGGCCGCGGCGTGCGTCCTCCGACCCCGAACGGGCACGGTCAACACCCGCCGGCGGCATGCGCCGGCGACGGATCAACCACAGCGGGGGAGCACATCGATGGACGGGATTCGGACGGCGCCGGGCGTGAGCCGGCGCGGCGTGATCAAGGGAGCCGCGGGCCTCGCGCTCGGCGGCGCGTTCGGTGCACCGGTGCTGGCGCAGGGCACGCGCACGCTGCGCGTGCGCTTCGGCTCGGACATCTCGCAGCTGGATCCGGCGCGGATCTTCCAGAACGAGAACCAGTCAATCGCGAGCCACATCTACAGCGGCCTGGTGCAGTACAACCAGGCGAGCAACGCGATCGTCCCGGACATCGCCACCGGCTACGAGGTGTCGCCTGACGGCCTCGCCTGGACCTTCCGCCTGCGCCCCAACGTCACCTGGCACAAGGGCTTCGGCCCGTTCACCTCGGACGACGTCAAGTTCTCGTTCGAGCGCGTGCTCGACCCCGCGACCGGCAGCCTCTACCGCGGCCAGCTCTCCAGCCTCAAGGAGATCCAGACCCCGGACCCGCTGACCGTGCGCTTCGTGCTGAACGCGCCGAACTCGGGCTTCCTGCACAAGCTGTGCGCGTTCAACCAGGGCTGGCTGGTCTCGCGCAAGGCGGTGACCGAACTGGGCGAGAAGTACAGCATGAACCCGATCGGCACCGGGCCGTTCGTGTTCGACCGCTGGACCACCGGCAACGAGGTCCGGCTGACGGCCAACCCGAGCTATTTCGGCGGGGCGTCCACGCTCACCGACGTGATCTTCCGGATCGTGCGCGACGAGACCGCCGCGGCGATCGCGCTCGAGAACCGCGAGCTCGACGTCTTCTACGCGCTGCAGTCGCCCGACGTCATCGAGCGCCTGCGCAAGTCGAACGGCGTCACCCTGCTCGACCGGCCGGCCAACAACACGGCCAACCTGGTGCTCAACACCACCGCGGGGCCGCTCGCCGACGTGCGCGTCCGCCGCGCGATCGCGCACGCGATCAACCGCAAGGCGCTGATCGACGGCTTCTTCCGCGGCACCAAGTTCGAGGCGACCAGCGTCCTCACCTCGACCTTCCAGGAGTTCTCCGACGAGGGCGTGCCGCGCTACGCGTTCGACCCCGACCGGGCCCGTGCGCTGCTGAAGGAGGCGAACGTCTCGAACTTCAAGTTCGAGATCACCACGGTGGGCCTGAACCCGTTCGACAAGTTCCCGGTCGCGATCGCCAACGACCTGCAGCAGGTCGGCATCCAGGCGACCGTCAGGGTGCTCGAGCGCGGGGTCTACGTGCCGACGCGATCCTCGGGCAACGTGCAGTCGTGCATCACCGCGGTGGTGGGGCCGCCGGATCCGGACAGCCCGCTCGTCACGCTCTTCCACACGCGTTCGCATCCGCCCGGGCTCAACACCTCGCGCTACGACCGTGCCGACCAGCTGCTCGCCGACGCCTCGCGCGCGCCGGACGCGGCGCGCCGCAAGGAGGCCTACAACAAGCTGCTGCGCCAGACGATGGAGGACGTGCCGGTGATCCCGCTCTACGCGGATCGCCTGTACATCGCACACGGGCCGAGCGTGCAGGGCTTCGTGCAGAACAGCCTGTTCACCGTCAACGTCTCGCCGGTGTCGCTGCGCGCGAACTGATGCCGTTCTACCTCGCCCGCTGCGCGCTGCAGTTGCTCGTCGCGCTGGTCGGGATCGTCACGGTGGCCTTCTTCCTGATGAGGGCCATCCCAGGCGATCCCGCCCTGTACATGCTGGGCGACTTCGCCACTGCCGAGGCGCTCGCGAACCTGCGCGCGCGCCTCGGTCTCGACCAGCCTGTCTGGCGGCAGTACCTGATCTTCCTCGTGCGGGCGGCTGGCGGCGATCTCGGCATGTCGGTCGCCACCGGCCAGCCGGCACTCGCCGAGATCTGGTCCGCGGTGCCGCCCTCGGCGGCGCTGGCCGCGGCGGGGATGGCGGTCGCGGTGCTGGTCGGCGTGCCGCTCGGCATCGTGGCCGCGGTCAGGCAGGGCAGCGCGGTGGACGTCTTCGTGATGCTGGTCGCGCTGGGCGGCATCTCGTTCCCGGTCTTCTGGCTGGGCCTGGTCGCGATCCTCGTCTTCTCGCACGCGCTCGGCCTGTTCCCGGTGCTCGGCGCGACCAGCCAGCCGGGCTTCTGGAAGGCCGCGCACCACCTCGCGCTGCCGGCGCTCGTGCTGGGCTTCTCGGTCGCCGCCTACATCGCGCGGCTGACCCGTTCGGCCATGCTCGAGGTGCTGGGCCAGGACCACATCCGCGTCGCCCGCGCGATGGGCGTGCCCGAGCGGCGCATCGTCTGGCGCCTGGCCCTTCGCAACGCGCTGATCCCGGTGCTCGCGGTGATCGGCGTCACCTTCGCCTGGTCGCTCGGCAACGCGATCCTGGTCGAGACGGTGTTCAGCCGCCCCGGGCTGGGCTCGACGATCCTGAAGGCGGTCCTGGCGCGCGACTACCAGCTGGTGCAGGCGGGCGTGCTCGTGCTGGCGGCCGCGGTCGTGCTGCTGAACACCGCGCTCGACCTGCTCTACGGCGCCATCGACCCGAGACTCGCCCGCACATGAGCGCCGCCGACGCGGACACCGAACTCCTCGAGGACACCGCCGCGCGCCGCCGCGCGACGCTGCGTCGCTACGCGCGCCACCCCGCGTTCGTGAGCGGCGCGATCGGCGTCGTGCTGCTGGTGCTGGTCGCGGTGTTCGCGCCCTGGCTGGCGCCGCATCCGCCGACCCGCACCGACCTGATGAACACGCTCTCGCCGCCGTCGGCCACCTACTGGCTCGGCACCGACGCGTTCGGCCGCTGCGTGCTCTCGCGCCTGATCTGGGGCACGCGCATCTCGCTGCAGGTCGGGCTCTACGTGGTGCTGATCTCGCTCACCGCCGGCACCCTGCTGGGCGCGGTCGCGGGCTACGTCGGCGGCTGGCTCGAGCGGGTGCTGGTGGCGGTGATCGACATCCTGCTCGCGTTCCCCTCGTTCCTGCTGGCGCTGGCGCTGGTCGCCGCGCGCGGCAACACGCTCGACTCGATCGTGCTGGCGGTCGCGATCGCCTACACGCCGCGGATCGCCGCGGTGATGCGCTCGGTCGTGCTCACCATCCGGCCGCGGCCCTTCATCGAGGCGTCGCGCGCGATCGGCCTGTCGTCCTGGACCATCCTCGTGCGCCACGTGATCCCGAACGCGCTGCCGCCGGTGATCGTCGTGGCGACGGTCAGCGCCGCGACCGCGATCCTCGCCGAGGCCGGTCTGTCGTTCCTCGGCCTCGGCGTGCAGCCGCCCACGCCCACCTGGGGCAACGTGATCTCCGAGGGGCAGACGGCGATCACCACGCGGCCGCTGATCTCGCTGTCCGCGGGCCTGTGCATCGCCTTCACCGTCGTGGTCCTGAACCTGCTGGGCGACGGGCTGCGCGACACGCTGGACCCGCAGATGCGTCGCAACACCGGAAAGCTGCTGTGAGCGTCGCCTTCGAGCTGCGCGGCCTGACGGCCGCCGTCCCGGGCGAAAAGGGTGCGGTACGCCTGGTGGAGGAGGTCTCGCTGGAGGTGCGGGCCGGCGAGACGCTCGCGGTGGTCGGCGAGAGCGGCTCGGGCAAGACAGTCACCTTCGTGTCCGCGCTGGGCCTGCTGCCCAAGCCCGGCCGGGTGATCGCGGGCGAGGCGCTCCTCGACGGAGTCGACCTGCTGAGCCTCGAGCCCGAGGCGCTGCGCCGGATGCGCGGCGCCCGGATCGGCATGGTGTTCCAGGACCCGCTGACCGGCCTCAATCCGGTGTTCCGCGTCGGCGACCAGATCGGCGAGGTGCTGCGCGCGCATCGGTCGATCGGCCGACGCGAGATGCGCGAACGCGCGGTCGAGCTGCTCGCGCGCGTGCAGATCCCCGATCCCTCGCGGCGCGTCGACGACTATCCGCACCAGTTCTCGGGCGGCATGCGACAGCGCGTGCTGATCGCGATGGCGATCGCGCTCGGGCCGCGCGTGCTGATCGCCGACGAGCCGACGACCGCGCTTGACGTGACGGTGCAGGCGCAGGTACTCGACCTGCTCGGCGAGCTGAGGGATGCCGAAGGCATGGCGATGGTGCTGATCACCCACGATCTCGGCGTGGTGGCGCGACAGGCCGATCGCGTGGCGGTGATGTACGCCGGCCGCGTGGTCGAGACCGGCACGGTCGAGGAGGTCTTCCGCGCGCCGCGCCATCCGTACACGATCTCGCTGTTCCGAAGCATCCCGGACATCGAGGCGCCGGCCGGAACCCAGCTCGCGGCGATCGCCGGCAGCCCGCCCGACCCGGCGCGCCGGCCCGCCGGCTGCGCGTTCGCGCCGCGCTGCTTCGCGGCGACCGAGCAGGCGGGGTGCCGCGTCGAGAGGCCCGTGCTGCGCGGCGAGCGCCATCTCGCGGCGTGCCATCGGCTGGGCGAGCCGGGGGTGGCGGCATGAGCGCGCTGCTCGAGGTCGCGGGGCTGCACAAGCGCTTCGGCGGCGGGCGCACGCTGCTGGGCGCGGTGCGGCCCGAGGTCCGGGCGGTGGACGACGTGTCCTTCACGCTCGCCCGCGGCGAGACGCTCGGCCTGGTCGGCGAGACCGGCAGCGGCAAGAGCACGCTCGGTCGCCTGGTGCTGCGGCTGGTCGAGCCCAGCGAGGGCCGCATCCGCTTCGACGGGCAGGACGTGAGCTCGGCCGCGCGCGGCGCGCTGCGCGCGCTGCGCCCGAAGATGCAGATGGTGTTCCAGGACCCGTACGGCTCGCTCGACCCGCGCATGACGGCCGGACAGATCGTCGCCGAGCCGCTGACCGCCCACGGCATCGCGCGTGCCGAGGCGGCGGAGCGCGCGCGCGCGCTGCTGTCCAGCGTCGGGTTGCGGCCGGCGATGGCGGCGCGCTATCCGCACGAGTTCTCGGGCGGGCAGCGCCAGCGCGTCGGCATCGCGCGTGCGATCGCGCTCGACCCGGCGCTGGTGGTGCTCGACGAGCCGGTCTCGGCGCTCGATGTCTCGGTGCAGGCGCAGATCCTCAACCTGCTGGCCGAGATCCAGTCGCGCTCCGGCGTGGCCTACCTGTTCATCTCCCACGACCTCGGCGTGGTGCGCCACGTCAGCGACCGCGTGGCGGTGATGTACCTCGGGCGGATCGTCGAGATCGGGCCGCGCGACGCGCTCTACCGGTCGCCCCGCCATCCGTACACCGTGTCGCTGCTGTCGGCGGTGCCCAGCGCCGACCCGGTGCGCGAGCGCGCGCGGCCGCGCATCCGCCCGATCGGCGAGATCGGCAGCGCCGCCGCGCTGCCAGGCGGCTGCCGCTTCCATCCGCGTTGCCCGCGCGCACGCGTCGTCGCTGCGAGCGGTGCCGACACGGTGGAGGCCTGCGGCACTCGGCTGCCACGCGCCTGCGTGCACGACGACCCCGCGCCGGTGCCGACCTGCACCGACGGCCACCTGGCCGCCTGCCACTTCCACGACCTTGACTGAGGACGGACCACGATGAGCGTCTCCCGCGAACGGAATTACGTCGGCGTCTTCGACGGCACGGTCGGCTTCGGCACGAAGCCGGCGCTGGTGATCATCGACTTCACCCTCGCCTACACCACGCCCGGCTCGGCCTTCTTCGGCGAGGGCGTGGTCCGCGCGGTGCGCGACACCGTCCCGCTGCTCGCCGCCGCTCGCGCGGCCGGCATCCCGGTAATCCACACCAAGGTCATGTACCACGCCTCGGGCGCCGACGGCGGCTGGTTCGTGCGCAAGGTGCCGGCGCTGCGCAAGCTCGTGCCCGGCGAGCCGCTGGCCGAGATCGACCCGGCGGTCGCCCCGCTCCCGAGCGAGGTGGTGATCGTCAAGCAGTACCCCAGCCCGTTCTTCGGCACGCCGCTCGCCCCGATGCTGGCGACGCTCGGCGTGGACACGCTGATCCTCGCCGGCTGCTCGACGAGCGGCTGCGTGCGCGCCGGCGCGCTCGACGGCGTGCAGCACGGCTACCGCGTGATCGTGCCGCGCGAATGCGTCGGCGACCGCCACGATGGGCCGCACGACGCGAACCTGTTCGACATCAACGCGAAGTACGGCGACGTGCTCGGACGCGACGAGGTGATCGCCCATCTGGCGGGCCTGCGCGACCGGACGCGCTGAGCGAACGGACCTCCGCTCATGAACCCGTTACCCGCCACGACCGCCCGCGCAGTCGCCTTCGCCCTGCTGTCCTCCCTTCTCGTGGGCGCCGCCGCCGCACAGGGCGTCGCGGCCGACCGCGCGGCCTGCGAGCGGTCCTACAAGCCCGAGCGGGGCCAGGAAGGCAAGGACGTCGTCTGGATACCCACCCCCGACGAAGTCGTGCAGCGCATGCTGCAGATGGTCGACGTGACGCCCGCGGACGTCGTCTACGACCTCGGCGCGGGCGACGGGAAGATCGCGATCGCCGCGGCCAGGCTGGGCGCCCGGGCGGTCGGCATCGAGTACAACCCGGACATGGCCCGGCTCGCCCAGTGCTACGTGAACGCCGAGGGCCTGGGCGGCCGGGCCCGCGTCGAGCGGGGCGACGTGTTCGAGGCCGACTTCCGCGAAGCGACGGTGGTGACGATGTACCTGTTGCCGGATCTCAATCTCAAGCTGATCCCGAAGCTGCTGAGGGACCTGAAGCCCGGTACGCGCATCGTCTCGCACGCGTTCCACATGGGCGGCTGGGAACCCGAACAGAAGGCGAAGGTCGACGGCAAGGACGTCTACCGCTGGACCATCCCCGCACCCGGCACCGCGGCGTACGCCCGGGCGATGGCAGCGGCGAGGCAGTGAGCGACGCGACCGCCGCCTGACCGACGAACATCGCTCTCGCTCGTCGATTCACCATGCGGTCGAAACAGGCCCAGGACGACCGGGCAGCCTCGCGGTTCGTGCAAAGGGCCGACCCGTGCGGACGCGGCGCCCGGTCCGATCCGTGTCACCCTCGGCCGCGGTCGACCTCGCCGCGGTGCCCGACCCGGATCACCTCGACCACGACGCGATTGTCGTGGATCGTGTAGACGATCCGATACACGCCCTGGCGCACGCGGTAGAGATCGTCCGGCCCGGCGAGCTTCTCGCAACCCGGGCAGCGTGGATCATCCGCGAGCGCTTCGATCCGGGCCAGGACGCGACGGACGTCGGCCTTCGGGACGCCGCGCAGGTCCTTCGCCACCGAGGGCTTGATGCGGAGCTCATAGCGCGCCATCGGCCTTCAGCTTCGCGAGGAACGACTCGTAGTCCATCGAGCGCTCCTTCGCGCGCGAACGCACCGCGGCCAAGTCTTCCTGATCCTCGCGCAGCGCCTGCCGAAGCGCGTCGTTGACGATCTCCGACATGCTGCGCCGGCTCTGCGCCGACTTCAGCCGCAGTGCCTGATGCAGATCGGGATCGAGGTAGACGGTGGAACGAACCGAGTCGGTGGCGGGCATGGCGGACCTCTCGAGCGTGCGACGAGACTCTCTAGCATCAGGACGTCCCGACGTTCCGACGTCTTGATGTCACGCTAGGGCGTTCGCGGCGAACGCGGCAGCCACCGCTCGACCGCCCCGAGCAGCACCTCGCGCACCACGCCCTGCCGCTTCGGATCCGCCTCCCCGCACGCGGCCCTGCACATCCAGTCCGTCGGCGACTCGAAGTCGCAGTGCGACGCCCCCTCGATCAGCCGGTCCTCGAGCAGGCGCGGCAGCAGCCCGCCCCACGGCGCCGCGACCGCCTGCGCATTGCACCGCGACGGCGGTGCCCTGAGCAGCAACGCCTCGGTCCGCAGCCCCGGCGCGAAGTCGCGCCCGAGCGCGCCGCGGCCCTCCACCTTGTCGAACGGATCCAGCCCCACGTACCCCACCACGCCCGGCGCGCCCGCCGCGAGCAGGCTCGACAGCCCGCCCGCCGAGAACCCCACCAGCACGACCCGCTGCACCGGTGCGCCGAACGTGCCGCCCGCGAGCAGCTTCGCGACGAGCTCGGACAGTCCACGCGCATTGCTCCGGAAGTCGAAGGTGTAGGGCATGTCGGGCGTGAGCGCGATCGCGCCGGCCTCGGCGATCGCCGCCGCATGGCCGCCGAGCGTCGCGCGGCTGCGCGTGAAGCCGTGCGACAGGATCACGGCGCCGCGAGGCATGCCGGCGGGTCGGTACACGTCGACCCGGACCGTTCGCTCGGCAAGCGTCACCTCGACGGTGGTCGGCACGCCGGCCGGCGAGGCGCCGGCACAGGGCGCGAAGGCCAGCGCGAACAGGAGCGCACAGAGACGGCGTGACCAAGAAGCCCACATGCCGCGCATTCTCCGCCGGTTCGGCGCTGGGGCGCCGGCCGGGTTCGATCCGGCGGCGACCGTGCCGGTCACTCGCGCCGCATCAGGGCACGCGACGCAGCTTCAGCAGCTTGGCGTGCAGCGCCTGCACCTCGGCGGATAGGAATCTCGAGCGCCCGAACAAGGCCCGGGAGGGTCAGCAAGCGCCATGGGCAGGGAGGCTGCACGGCGCGAAGGCGCCCTTTCGGACGCACCCGGGCATGAAGGCAGCCGGGCTGCGAGCGGGCGCGCCGGCCGGTCGCGGCGGATGGCCGACGCAGTGTTGCCCACCAGCGCCCACGGGCCCTGTGCCGCACGGTGCGAACGGCCGTCCTGCACGAACCGGATGATCGTGCTCGGGCCGACCATCACGGCGATCACCACGGCGGCCTTCGCGTCGGCGCTCAGGTACGACAGCGCCGCCAGCGCGGTCAACAGCAGATCGAACGGGTTCATTCAGATTGCAGCGCCGCAGGTGCAGCCAGCCCGGCAGCGGCTTCTCGCGGGTGATCTCGTTCGGGCCGTCGCGACTCAGCCGGCTTGCTGCCTCGATGGCGTCGAGCCCGTCGGCGCGCGCATCGAGTCGCACCAGCAGGTCCGCTGGCTCGGCGGCGGCGGCGGCGGCGGCGGCGAGCAGACCTTGCGCGAGCGCGCCGCCGTGCGGTGGCTCAGGCTTCGTCGCGGTGAGTGCATCGAGCAGCGGCAGCCGCTCGAGATGACACCGCGCCCGCCACCGATGCAGGAGGTGGGTGAAGCCTTCGGTGAGGCTCGCGTGCACGGTGGACGGCGCGCGAGTCCGGCCGCAGCCCGGGGGGCTTCTATGGCGGCCGCTTCACACCGGACCTGGTGGGCCCGTTCAAGGGCGAGGCGGCAGCGAGGGCGGGTGACCCGGCGCTCGTCAGGGCTCGCCGGCGAGGCCGATCGACATGCGGCCCATCGCATGTCGGACCGCCTGCTTCAGCAGACGGGCCTTGAGGCCGAGCTTGTCGATGCACTGTCCGTTCATCACACCGGCCAGCCCGTGCATGGTGGACCAGATGTACAGCGCGTCCAGTTCCACGAGGTCGCGCTTGTCGGCCGACTCGCCGTGCATACGCCGCAATACACCGCGCAGGATGTCGAAGGCGTGGGTGGCGTCGCCGACCAGTTCCGCCTGCTCGGCCGACTCGGGCCAGGTGGTGCTGAACATCAGGCGGTACTCCAGCGGATGCTGTCGGGCATAGGCCAGGTATTGCTGGCCGAGGGACTCCAGGTCCTGCTCGGGGTCGTCGAAGCGGCGCCGCGCATCGAGATGGGCGGCGAAGCGGTGGAAGCAGCGGCGCATCACCTCGGCCAGGAGGTGATCGCGGCTGGGGTAATGCTTGTACGGGGCCTGATGCGACACGCCGAGCTTGCGCGAGACCTCGCGCAGACTCAGGTTCTCGATGCCGCGTTCCGCGATCACCTCCTGAGCGGCCACGATGCAGGCGTCGCGCAGTTCCAGCGCGGGTGCGGCGGCCGTCTTGTCTCGGAGCATCGGGCGTCGGGGCGCGGACACGTTGGATTTCAACGCTACCACAGGCGTGCCGACAGCCCGCGCGCCTGCTCCACCGGCGTGTCTCACCGGGCGGAGGAGTCGATCGGCGTCTGCTGGTGCGCGGTCATGCCCCTCATCACCTGGGTGATGACCCTCACCCGGCCCCACCTCGGCAACAGGGCGAGCGACCCGCCGAGCAGCTTCGAGAGCCAGCTCGGCCGTACTCGCCACCTCGAGTCTCGGCTGTCCCATCGCTTCGGGCGGCACGCCCACCCGTTCGACCCGATCGGCGGCGACTCGAATCAAGAAAACCGTGTCGGGGGGCAGTTCACTCAGACAGGGCATGGGGCTTCTCCAGGGAAGACGTGAAGGTGTTGACAGCGTCAACCACTCTGGGGAGAATGGTAGACGCTGTCAACGTCAGCCCGACCACCCGACGGATCGAACAACGATGACCCCGACCCCGCTGGACCGATCCACCGATTCCGCAAGGCGCGCATCCACCGACACCCGACCCATGCCGATGCAAGGGCGCGTCATCGCCTGGGCAGCACCGTGAACACCAGGCTTCGAATGGTTGCCGTCACCATGCTGACTGCGCTGACGACGCCCCTCGGGGGCTGTGCCATTGGCATGCCCGTGCCGAAGGTCCCTGCAGAGGCGGTTGCGGCCGACGACGTCGTGGTGCTGGTGCTCACGCGGGTCGTGATCGACAGCGCGCAACGGTCCGAATTCGATCGGCAGAACAGCCGGGTCATGGCGAGCATGGCCGAGCAGCCGGGGCTGCTGGGCTATGCGGCGCGCAAGCAGCTCTTCGGAAACCAGGGCTGGACGATGAGCGTCTGGGAGAACGACGACGCGCGTGCGGCATTCGTGCGCTCGACGACTCACCGCGAAGCCATCGCCAGGAGCCTGCCCGCGCTGCAAGCGGTCGAGCTCAAGCGCCTCGAGGTTCCGCGCAAGGACCTGCCGGCCGACTGGGACGCCGTCTTGCGGCTGCTGGCCGATCCCCAAGGCCGGCGCAGCTACTGGGAATGACCGCGCCATGACGGACGACGACGGATGAAACCCCGATCGAGAATCCGCGGACAGTCCGTCGTGCCGGCCGGTGTCGTCATCGCACTGCTCGGCGCCGGGTGCACCACGCCCGCTCCGCCTGCGCCTCCCGATACCGCCGCCGTCGCGGGGCCCTTTCGCCAATCGCCAGCGTCAGCCGCCGACGCCCCGGACGCCGGCACCTGGGTCGGCTTCGACGATCCGGTGCTCGACGCGCTCATCGCCCGCGCTCGGGCCGCCAATCTCGATGTGCGCATCGCCGCGCAACGCGTGCACCAGGCGCGCGCCGGCGGCACGGCTGCAGCCTCGCGCCTCCTGCTGACGGGGGCTCGCCCGCTCGACGGTCCGGCGGCGCAGCGATGAGGCACTTCAACCTCTCCGAGTGGGCGGTGGTACATCGGCCGTACATCGTGTTCCTGATCATCGGCACTTTGCTCGTGGGGCTGGACGTGGTGATCGAGGCCACGGTCCGCCGATCGCACCCGGTGGTGCTGACCGCGGCGGCCGCGGTGCTGGCGATGGTGCCGGTGGCCGGCAGTGTGTTCTGGGGACCGATGGCCATCGCGATCATGGGCGGGTTGATCGTGGGCGCGGTGCTCACGCTGGTCTTCGTCCCGGCGCTGTATGCGGCCTGGTTCCGGGTGCGGTCGACGGTCGACGCGTCGGGATCGGCCGCCGATCCGCTGCCCGTCCCGAGCGCGCACTGAGCCGCCGCGCCATGGCATCGTCGTCCGTCTCCCGAGCCGCCGCGTTGGCGTTGTGCGCCGCGCTGGCCGCCTGCGCCCCGTTCAACTACACCGGGGCCGACAGCCCTCACGCCCAGACTGCCGTCGCTCCCCTGGAGCCCGTACCGCGCATCGCGCTGGTGTTGAGCAGCGGCGGGCCACGCGGCTATGCGCACATCGGCGTGATGCGTGTACTCGAGGAAGCCGGGATCGACATCGACCTGGTCGTCGGCACCAGCGTCGGGTCGTTGCTGGGCGTGTTCTGGGCCGATGGCCGATCGGCAGCCGAACTCGACGCCCTGTCGCAGGACGGCGGGCCGCTGACGCTGTTCGATCTGTCGCCGTTCGCAGACCGAGGCTGGATCCACGGTCAGCGGCTGCAGGACTACGTGAACACACGCCTGCGCACGACGTCGATCGAGCAACTGCCGCGGCGCGTGGTGCTGGGGGCGACCCGGCGCGGCGACAAGACCCCGGTGTTCTTCACCCGAGGCAACGCGGGCGTGGCGGTCCGGGCCTCCAGCGCGGTGCCGGGCATCCTGTCGCCGGTGGGCATCGACGGCACCGAGTACGAGGATGGCGACGAGTC
>JBIIPQ010000284.1:0-5743 GCA_044342535.1 Burkholderiaceae bacterium
GCGAATGCCGGCGATCGCGTCGAGTCGGTAGGCCCCGTCCTCGACCAGCGCGTAGCCGCCGGTCACGTTCCAGAGCGCCGCCTTAATTGTCGACTGCGACCCGCTGGCGACGCTGGCATCGAGCCCCGGCAGCCGGTTGCCGCCGACCGACACGCCGTTCAGGCGGCTGCCTTCGCCCGAGACGCGCAGCCCGATGAAGTCGACCATCGCGGACCACGGGCCGCGGCGCGCCTCCCCGGCGAGCATCGCCGCGAAGTTCAGCTTGGTCAGGTAGCGGTTCGGGCCGATCTCGGTGTCGAGGCTGCCGTCGGGCGTGGCGCCGGTGCCGCCTCCAGCACCGCCACCACCGCCACCACCGCCGCCACCACCGCCACCACCGCCACCACCGATCCCGGGCAGCGGGTACTCGATCTTCGCGTTGATCGTGGGCAGCCAGACGTAGGGCGTCAGCGAGAAGCGCCATTCGCCGTCCGAGGCCCGGGCGGCCTGTGCCGCGGAGGGCGTCGGCACGCCGATCGTAGCGATGGCCAGGCCCAGGGCCGCAGCGGCACGCAGGCGCGGGCGAAAGGCAGGGCGGGCAGGGCTCATCCGGGTCTCCTCGTCGGGGCGTCCGTCGGCAACGCGGACGCCGCGAATGCTGCCACGCACGGGCTTCGCCGGAGGGCCCGTTGCACCATCGGGCAGCGGTCCTGCACCTCGGGGCCGTCGTGCATCCGCATCCGTCAGCCGGGTTCGTTTGCCCTGGACGGGTGCGGCAGGTACCGTGCAGGCACATGCGGGGAAAGACGGAGTCGGGGCGGTGCGCACGGCGGCATCGGGGCCGTGCGGGGCGCGGCGTCGCATCGCTGCGGGCGTTCGCGACGGTGGCCCTGCTCGCGGCCGCGCTCTGCGCCACCGCCGCCCGGGCACAGGCGCCGGCCGCGCCGCTGCCCCGCTTCGCCGAGCTCGAGGCCGCCGGCGCCCGCATCGGCACCATCCGCATCCGCGCGCTCGACGTCTTCGACACCTCGGACCCCGCCGAGTCCAACGTGGTCTTC
Source organism: Burkholderiaceae bacterium (assembly GCA_044342535.1). Lineage (GTDB taxonomy): Bacteria > Pseudomonadota > Gammaproteobacteria > Burkholderiales > Burkholderiaceae_E > UBA4615. The sequence goes on from JBIIPQ010000284.1 coordinate 1,038, forward strand.
CGTGCGGCCAATGCGCTGCACATCAGAACGCGCCCCTGGCTGATCGAAGGCTCGCTGCTGTTCCGCACCGGCGAGCCGGTCTCGGTCAAGCGCATCGAGGAGACCGAGCGGGTGCTGCGCGCGACGCGCTCGCTGTTCGACGTCCAGATCCGCCCGACCGCGGTGACCGAGAACGTCGTCGACATCGAGGTCGTCACCCGGGACACCTGGACCTTCGACCCCGGGTTCTCCGCGAGCCGCGCGGGCGGCTCCAACGCCCTGTCGTACGCGCTGCGGGAGTACAACCTGCTCGGCACCGGCCTGGGCATCTCGTTCGGGCGCTTCAGCAACGTCGACCGTTCGGGCAACGAGTTCGCCATCGGCGGCGAGCGCCTGTTCGGCAGCACGGTGACCGCCTCGTTCCTGCAGGCGACCAACAGCGACGGCCGTCGCCTGTCGACCCGCCTGGTGCGGCCCTTCCACGAGCTCGACGCCCGCTGGGCCGCCGGCATCACCGCGTCCTTCGACGACCGGGTCGACCCGCTCTACCGATCGGGCGAGGTCGTCTCGCGCTACCGCCGCACCGAGGACCGCGTCGAAGCCTTCGGCGGCCTGTCCGAGGGGCTGGTCGATGGCTGGGTGAGGCGCTGGTCGGCGGGCGTGTCGATGCTGCGCGACGCGTGGGGCCCGGAGCCCGGCTTCGTGCCGCCGCCGGTGCTGCCCGCAGACGAGACGCTGGTCGCGCCGTTCCTGCGGATGGAGACGATCGAGGACCGCTTCGTCACCTCGCGCAACCTGAATCAGATGGGGCGTCCCGAGTTCCTGCCGATGGGCCTGCAGACCGTGCTGCAGATCGGCTACGCCTCGCAGGCCTTCGGCTCGACGCGGGATGCGCTGCTCTACGCGGCCAGCGTCTCGCGCGGCTTCGAGCCCGGCCCGCGCCAGAGGATGCTCGCCTCGGCGAAGCTCGAGGGCCGCTACGCCGACGGCGCGATCGAGCGCCAGCGGCTCGGCGGGCAGCTGCAGTACTTCCTGCCGCAGGGGCGGCGCTGGCTGTTCTACACCGGGCTGTCGGGCGACGTGCTGACCAACCCCGGGCCGCTCGACATGCTGACGCTGGGCGGCGACAACGGGCTGCGCGGCTATCCGCTGCGCTACCAGGCCGGCACGCGGCGCGCGCTGCTGACGCTCGAGGAGCGCTTCTACTCCGACCTCTATGTCTTTCGCCTGTTCCGCGTCGGCGGCGCGGGCTTCGTCGACGTCGGCCGGGCCTGGGGCGGCCCGAACGCCGGCCCCGAATCCGAGCGCTGGCTGGCGGACGCGGGGTTCGGCCTGCGGATCTTCAGCGTGCGCGCCGCGTTCAGCAACGTGCTGCATGTCGACCTGGCATTCCCGCTCGACGGCGACGCCAGCGTGAAGAAGGTCCAGTTCCTGGTGAGGACGCGCACGAGCTTCTAGCGCGGCGGTGCACGGGCCGCCGGTCGGCCCGACCTGTCCGCAGCGCGCGTCGTTGCCCGGATCGGGGCCGCCGCGGGGGGAGAGTCCGGCCACGCCCTCGACCCGGATCCGACCATGCCGACCCCGATCTCGCCCCGCACGCTGTCCGCGCCATTGCTCGTGGCCCTGCTGCTCTCCGCCTGCGGTGGCGGGGGCGGCGCACCGACCGCGGGCGATCCCGCCGCCGCCGCACCGGCGCCCGCCGGCGCCCCCGCCGCGGCGCCGGTCGAGTCGATCACGCTCTCCGGCACCGCCGCCATCGGCGCGCCGCTGCCCGATGCGACCGTGACGCTGCGCGATGCCACCGGCCGGGTGCTGGTCACCACCGCCGATGCCGCCGGCCGCTTCAGCTTCACCGGCCTGCAGGCGAGTTCGCAGGTGATGCAGCTGTCGGCGAGCGCGCAGCTCGGCCAGCGTCAGGTGGTGCACTACGCGCTGCTGCCCGGCCTCGCCGCGAGCGGCACCGCGAACGTGACGCCGCTGACCACCGCGATCTCGGCGCTCGCAGGGCCCACCTCGCTGCCGGCCGACCTCGAGCCCACGCAGCTCGCGGCGCTGTCGTCCGACGCGGTGCGCGCCGCGTCCGAGCAGGTCCGCTTCGCGCTCGCGCCGCTGGCCGAGCGCCTCGTGCCGACCGGCTTCGATCCACTCGCCACCGCCTTCGAGGCCAACGGGCGCGGCGCCGACCTGCTGCTCGACCACGTCGAGATCACCGTGCGCGAGGACGCCGTCTACATCGCCAACAAGATGTCGGTCGGCGCCGCCGAAGCCGAGGCGACCACCGCAGGCACGGCCCGCATCCCGCGCAGTGCGTCCACCGCGCCCAAGAGCGCTGCGCGCGCGGGCAAGGCGGCCACCGACGGCGTCACCCAGGTCGCCGACACGGCCACCAACACCGAGGGCTTCGACGACCTGATCGCGCGATTCACCGCCTGCTTCCGTGTCCCCGCCGGGCAGCGGCTGACCAACCGCACGCAGTCCTCGGCGACGCTGCATGCGGACTGCGCGGACCTCGCCGCACCCGGCTACCTGCACAACGGCACCGAGTTCATGGTGCGCTGGGCCCGTGCGCTGAACGCCAGCTCCGTCGACACCGCCGCCGGCGCCACCTTCATGCGGCCCGAGGTGCGGCTGCGCATCGCCGAGTCCCCCGAGCGCATCGCGGTGAACCTGAACTTCCGCGACATCGACGGCAACGGCTACACCACGCCCGAGATCATCGAGCGGCAGGCCGACGGCTCGTGGAAGCTGTACGGCAACCGCCGCGCGGCCGCCGGCTATGTCGAGTCGATGCTGAGCCACCGGACCGACCTCACGCGCGCGCCGGTGTTCCCGACCTGGGGCACCGCGTACAACAACGTCAACACCAGCCAGATCGAGGCGGGCTTCCGGCTCTCCTTCGACCCGCGCCTGAGCTTCGGCAGCGACGGCAGCGTGCAGTACCCGATCACCGACCTCACGACCGCCACCGGCTACGGCGGCAGCTCGTACGCGCAGGTCGCAGCCGCCGCGCAGACCGCCGGCCGCACCAGCGTGCGCTGCGTGGTCGTCACCGGGCCCGGACGCTTCGACGCCGGCGGCACCAAGTGGATGGGCTTCTTCCCGCACGGTCTGGTGCTCAAGCGCCCGACGAGCTCGGCGGCGCAGGACTACCTCGCGATCGACGCGAGACTGTCCTCCGTGGCGCGCCAGGCGCTCGACACGAAGGCGATCGGCGACACGGTGCCCGAGGCCGGCAATGGCGTGAACACGGGCTTCTGCGGCAACGGCACCACCAGCTCGAGCAGCCCGAACTACTCGGTCGAGGTCGAGGCGCTGCGCAACCAGGTCAATCCGATGACCGGCGAGGTCGATGCGTCGATCGATGGCCGCGACATCGCCTGGAACACCGGCCCGCGCTATGCCCGCATCAAGCCCGACGCGGCGATGATCGAGACGCTGTCCTCGAATCCGCTGGTCACCTTCCACGTCATCGACACCGCCGGCGTGCTGCGGATGCGCTTCAGCACCCGCTTCCTCGGCGAGCTGCCGCCGGTCTCGACCATTCGCGACCTGGTCGCGCTCAAGAAGGTCTCGCTGCTCGATCGCGCCACCATCGGCCGCTACCTGGACTTCGATGGCGGCGGCGCCGACACCACGGCCGACCTGTCCAGCGTCAGCGCGACCTGGAGCACCACGCCGAACGCGTTCGGTGCTGACGGAATCGGGTTCTATTCCGAGGTCTACCGCTCGGTGCCCGGGCGCGGCCTGAGCGGGCCGTTGTCGGTCTGGGCCGAGAACCAGGCCAACGGGCGCACCAGCGGGCTGTGGGCGTCGGACGACGACCTCGCCAGCGCGCTGGACGCCACGGCCGGCACCAACTTCTACTGGTGGAACGCGGCCTTCGCCAACGAGCCCGGCGGTGCCGACTGCACGACGCTCGGTGCGGCGATGGTATCGAACGAGACGATCTTCGTGGGGCGCGGGGTCCGATCCTTCGAGGACCGCGCGATCGCCAAGCGGATGCTCGGCACCACCGGACTGTCCCGGGCCTGCCTGGGCAACGGGGCGGGGGCGGGTACGCGTGCGGCGCTCGATCGCGAGATCTGGACGCGGACCTACACCGACAAGAACGTGCGGGTCTACGTCTACACGCAGAACAAGACCTTCCGCTGATGCGGGCGGGGGCGGGCCATACCGCGATACGATCGCGGCATGGACGACTCCGATCGACACGACCGCGGCCCGGTGCTGCTCGTCGCCGAAGACCTCGGTGCGGGCGGCCCCGGGCAGCCGCTTTTCCGGGGCCTCGCGCTCGCGCTCGGACCCGGCCTGTGCCTGGTCCGCGGCGGTGACGGTCGCGGCAAGACCACGCTGCTGCGGCTGCTGGCCGGCCTGCAGCCGCCGGCCTCCGGACGCGTGCGTGCGCCGGCCGGCACGCCCTGGCTCGCCGACGCCTCGGACACCGCGGACGACGATCGCCGGGCCCGTGACTGGCTCGCCGCGCGCCGCGCGGCGCTGGCACCCTGGGACGATCGGCGCGAGCGCGATCTCATCGGAGCGTTCGCGCTCGGCGAGCACCTCGACAAGGAGCTGTTCCGGCTGTCGACCGGCACCCGGCGCAAGCTGGCGCTTGCAGCGGCCTTCGCAGGCGGTGCGCCGGTGACCCTGCTCGACATGCCGTTCGCCGCGCTCGACGCGCCGTCGCGCGAGGCGCTCGGCGCGCTGCTCGCCGAGGCCGCCGCGCATCC
>JBIIPQ010000002.1:0-46286 GCA_044342535.1 Burkholderiaceae bacterium
GAGCTACGGATGCAGGGCGTGGCGGAGTTCGGCGCGGCGCTCGAGCAGACGCGGTCGGACCCGAGGATCGGAGAGCAGATGCGCGAGTTCGCTCAGCGGCAATTCGATCGCGGGGGCTTGAACCAGGGTGGCGTCGCCGCCAGCGCTGCACCCACAGGTCGAAGACTTAGTGCAGGTAGATGCTCGCGAGCAGCGGCGAGATCACCGCCCCCTGCAACGTCGTGTTCGACTCGCCAGCGCGTGTACGTCAGTACCTGTCGCTGCGTCTCTTCAACCTCGAGGCCGAGGTGTTCATGGTCCTGCTGCTCGATGCGCAGAACCGCCTGATCGAAGCGCGTGAGCTCTTTCGCGGAACCGTGTCGCAGACCGTCGTCTATCCGCGCGAGGTCGTGAAGGCAGCGCTGCTCGCCAATGCGTCGGCGGTGATCTTCGCCCACAACCATCCGAGCGGCGTGCCTGATCCGAGCCAGGCGGACCGGATGCTCACCGATGCCCTTCGCAGCGCGCTGACGACCGTCGACGTTCGGGTGCTCGACCACATCATCGTGGCCGGGCCGAAGACGACGAGCTTCGCGGAGCGGGGCTGGTTGTAGCACGCGCCGGGCCGAGACCTTCGGGTCTCGGCCATGGCGTCGAGCGCGTTACTCGTCGTGCTCGCCGTCGCGCCGCTCGCCGCGGCGCGTTCCGTTCACATGGGCCCAGAACGCAGCCTTGCGGCCATGGCGGGCGCGGACCGTCGCCTCGAACGCGTCGTGTGACGGCAGAGGATGCAGGTCGGTACCCGTGCTGGCGATCTCGCCCAGCCTCGACCAATACCGAGCGGCGTGCCCGTAGGCCCGGGCATAGGCTCGGTCGAGGATGCCCTTCAACAGCGCCCGATAGATGACGGTCTCGCCACGCGGGTGAGCGTGGTTGCGCAAGGCCTTTGCCAGCTCGATGAGCCCGCTGTACTGATTGCCGTCGATGCGCTCCGGATCGACCAGCAGTCGCGCCTCGGCTGCGGCGGGGTCGCCGAGCGCGAGCATCACGGTCGCGGCAGCCGCCAGATCCCGGTGGCCGACTGCGAGCTCACGGGCGCAGGCCATGGCGTCGGCGCGCCCCGATTCGGTGACATGCTCCAGCCAACGTTCGAGATGAAAGGCAGACAGCGTGCGTTCGAACACCGCCTTGCGGATCGGCACGCTTTCATCGAATCGGCCGAGCCGCTCGAGCGCCTCGGCGAGCAGACCGAGTCGGCTCTCCTCGTGGTGCCCCCAGCCGCCCTGCAGCCAGACCAGCGCGTCCGCAGGCCGGTCGGCATCGATGTAGGCACGGGCGAAGGACTCACGCTGCACAGGGTTGGGGTCGGGGCTGTAATGCCGCGCGGCTCGCACCGTCACGTCCGGGTCACGCAAGGACTCGGCCAGCAGGGACAAGGCACCCGAGATCCGGAAGACTTCGATCGGAGGGTTTCCGGGCTCCGCACATGCATCGACCGTCGCCGACAACTGCGCATCAAGCCGGTCGACCAGTCGGCGCTGCCCCGCTTCGTCGATCAACAGGTTCGCGGCTCGCAGCAGTTCGTCACGCGCGCCGTACTGGTCGCCCAGATACAGCGCCAGCAGCCGATCAGGCCAGTCCGTTCCGCTCGACTCGCATCGGGCCGCAGCGCGCAGCCAGCACCTGCATGCGGCTCTCACCGCATCGCCGATCGCGCCACCGGAGTCGTCGGCGCGTTCGAACCACGAGGCATCCGCCTTGATGAAGTCCTGGAAGAGGGCGTGCGCGGCCGCAGGGTCGTTGGGGAGAAGTTCCTGCTCGACCTGGTCCAGCCATGCCTCGAGCATCCGGCCGTATTCGCTTGCCTCCCGATAGTCGTGGAACTTTCGGGAGCGCTTCCAGGCGGCGAGCGTCTTCCTGAATCCAGCGGCAAGCTTGTCGGGCTGGTCGGTCAGCTGCAGGCGCGCGAGGCGCGCCTCGACAGCCTCGTGCGCTCGCGCAAGCTCGAGCAGCAGGGCGACCAGAGCGTCCTTGGGCTGGCGCTCGAGGAAGTTCGATAGATCTGCAGGGGTCGGCTCGGCCATGCGAATGTCACACCGATGGCGCTCAGGCCGAAGGTTGGCCCGAGCTCAGGTCCCAGAAAGTGCGCTGCCAGTTCGAGATCTGCCCCTCGGTCCCGCAGGTCATGCAACGCCAGATCACGCGGTCGTCTTCGGTGATGGCTGTCTCAACGGCGCGCCTATCTGACTTGCGGCACTTGAAGCACAGCGGACCGGGTGCGCTGTCGGACCGCTCGAAGTCGGTCGCATGGGCGACGACGCCCGTCACGAAGTCGGCCAACTTGCGCGCCGGTCCGCGCTCGGGCGCGATCGCGCCTCTGGCATCGAGGTAATGGGTGAGGTCGATGACGTACAGCACGCCCGTGATTATGCTTCGGGCGCCTGATGCGGGTGCGCATCGGCTCGATCGATTCTCCCTCGAGCGCGTCCTTTCAGCGAAGAACGCCGACTTGTTGTCGGCCAAGGCCTTCGCCAGCGCACGGTAGTACAGGGCCCGTTCGGCGACACCCGCGATGTCGAGTCGGGTCACATCGTGCCAATGGCGCGGGAAGCGATCGCCACCGCGGAAGCGCCTCGCGCCGTTCGGCGCCAGACATCGAGAAGAACTCAGGCACGCGCGAGCAGCGTGCTGAGCTCGCCCGCCAGCCAGGCCGGCATCCGCGCACGTGCTTCGACGAGCATCTGCAGCTCGGCGGCGGGCAGCGTCTGCCGAAGCCGGCTCAGCGTCTCCCGGGCACCTGACGGACCTGCCCACGCCAGAGACCGGATCGCCTCGCCCGCGGCCCGCTCCGGGTGCACCAGCTGCCAGGGCGGCGCGTGCCGCAGCTCCACCGTCTGCATGCCCAGCCGGAGGCTGCGGCTGCGGCCCGAAGTCAGGAAGACTTGCCGCACGGGGACCTGCGTGGTCAGCCCGAGCGCGTTCGCCGCGGCTGCGCCATGGCTGGCCACAGTCTCGCCCCGCTCGCTCGCCCAATGCCGGACCACCCGCGCAGCCTCCGGCGCACGCGTGCCGAACGAACCCTTCACCGGCAGTACATAGACCCCGCAGCCGACGCGCAGCAGCTCACCGCGGCGCGTCAGGCGCGAGAGCACCTGATCGACCGCAGCCCGACTGCCCAGGTGCAGCAGCGCGCGCGCGGTCAGGGTGCCACCCTCGGGCAGCGAGGCGGCATGCATCAAGACCTGGTGCGCAAGGCTGGACACGACGGGCTCCGTTGGTTGTCAGAAATCGTAGGCTGTTATCTGACACCTTGTAAGACCATGCATCAGACGAGTCACCCTGGCGCCCTTTGGGTGCCGATGGACGGGGCGAGGTTGCTGGACAGGGCGCTGGGGTCACTTGGGAACGCCAAGGCGGTTGCTGACTGAGCCCATCCCGTCACGCATTGGCTGGTCTACCTCCGCCTGGTCGATCTAGTGGCGAAACTCGTTGCCTGGCGGCCAGGCGCACGGCTCCCCGGCCCGACCCAGATCCTGGCGGACTGCCCCGCTGATGGGGTCCGTCACACCCCCGGCGTCTTTCGCCGCCAGGCTGCGGACGACGACGCGGTATCGGGACAACCGGACGTGCAGGGATGCGCGTGCTATCGTGCAACACCTCTTGTTGCAAATTGCAATTCCTCATGAGCAACGCGGTACGGATCTCCGAGGCCGAGATGGCAGAACTTCGGCGTGCGGCCGAACTCAACAATCGCTCCGTCTCCGGGCAGGCGGAGTACTGGATGCGACTCGGCCGGGCGGCAGAGCGGAACCCGACGATGACGATGTCGCGGATCGAGGCCGCCCTGCGTGGCCTTCAACCCGCCGACCCGGGCGACCTGGACGAAGGCGAGCTCGACGCCCTGCTGGACGGCCTGGCGGACGGTCCGCTCACCCCGCAGGGGCAGGCCTTCTACGACAAGGTGAACGCCGACGGACTGGGCGTCGGCATCGCCGATGACGGCACCCTGGTGTACGGACCGAACGAGCCGGCGTGAAAGCTCCGGTCATGTTCGTCATTGCCGGCCCCAATGGCGCCGGCAAGTCGACGTTCTACGAGGCGGTCCTCAAGCCCTCGGTCAATGCTCCGTTCATCAATGCCGACATCATTCAGCGCGACGAGCTGAAAGACCCTGCGGTGTCGGCCGCCTACCAGGCGGCGCGCATCGCCGATGCGCGCCGTGACGCGGCTCTGCGCGAGCAGCGCAGCTTCATCACCGAGACCACCTTCTCGCATCCGTCGAAGCTCGAGTTGATCGACACCGCGAAGGCTGCCGGTTTCCGGGTCGCGACCTACCACATCAACGTGCGCAGCCCCGAGCTGTCGGTGATGCGGGTTGCGACGCGCGTTCGACGCGGCGGACACGATGTCCCGGAACACAAGATCCGCGAGCGCTACGAGCGCAACCAGGCGCTGATCAAGCAGGCGGTGCTGCAGTCGGATCGGGCCTACGTGTACGACAACTCGACGCTCAACCGGCGCGCGTCACTGGCGATCAAGTTCAGGTCGGGGACGGTCATCGAGATCGGAAGCCAGGTGTCCGCCTGGGCGCGAAAGCTGTACGAGCCGGAGCTCGAGATGTTCAGCCCGGCCCGGTTGAATCCGGGCGCAGCCTCCTTCGCGGACGGCAAGGCGATCGCGACGCGGATCGGTGGCACGGACGCGGCTCTGCAGATCGCCACGAGTGGCGAGACCTATCGCGGCACGGTGGTCGGCGAGACGGCCCTGCACTGGATCCAGCGCCTGCAGGACAGTGTCTTCGTCGCGCATTTCAAGGACCGGCTGCCTGCCGACGTTCGCCCGCGGGTGGGCGATGCGTACGCGCTTCGCTACGAGGGTGATCGCATCGTGCTTACGCCCAGCACGGAGAGGGCCGCTGCGTTCGCGAACTTGGATGCAGGCATCGCCAAGGCGCGCTTTCCCGAGCTCGCCGGTGCCGTGGGAGCCCTCGATGATCTGAGGCAGCGCGTTCAGGCGGACGGTGCGTTGTCGGACAAGGCAAGGTCGTCCGTGCTGAAGGCCGGGTGTGAGGCGCTGCTCGAGCGGCTGGACGACGGTCAGATTGTCGCGCCGGGTCGTTCGAAGACCGTGCCGGAGCCTGAGGTCAAGGGCAAGCCGGACCCTGATCAAGCGCGCTAGGTGTTGGCGCCGGTGCGAAACTGATCCTCGAGGTGGTGGTCATGGGGCATCACATGTGGTCGTACGCCGCATCCTCGTCGTTGTCCCAGACCTGGGCGAAGCCGGGCTCGCTGGCGCGGGTGGCGGCGTGCGTGAGGCGATGCTTGTCTTCGCGGGTACGCAGAAAGTCCACAAAGTTCTCCACCTCGGCCATGCGCTCGGGCGGCAGCTGCCTGATCTTGTCGATCAACGCTTGTTCGGCAGCGGTCATGGCTTAGGACTCCTTCGGGGTCTTGCCTTGGGTGGGTGGGTTGTTGGAGTCGCTTGAGCAGCCGCTGTTCTGCACCGATGTCCCCGGGCGTGAGCCATACCAACCCATCGGAATCGGTCAGCATAGGCGCAGTCACTTCTCGGATCGCGTGCTTTCGTCATTGAAGCGAGAGGCGCGGATCGAGAGGACATAGCCCGTAACGTCGGCCATGTCTTCGCGGTCGCGCCACATGCCAAACAGAGGATCGTCCGTCACAAATTCGTCGGCTGGTACGGCCTGCGGTTCTTCATCGATGCGCACCGTCACGGTGGCACCGGCCGTCTGGGCCAGCTTGGCGCGCCAAGCCTGCGCCAACTCGGCCACCGGCACATGCTCGATCGCGATGGGATTCATCGGGCTCCCCTTAGTAGCGTGAACACAGGGATGAACCGGCGACCTGCCTCATTTGGTCGCGTCTGCGATCACCACATCCAGGCTGCCCCAGCCTTCGCTATCCAGGCGAAACCCGATGGAGTGCGGCTCATGCCGCAACACACAGCTCAGGAACTTACTGGCCTCGACCAGACCTCAAACCCTTCGATGAGCAGCGAAGGGATGGCAGCGAAGTGCCGAACGTTGCCGGTGAGCAGGGGCAAGCCATGCTCCAGCGCGGTGGCTGCGATCAGCGCATCGCCCATCATCAGGCCGTGGCTGAGCGTCATGGCCTCCATCAGCTCGGTGGCTTTGCGCGTGATGGCTTCGGTGATCGGCAGTGTCGTGGCCTGGCGGCGCTGCAGCATCTTCTGCACGGCCTGCAGCTCGGCCTTGTTGCGCAGGCCCTGCAGCACTTCGAGGTAGCTCACCGACGACAGCGTGAGGGCGGGCAGCTGATCGAGCCGGCGTGCCGCCTGCGGATAGCCACGCAGATGCCAGATCAGCACATCGGTGTCGACCAGCATCGTCAGGGCTCGTTGCGCGAGCCGTCGAGGTTGAAACGCGGCGCCCGCAGGCGACGCACGTAAGCCTGGATGTCGTCCATGTCTTGTCGATCGCGCCAGATGCCGAAGGCCGGATCGTCGGTGACGAAGGCCTCAGCCGTAGTGTCGGCCGGCTCCTGCTCGATGCGCACCGTCACCCGCATCCCCGCAGCATCGGCGATCTGACTGCCCAGCTTGTCGCGCCAGGCCTGGGGCAACTCGTCCACGAGCACGTGTTCGAACACCACTGCATTCATCGCTGTTGCCTCTCGGTTCAAGCTGCCGCGATCTCAGGCGGCAGCGTATGTGCGTCGGGCTCGCGCATCGCGCAGCAGCCCGTCGACCACGTACAGCAGCTTCTCACGCTCATCGCTGGACAACTCGTTGATCGCCCGGATCCGGTCGAGCATCGAGCTGTCCTGCACGACATTGGCCTGGCCTTCGGGCGAGACCAGGTAATCGACTGTCACCCCGAACGCCTCGGCCAGCTTCTTGGCCACCTCGATCGAAGGCGTCATCTCGCCCCGTTCATAGCGGCCGATGATTGCCCCGGAGGTCCCGATCAGCTTGCCCACCTCGGGCTGTGACCAGCCCTTGCTGCGACGCAAGTCATGCAGACGCTGGGCGAACAGGGCCTGGATATCACTCATTTCGTCACCTACTCATCACCAAAGGCACGCGAGAACGCACTGTTTGCCCGAATATAGGGAACGGGAAGGTGACGGTCAACACCTCGAAGGGTGGACGCCGATCGTATGCATCGGTAGCGTCCGTCACTCAAAGGTGACGGTTCAACTTTCCGGGGGTGACGTGCTCCCAGATCCTCGGACCATTCATTCCTTGAGTACGGCCCGTTTGAGGATTTCGGACTGGATCTGATGCAGCCGCCTGAATTCAGCTCCCCGGGGCCGCCGCGTCGCCAAACCGCCTGTGCCCCCTAAACTCCCCTGGGCTCAGGCGGAATGACTGTCATCCACGGTGATCAACTGTATCGCTGGGGCGGGGCCCTTCCAGCCCATGGACAGGGTCGGGTCGGCAATCAACCAAGGAGCTTCGCATGCATCTCACCGAATCCACGCAGCCCACTCAGCCCGGCGACAGCCAACCCGTGTCGTCGATCCCGCCCGCCCAGCCTGCGTGGCAAGTCACGTTCGTCACCCCCAAGCCTCGCGCGATGCCCTCCGAACGGATGCAGGCGCGTGCGGAACTGGTGCGCTCCGCGCTGAATTCAGGGGGGTATTGATGGGCCCATGCCGGAGCCCACTTACGATCAATTGACCGATGTTCTTGCCGGGCCGCCTCTACGCCCCACTTGCTCGCGTCGACGATGACGACTGGCAGCGATTGCTGGATCGCCACCGCTTCTGGGAAGCGGCAGGGGTGCGGCTCGACGCGGAGCACGAGGACATCGCCTTCCACATCCTGATGCACGAGGGTGAACTGGCGGCCGTCTCGAAGCCCTCGATGAGCAGCCACGAGTTCGACGCCGTGCAGATTCCACCGGGGGTCTTCGACGATGTCGCGCTTCGTCGCGAAGTCGTCGCGTGGGCCGGGATGCACGAAGGGAACTACGGTGCAGGCGTGACGACGAAGATGGGGTTCTACGTGATCCGCTCCGGCGGCACGCTCGGCTTTCACGTCGACGGCCCGGTATTCCTGAAAGGGCAGCGCGCAGCCCTCTCGGATGAAGTCGTCCAGCGAGGCATGATCGAAGCGCACGCCTCGCGACGCACGATCCTGCCGCTCCGGTTCAATCCAGACGACGCGTTCATGCTGTGCGCGCACCGTGCGCCGATGCTGCGCGGAGAGCTCTTCGAGTTCAGCAACATGCTGCCGCATGCGTACTTCAACCGTGGGCCCGCTCACGCGGTGCTGCTGGTCACGACCTACCTGCAGGAGGCCTTGCTGCCGCAGGAGATGACCTACCGGTGACTCTCGATCCGCCCGTCAGGGGAACGCCCCAAGGCCGCTGCTCAGGGTCCGGTGCGTCCCGCCGAAGCGAGCGCCCGGGCCAGGTCCGTGATGAGATCGTCGACGTGCTCGATCCCGATCGACAGCCTAAGTAGGTCCGGCGTCACGCCACAACGCACCCGATCGTCGTGCGAGAGCTGCCGGTGGGTCGTCGAGGCGGGATGGCAGGCCAGGGTCTTGCAGTCGCCCAGGTTGACCGAGCGACGAACCAGCCGCAGCGCGTCCTGGAAACCGCGGATCGCCGGCTCCCCCCCCTTCAACCGCAGCGAGAGCACGCCCGACCCGCGACCGCCCAGGTATCGCGAGGCCAGTGCCGCATCGGGATGCTCGGGCAGACCGGCATATAGGACGTGCCCGACGGCAGGATGCTGCTGCAGGTAACGCGCGACCTGCTCGGCATTGAAGCAGATCCGCTCCATCCTCAGTGCTAGCGTCTCGATGCCCTGCATGATGGACGAAGCGGCGACCGGCGACAGCACAGCGCCCAGCGTCCGGACCGGCACGCTTGCGCAGCGGGCGACGAAGGCGCGCTCGCCGAACGTCCGCGTGAACGTCGTCCCGTGATGGCTGTCATCGGGTCGGGTGAGCCGCGGGAACTTCGATGCATGCGCGTCCCACGGGAACGTGCCGCCATCGATCACGGCACCACCGAGCGCCGTCCCGTGCCCGGCGAGGTACTTGGTGAGCGAGTGCACGACGATGTCTGCCCCGTGCAGCAGCGGCCGGCACAAATAGGGCGTCGCGACGGTGTTGTCGACAATCAGCGGAACGCCGTTCGCATGGGCGATCTCGGCGAGGCGCTCCAGGTCCGCCACGCCGATCGCCGGATTGGCGATCGTTTCGCAGAACACCGCGCGGGTGCGCTCGTCGATCGCCGCAGCGAACCCATCGAAGTCGCCGGGGGCGACGAATCGGGCCTTCACCCCGTACTGCGGCAGGAGGTTCTCGAGCAAGTTGTATGTCGTTCCGTATAGGGCCGACGACGCGACGATGTTGTCGCCCGCCCCCACGAGGGTCAGGAACGCCGCGGACAGCGCCGCCTGGCCGGACGCCGTCGCCACGCTTCCCACGCCCTGCTCGAGGGTGCTGAGGCGCGCCTCGAGGACCTGGACGGTCGGGTTGGCGATCCGGCTGTAGATCAAGCCCAAGCGACGCCCTTCGAACAGATCGACAGCGTGCTGCATGTCGTCGAAAGCGAAGGCCGCGCCGTGATGGATCGGCACGGCGACAGAGCGTTCGCCTTCGCTGGGCTCGTAGCCCGCATGGACGGCTGAGGTTTCGAATCGCCAGTAGTGGTCCAAGGCTGCCCCGGATGTGATGCGTTCAGGAGAACGGGTGGAGTGCGGTGGGATCGCCGCGATGCCAGCGATCCATACCGAGCGGTGCCTGCGCGCGGCCGAAGCACAGCGGAATCAGCTCCGGCGCGAGCGCGCGGACGGTATGCACCGTCCGGCCGGCGAGCGCACCGCGCGCCTGCGGGACGCCCAGGTCCACCCAGGACAGGGGGTGGCCTGCGGCGGCGGCCCGCCCGTAGAGCGCCTGCGCATCGATCGCGAACCGCTGCACGAGCGTGTCGAACGCGGCCGTCGGCCCAGCGATCTCCCAGAGCGCATCGGCGCGACGGTAGTAGTGCTCGGTCGCGTAGATCGCGGCGTGATCCGCGGCTGTCGTGACGTCTTCGGCGCGCATGTCGACGGGCGGCACGCCGTCCAGGCGGGCCAGCGCCTGGGTTTCCATCTCCCGCATCGCCGTATCGAGCGACTCGACCGCATCGAGCCCGCTGGCGCTGCCCACGCTCGTGAACCGGAGCCCGTCGTGGCGTGTCCAGACGAGCCAGACCGGATGCACCCCCATCGTGAGGCACTGGATGCCCGCATCGCAGCCCGCCTGATGCAGTCGACGCAAGCGGACGCGGATCCCGGACGGAAGCGTGTTTGGGACGATGTGATGTCCGCCGGCCTGCGCGAACCAGTGCCGCATCATCGCGTCGCGTTCGATGAGCTCGAGTGCGGCCCGCAGGATCGCGTCGCCGAGGTCGAACGCACTGGCGCAGCCGGATGTCGTCGCATGGGTCAGCAGTCGGCGCCGATACGACGCGTCGAATGCCCGGGGGTTGCAGACGCAGTCGGCGAGCACCCAGGCGTCGTCCCCGCCGAGCACAGACGACGCGGCGAGCCAGCACCGGACTTCATCAGGGTCGAACGGGCTGGGCCAGGCGCCGGTGCCGTCGCCTGCGCCGCGGTACTGCCAGGGCGCGTGTCGAACGATCGTACGAGGATCGATGCAGGACGCCAGCTCGTGCATCGCCGCCCAGCGCGCTGTGGGCAGGTGCCGTTGGGCGAAACGCTCGACGGCCTCGCAGGTGGCCTTGTCGACCGCGACCTGGAACGACGGGTCACGCCCCCAACCCTGGCTGCATCGCCCCTCCCCCCAGTCGATACGGGCTTCCACCAGCGCGAACGGTGCGTCGTGCAGGACCCGGTGCGGTTCGATCTCGATTCGAGGTGCCATGGTGCGCAGCGCCCTCAGCCGAACAGATCGTCAAGCATCACCGGATAGCCTTCCGGCGGCATGATCGAGTTGGTGTTCATCTCGAGCCAGAAGATGCGTCCGGTGGGGTCCAGCATGCCGTCCGCAGTCAGGAGGATAGGGGCCGGGAAGGCGTCGCGCGTCAGCTCGTCCAGCATCGCGCCCATGGTCCCGATCTGATCGCCGGTCGTGGCCAGCAGGTCCGACAGTGCATCGTCGGTCTGCGGTGTGGTGCCAATGTAGGGCAGGTGATACTGAGCGAAGCGATAGTCGATCCATGCCTGCGCATCGGCGGGCAGTACGCTCGCCGGTCCCATTCCCTGGTATTGCAGGCAAGTCAGGATGACGTCACGGCTCGGATGATGGTCCCAGTCCTGTCCGAGAAGCCGCAGACGGCGTCGCAAGAGTCCGTCCAGCGAGGTCTGACCGTCTCCGGTCACGGTCGGATAGTCGTGGGCCTGGGCGAAGACCGGCCGGCCTCCCCAGAACCACACCTTGAGGGGACGTCCTTGGATGAACTCCTCGACGAAGACAGCGCTGTTCGACGGCGGCCGAAGCGCGTCCGAAGAGGCCGGTCGGGAGGCGCGGAAGGGCCCGAGCATGCTGGTTCCGAAGGAGCCGACATCGGCCTTCACCAGGTAGTCGAACGGTACGGAGTGGGCCGGGTCCGGCGCCCCGTGCGTGCGGGGTACTGTCATGCCCCGCTCTCGAAGCGCGCTGCGAAACTGCAGCTTGTGGGTGGACATCGGGTGCATGAGCGGGCGGTAAGGCCGCCAACCGCCGAAGCCGAACACGTTCCCGCGCAGTTCGTTCTGATGCGTCAGCTGCCCGTTGATGCGTGCCTGAAACATGGGCTGCATCACGTAGTAGCGGTTTCGGTGCCGGATCTCGACCTCGAACGTCCTGATGTCGAGGCTCATCGTCGCCTGCGTGCGCTCGCCCCATTCCTGCAGCACACGAAAATGGTTGAGCAAAGCATTGATGTAGGCGCGCATGATCTCAGTCACTCGGAACCTCCCGGCACCCAGTCGGCCGCGGCCGCGTCCCCCAGCGGCGAGCGCCTTCCGGCTAGCAGCTCGCGGGCAAGCCGCCGCACGGAGGCGGGGTCGGTCGGGCCACCTTCCAGCAGGTGACGCGCGTAACGCGCCGACAGGCACGCAGCATCGAGCCGGAGCGCCCACTCGATACGCGCATAGGCTGCCGCGCGGTCCCCGGATGCCACCATTGCAACTGCCAGGCTGCCCTGACTCTCGGCGGCGTTGCGGTCGAGCGCGACCGCCGACTCGAAGGCCTGCCGGGCGGCAAGGAGATGCCCGAGCAGCAGGCGTGTCCATCCGAGGCCGATCCAGGTCCCGACGTGTTCCGGCATGAACTGCGTCGCGCGCTCGAGCGCCGCCAGCGCTCCCTCGGCGTCCTCGAGCTGCAGACGCGCGAAGCCCAGCGTCGACCAGGTGCGTCCATCGGTTCCGGCAATGGTCAGGGCATGCTCGAGCAGCGGTATCGCCCGGGCCGGCGAGCGCGTGGCGAGGTGCAGGCTCGCCCTGGCCACCAGCGCCTCGATGAGGTTCCCGTCGGCCGCCAGCGCGGCCTGCGCGAGACGGCTCGCCGAATCGAACCGTGCAGCGTCGATCGCCGAGAGGCTGGCGGCGGCGGCTGCCACGGGCGCGAGCATCCCTGCGGCCGACACCCGGTCCGCCCAGGTGACGGCATCGTCGGCGCGGTCGTCACGGTGCAATGCACGGACGTAGAGAGCCTGGACGGGCGCGGCTGTGACCGTCGGCGTCGGGCCAGACAAGTCGAGCTGCTCGAGCAACTCCACGCAACGGGCGAACTCGCCGCGGATGAAGGCGATCCAGGCCCGGTCGTGCACGAGGGCGGGCTGCGGCCCGTATCGGTCGACCAGAGCGACGAGCAGCGCGTCGGCCTCGTCGCGTCGGTCCTGCGCGAACAGCAGCTTCAGTTCGCGAGCCCGCCATCGCTCGGGAGGCTCGAGACCGGCCCGCCGGTCCGCCTCGGTCGCCCTCAGTAGAGCCGCCTCGGCGCGATCGTGAAGCCCGAGCGACAGCGCTAGATCGCAGATGTCGCCGAGAAGCGGATCGTTGGCCGGGTCGTGCGCGAGGAAGCGCTCGAGGTCGGCAAGCCGATCCGGACGTGGGGTGGGTTCGTTCATGGCGGGCTCGCGGATGGGCTTGATCAGATCGCTAGGTGGCGCGTCAAAACGACCGGTCGGTCATTCCCGAAGCGGTCAGCCCCGCGCGCAGCGCGTCCAGGGCACGATGATGGATCTGGGCGATGCGCCCCTTGGTGACGCCCATCCGGGCAGCGATCTCGACGAACGGGATCTCCTGCTCGTAGTGCAGCTCGAGCACGCTCCGATCGCGCTCGGGAAGCTCGCGCATCAGCCCCAGCAGGCGCGACCGGAGTTGAGTGAGTTCGGCCGCGCGGAAATAGCGCTCCGGGCCGATGCCGGTGTCCGCCTCGACCATGCCGGTGTCCTCCAGCAGCACACCGAGCGCGAGCCCGATGCCGACGTCGGCGAGGGTCCGGAACAGCGCATCGGCATGCCGCGCGCCAGGGTCGAGCGTATCGTTCGAGTCGGCCTGTCCGGACTTGGCCGAATGGGCGGCGAGCGACTCAAGGCGCTCGGCCCGCAGGTTCTTGCGCACCTCGATCTGGCGCTGCCGTTCGGTCAGCCGAGGCAGCCCGTTGAGGATCGCGCCCCGGATACGCAGCGCGGCGAAGGTCCGGAACTGCGCCCCCCGCCCGGGCTCGTAGCGATCGATCGCCTCCATCAGGCCCAGCCCCGCGAACTGGTAGTACTCGGCGAACTCGATCTCGTCGTGGAATCGGCCCGCATAGAGTCGAGCCGCCATGATGCGCGCGAACGGAAGGTGCATGCGGGCGAGCTCGTCGCGGGCGGCTTCGTCACGATCTTCGCGCCAGCGCTTCCATAGGCGTGCTTCGGCATCCGCGCGGACGCCACTGGGGTCGGCGGCGCCCGCATCGAACGGCTCCTGCAGATCGTCCGGCTCCATGGTCCGGCCTTCATCGGAACGAGCCGACCAGGGCCGTGAGCAGCACGCTCCACCCGTCGATCAGCACGAAGATCAGCACCTTGAGCGGGAGCGCAATCGTGATCGGCGGCATCATCATCATGCCCAGGGCCATCAGCACGCTCGAGACGACGAGATCGATCAGGACGAACGGCAGGAAGACCACGAAGCCGATCTGGAACGCCGTGCGCAGCTCCGACAGCATGAAGGCCGGGATGAGCTGCACGTTGCCGACCTCCTCGATCGAGGCGGGCGTCGGCGCCTTCGACAGTTCGATCATCAGCGCGAGATCCTGCTCCCGCGTCTGACGGATCATGAAGTCGCGCACGGGACGGGCCGCCTTCGAGAAGCCCTCTTCGGCGGACAACGTGCCCGCCATGAACGGCTGCATCGCCTCGCGGTTGACCTCTTCGAGCACGGGCGACATCGTGAACAGGGTCATGAAGAGCGACAGCCCGATCAGCACAGTGTTCGGCGGCGTCTCCGGCATGCCGATCGCGTGACGCAGCATCGACAGCACGATCACGATCCTGAGGAACGCGGTGACCGAGACGATCAGCGCTGGCAGCACCGCGAGCAGCGTCAGGCCGAGCACGATACGCAGTGCGGCCGAGGTCTCTCCCGACACGTTCGCGACGCTGCCGAGGCGGACCTCGGCCTTCGAGTCCGCGCTTCGCGGGGCCGAAGCTGCTGCGGCAGCCGGCGCCCGTGCCGCCGGACCGGAGGCGGCGGCTGAAGCGGCACGCTCGGCAGCCGACGCAGGAACGAGCGCGAGCAGCATGGAGATCATCACGCCGACGCCGACGAGCAGAGCGATCAGCCGACGCAACGGCACGGCCGCCGGAACGTTAGGCGCGTCGGTGGACATGGGCTGCGAAGGGTTCATGTCGGGTCCCCCTGCGCCGGGCGCTCGGCGATCAGCGACGGTGCGCCGGCCTGACCGGTTCCGATCAGAAGCTCGCGACCCTGCCAGCGCACGACGTGAAGGTGCCCCCGCGCGCCGAGCCGCACGGTGCTCGTGACGCGAGCACCGCCCGGATCGGCGACGCCCAGGGCGCGACCGAGCCATCCGGCGGGCTCGGCGATCGCGGAGACAGCCTGTGCGCCCTGCGGGCCGGCGACTGCGGCCGCGCCACGGCGCCGCCGCAGCCGCCACGCGATCGCGACCGCCACGGCGAGGACGGCGAGCAGCAGCAGGCCGCCCGGCAGCGGCGAGGGTGGCTCGTCGCGCCGCAGCGGCAGCTTCTGCAGGGTCTCGCGAAGCTCCGTGGTGCCGGTCGCCCCCTGCACGCTCGCCTCGACTCCGGTCCGATCGTTCATGCGGGCCTCAGAAACGCAGCGGCGCGGGCACTTCGGTGAGCCGGACGGCGAAATGCTCGTCGATCGCGACCAGCACACCCCGCGCGACCACGCTGTCGTTCAGCACCAGGTCGATCGGCTGCGCCACGAGCGTGTCGAGCGCGAGCACATCGCCCGCGCGGGCCGCGGTGAGTTCGCCGAGCGTGAGCTCGGTCTCTCCGACGCGCGCGCTCAGACGAACCGAGATCTGGAGCAGCGGGCTGCTGCGCTCGAGCACGGCCGCGCCGGGCCCGTCCTGTGCGGGGGGGAGCGAGGGCAGCGCAACCGGTCTCGCAGCGGGCTGCCTCTCGGAAGAAGGCTCGTTCGACGCGGCGCTTCTCGCATCGAGGAAGTCGGGAATTTCGAGCGTGTCGTGGGTCATCGTTCTGTCCGATCGAAGAAAGGGCGCCGCGTCATGGGCGCAATGAGCCGCCTGCAGCGGTGGCAGGGCTGGCGGTGTCGGTGGGCATGAGACGAATCGCTCGGTGGCCGTCACGCTCCCCGAGCGAGGCCTTGCAGAGCGCCTCGCCGGCTGCGGTCGACACGGTGAGCGGCCGGTCGATGCGGTGCTCGAGCCGCAGCGCATCGCCAGGGCGAAGCGACTTAAGCTCGCCCAGGCTCAACTGCACGCCGACGAGCTCGGCACGCAGTCGGATGCGAGCGTCGCGCGCGGCGAGCGACAGCGGCGCGAGGGCGGGCCGAGCCGGGCCGGCCGCATCGCCGGCAGGCGACGCCCTGAACGCCGAGACACGGTCGGGGCCGAGGTGCAGCCGTACCCGCAGGTCCGCGACCGTCCAGCCGAGTGTCACGGCGCCCGACCATGCGGCGCCATGCGAGGCGGGCACCTCGATGCATGCCGCTGCGGGCGCGCCCGTCGTCGAACCGGCATCGACCGGCTCGAGCGCCGCGCGCAAGGCGTCGGACAGTGCGGTCAATGCCTCCCGCGCCGCGCTCGAACCCAGCGGACCCACCGCGTCGGCGCCGAACCAGTGGCGTGCGAGGTGATCGTCGGCACGCTCGGCGAACGCGACCCAGGCCTGCCCGCCCTGCCCGACGGCGCCCGCCCACAGCGCACGCCAGTCGAGCGACGCGTCGGCGAGGCAGGCACCCGTATCCACGACTTCGATCGACACATCGCGCAGGTTCGGCGACCAGTCGCCGCACCACTGCGCCCAGGCGCCGCCGACCCGCCGGCGCACGGTCGCAAGCGCCGCTGTCGATGGCGAACGGAGCGCACGCGCCCTGGAAGCGTCGATCGAGATCATTTGTTCTTCATCGCGAACAGCTCCTGGAGCATGTCGTTCGCGGTGGAGATCACCTGCGACGACGCCTGGTAGCCGCGCTGCATGATCACGAGATCGGAGAACTCCTGAGACAGGTCGACGTTGGAGATCTCGATCATCCCTGCGCGGATCGTGCCGAGCCCGCCCTCGCCTGCCGGCCCGAGATGCCAGTTCACGCCATCGGCGGACTTGAACTGGTTGTCGCCGGCAGACTGGATGGCGGTCGGCGAGTCGAACTTCCCGAGCACGAGCCGCTGACCCTTGACCACGTCGCCGGTCGAATAGGTCAGTTGCAGCGTGCCGGTACCGTCGAAGCCGACTTTCGACAGCGTCCCTGCCGCTCGGCCGTTCTGGCCCGTTACGGCCAGCGTCGAGGTGCTTCCGGATGCGTACGAGGTGACATCCTTGGACAGATCGAACTCGACCGGTTGATCGGCGAACCCGGTCTGCCGATAGCTGACCGTGAATTTCGAGGCAGCGGGGTCCGGCTTGCCGTCGATGAACTTCACGGTGCCTGTCCCGACGGTGGTCGCGCCGTCCAGCACGGTGACGGTCCAGGTGCCGGGCGTCCCGGCGCTGGCAGGCGCGAACTTGAGCGACAGCGAATGCGAGGTCCCGCGCCCATCGACGACGGTCACGGCAGAGACGGTCTGCTCGGTGGCGGTGCTCGACAGGTTGCCGGCGAGCGAGACGGTGGTCGTCGCCTTGGGCGGCGTGCTGCGCAGGCCAGCGATGCTGATCTCCGACATCCGTCCCGACGCATCGATCGACAGCACCTTCGCGTCGTCGTTCCGGTTCACGAGCGTGCCGCTCGAATCGAACTCGAACTGACCGGCCCGCGTGTAGCGAATTGCACCCGAGGTGTCGCGCATCGCGAACATGCCGGTGCCATCGATCGCCAGGTCGAGATCGTTTCCGGTCTGGCGCAGCTCGCCCTGCTTGAGGTTCAGGGTGGGCGACTGCGTGTTCAACCCGTACCCGGAAAGTCCGCTCTGCGAGCCCGGCTGGCCGTCCGAGGAGAACAGGTCGGAGAACTGGAGCTTGGAACCCTTGAAGCCGGGCGTGTTCAGATTCGCGGTGTTGTTCGCGATCACGCGGAGTCCGCGCGAGTAGCCGTTCAGGCCGGTCATTCCGATGAAGATCGATTCGAGCATGGTGTCGTTCCTGAGTGATGGAGACGGTCGGGTCGAGTAGGCCGGTCCGGGTCAGCGGACCGCCTGTACCTGTGCGAGACCAATGCCGGTGAGCGTCTGCCCGCCGGCCAGGGTCAGCGTGAGCTGCGGCGTGTCGCCGATCACCGAGAGCGCCGTGACCGTTCCGGACACGACGCCGGCGTCGGTCGAGACGTCCACCGTACGATTGAGCAGACCGACCGACTGCAGCGACGACTGCGTCGAGGCCAGCTGATCCATGCGCGCGCTCATCGCCTGCGTCTGCTGCAGCGCGGTGAACTGGGCCATCTGGGCCAGGAACTCCTGGTTGTCCATCGGCTTGAGCGGATCCTGGTAGGTGAGTTGGGTGAGCAGGATCTTCAGGAAGTCCTGCAATCCGAGCGCACCCGCCTGCCCGGTACCTGCCGGTGAGGCCGCGTTGATCAGCATCCGTGTTCTCCTGGGAAAGCCGTGTCGATCGACTGAACCGGACCGGCGTGCGTCCGGGCGAAATCCTGCAGGGCCAACGGGCGGCCGTTGCACACGATGCTGACCAGCCGCAGGCCACGGTGCTCGAGCAGGTCGTGCACGGCCCGCGCGATGGACGCGATGTGCGCCAAGGCCTCGCGCTCCGCGCCGATCCACACCGAGACGCCTTGCTCGTCCTGGCGTACCGTCAGGCGCAGCGAGCTGGAGACCCGCCGCGTGGACTGCCGCGGCCCGCCGCCCGGGAGGTCCGTCGCCGATCCCTGAGCCGGCAGATGGCCCGCTCGGGGCGCATCGGACAGCGACTCGGCGAGTGCGTCGACGAGCGAGACCTCCAGCGGCATCCGAGCCGGCGCGGGCTCGCCGAGCCACGGTGGCGGCGCGCTGGCCGGCTGGGCTTCGGCGAGGGCTCGCTGCAGTTGCGTGCTCCACGTCGGCGCGGTGTCCGGATGCTGCGCATCGACCGCCGGTGGGGGCCTCAGGCTGGGCTGCACCGGCACGAGACCTGCCGCGCGCGGATCGAGGGTCGGCTTCATCGGTCCGCCCCGGAGGTGCTGGAAGGCCCCTGGGCCTTCGCGCCCTGCCACTCGCTGCGGGCGATCCAGTCGGCATCGGCCTCGGCCAGCTCGCGTCGCTGCTGCTCGAGCCGCCACTGCGACAGTGCCTCGTCCCGACGCTGCTCGAGCGCCTGCACATGACTGGCCCGTTCGATGCAGAGGGCCCGGGCCGCCTCGATGCGAGCCTCGATCGCATCACGGCGTTCGCAGATCGCGGCATGGCGGTCACCGAGCGCGACGAGCCATTCGATCCGCCGGGTGTGCCGCGCCAGGTCCAGAACGCCGCCGCGGGCGATCGCCTGGGCTGCGAGGGTCGATCGCTCCGCATCGTTGCGCGCGAGCGCCTCGTCGATCCGTCGGGCTTCAGCCAGTTCGTCCGCGAGCGCCGTCCGGGCGGACTCGAGCGCGTTGTGCGCCACGATCAGCCACGGTGCCAGCGCGTCGTGGAAGCCGCGCGGCACGGCCGCTGCGTCCCGGATCGACGCACTCATCGTATGCCTCCCGCAGCAGCCGTCGAGGGCGCATCGAGTGCCGCCGCGAGCGCCTTCATGGCGGCTTCGCGGGACACCCCCTCGGCCGACTGGTCGAGAAACGACTGCAGGGCAGGCTCACAGGCGAGCGCGAGGTCGAGGTCGGGGTTCGATCCCCGCTGATACGCGCCCAGCTCGACCAGCGGACGGTTTCGCTCGATTACCGACAGTGTCCGGACCGCCCGCACGGCGAGCGACCGGTCGGCTTCGGTGACGATGTCAGGCATTACCCGGCTCGCGCTGCGCAGCGGGTCGATCGCCGGAAAGTGGCCGCGCTGCGCGATGGTGCGCGACAGCACGATGTGCCCGTCGAGCGTTGCGCGCAGCGCGTCCGCGATCGGTTCGTTCATGTCATCGCCCTCGACGAGAACGGTCATCAGCGCCGTGATCGAACCGCCCGATGCCGAGGTGCCACAGCGTTCGCACAGCTCCGGGATCTCGCTGAACACCGACGGGGTATAGCCGCGTGCGGTAGGCGGCTCGCCGGCCGACAGGCCGACTTCCCGCCGCGCCATCGCGAAGCGGGTCACCGAGTCCATGGTCAGCAATACCTGTCGCCCCGCGTCGCGGAATGCCTCGGCGATCGCGATGGCCGCATACGCGGCCCGCAGCCTCAGCAGCGCGGGCTCGTCGGAGGCCGCGACGACGACCACGCTGCGAGCCAGTCCCTGCGGGCCGAGATGCTTGTCGATGAATTCCGCGACCTCGCGACCCCGCTCCCCGATCAGCGCGATCACGTTGACCTCGGCCTGGGCGTGTCGGGCGATCATGCCGAGCAGCGTGCTCTTGCCGACCCCGCTACCGGCGAAGATGCCCACGCGCTGGCCCTGCCCGACCGTGAGCAGGGTATCGATCGAGCGCACGCCGGTCTCCATCACCGACCGGATCCGGGGACGCTCCAGAGGGTTGACGGGGCGACCGCGTACGGGGCGCTCGGCGAGGCCCCCCGCAGACCGCCTGCCGTCCAGAGGCCGGCCGGTCGCGTCGATCACCCGCCCGAGCAGCGTGTCACCCACGCCGATGGACGGGCGGCCACCTGTCGCGACGACTTCGCAACCGGCGGCGACCCCAGCGAGCGGCCCGTAGGGCATCAGCGTCACCGCATCGTCCCGCAGCGCGACCACCTCGGCCTCGATTGGCGGCGCCGCGCCGTCGCGCGGCACGATCTCGCACAACTCGCCGATCGCGACGTCCGGTCCGTGGGAGACGACGCCCAGGCCGACCAGCTGCCGCACGCGACCGGAGCGCCGGACCAGCGACGACCGAGCCGTCGCCTGTCTGAGTCGAGCCAGCACGGGTGCGGTCATCGTGCCGCCCCCCTGGCGTCGACGACCGGAGCCGCGCCCGCCGGCTGGACCGCACGAAGCCACTCCTGGGTCAGCCTGTGCAGTTGCACCTCGAGCCGAGCCTCCAGCGTCTCGGCCCGGCTCTCCACGACGACGTCGCCCTCGGCAAGCGAAGCGTCCGCGTCCCAGGCCAGCACGGGATGCCGCGCACGCAGTGACGGCCACTCGGGCGCATCCTGCAGCCAGGCGAGGTCGCGGGCGTGCAGACGGATCCGCAACGGCGGCTGCGCCGCACGCTCGAGCAGCGCCCTGACGCGCGCCCGCACGCCGTCGGGCGTGGCCATCGATTCGACGACGAGCGCGCCCAAGGCCTCATGGGCGACGGCCACCAGCTCGTCCTCGTGCCGCGCGAGCACGCCCGAGAGCTCGGTCTGCACGGCGGCCAGCATCCGCTCGAGCTTCGTCGCCCACTGCGCACGGAGCTGCTGGGCGGCTTCGGTCGCCGCGCGCTCGGCCCGCCGAGCGGCGTCGTGGCGACCGGCCTCGAGACCGGCTGCGTGCCCGGCTGCGTACCCGGCCTCCCTGCCCTGCTGCTCGCCGTCTGCCCGCCCCTCGCGAAGCCCGGCCTCGTAGCCTTCCTCACGGGTCCGGGTCGATGCCACCTCTCGTGCGGCCGGACCGGGCGCCGGAGCGGCCGTCGCGGTCGCGGTCGCGGATTCGCCACCGCGAATCGGCCCGGGCCCGGGCACGACAGGATCTCCTTCGACCACGAGGCCTCGCACCACCGGCGAGTGCGGCACGCCGGCGCTCATCGACGGCTCTGCATGACGGTGAGCGGCCGGGAGCCGCCGAGCCTGCGGGCGAACGCGGACAGCGACGCGCGCAGCACGGACAGGCCGGTCCGTGCGCCGTGCGAGCCGCCGTCCACGCGCAGGCCCGCTGGAGGGCTTGTGTCGCGCCCGTCTTGGAGGACACGTTCCGAAGCATTGCGCGACGCTTGCCAGCGTGCGTCGAGCCGCGCCTGCAGGGCACGAAGCAGCGCCTGCCGCGTCTCGTCCCCGACGCCGTGACCGCTGCCATCGGCGGCCGCACGCGATTCGGACGTGATGCGATCACCCAGCCCTTCGTCCAGCGCGTCGAGGATCTCCGAGGCACGCGCCGCATCGAAGGTCGCCAGGATCACCGCGATCGTGCGCGGCGCTTCGTGTTCGAGCACGAGGGCGATCTCGGCCGCGTCCGCATCGGCCATCCTCGGCGGGCTCGCGTCGTCCTGCGCCACCGAGACAGGCGCCGCGCCGGGCCGCACGCGCGCGTCGATCAGCGCCGCTTCGATCAGCGACGGGTCCGGTTCCAGTCCGAGCGCCTCGATCTCTGCGAGCAGCGGCTCGATGCGCGTGCGTTCGGCCGGCTCGAGCGACTCAAGCGCCCAGTCGCGGTCGGCTCGAGGCATCGCGTGCAGCATCAGCGCCGCACGGCGCAGTCCGTCGCTCATCGCTTCAGCCCCTGGCCGGTATCGCCGGAGACACCCGAGCCTTCTGCGAGCCAGTCCTTCACTCGGGCGAGCGCCGCCGCGCGCTGCGCCTGCGTCAGCACCGACTCGCTGCGGACCTGCAGGTCACGCTCCGGCGCACCCGCAGCGCTGCCCTGCCGGAGCCCGACGCGCACGGCCGTGACGAAAAGCGCGACCGCCAGCACCCCGACACCGAATGCGATCGACAGCGCCATGACGCTGCCCGCTGTCGCCTGCAAGCCGAGCAGCCCTGCGAGCCCGGCAACCGAGAGCCGGTCCGCGTCGGCCTCGGCTGTCGCCCCCGGCGCGGCAGCCGTCACGGGATCGGGGCCGGCTTCCGCATCCTCGGTCTCGGGCTCGGCAGGCGCAACCGGATCCACGAATGCGTCGACCGTCTGAACGACCACCGTGTCACCTCGCGCACGGACCGCACCGACTGCGGCACTGACGGTTTCCCGGACCGCATCGAGGCGCTGCGGATCGAGCGGCAGCCGCGTCAGCGCGACCACCTGCAGCCGACGGATCGAGCCGGGCTGCGACACGACATGCTCCACCCTGCGTCCGACCTGGTAGTCGATCTCACGGGTCGCGCTGCCCGTGGGCATTGCCTGCCCCTGGCGCGTCTCGATCATGCCCCCCGCATCGCGCACGCTCTCGCGCTCGCGGACCACCACGCCGGTCGCACCGTGCGTGCCCCGGCCCGAGGCCGGCAGGACGTCCTCCGTGGAGACGCGCACCTGGTCCATGTCGAGGGTGACGTCGACCATCGCACTCGCCTGACCCGGACCGAGTGCCCGCTCGAGGATGGCCTCGACCTTGCGGACGAGATAGGTCTCGGTCTCGCGCTTGAGGTCCAGGCGGGCCGTGCTCGGCTCGGCGCCGTCGCCCTCTCCCGGGCTGCGGGACAGCGCGACGCCGCGCTGGTCGACGATCGTGACATCCTGGGTCGCGATGCCGGGCACCGAGGACGAGACCAGGCGCTGGATGCCGACGATCTGCTCGGCGCGCAGCGCCTGACCCGCCTTCAGCGCGACGGTGATCGATGCCTTCGGGCGCGAGCCGCTGCGCTTGAAGAGGCCTTCCTCGGGCATCGCGAGGTGGACCCGGACACTCGCGACCTCGGAGAGCGACATGATCGTGCGCGCGAGCTCGCCTTGCAGCGCGCGCTGGTAGTTCACCTTCTGGGCGAACTCGGTCATGCCGAAGTCGGCGTTGTTGAACAGCTCGAACCCGACCGCGCCGTTGAGCGGCAGTTCCTTGCCCATCAGCTTGATCCGGGTCCGGTGAACCGCATCGCCCTCGACCAGGATCGCCGTCCCGCCCTCCTCCAGGCGATACGGGACCTTCATGCGGTCGAGCTCGGCGATCATCGCCGCCGCATCGCCCGGGGACAGGTGGTTGAAGAGCATCTGGTAGTCGGTCCGGAGCAGCAGCGCCCCCGCGGCCACGGTGCCCGCGACGATGGCGGCCGCACCCACCGCGAGGCCGGCTCTCGCACCCCGTCCCATTCCCTTCCAAACGTCCTTCAGCATCACCGACTCTCCCGTCGTGTCCGTTCCGTACCCGTGCCGATCCGCGCGCCGCGCTAGACCTGCATGCGCATCAGTTCCTGGTAGGCCTCGAGCGCGCGATTGCGCACCTGCATCACCAGCTGGAAGGACATGCGCGACTCCTCCAGCCGCACCATCACCTGGTGCAGGTTCTCGACGTTGCCGGTCGCGAGCGCCTGCAGATCCGTCTGCGCCCCGAGCAACTGCGCGTTGACCTGCTCGATCCCGCGGCTGACCATCGCGCCGAAGCCCGTGTCGGCGGGCTGCATCGCGGCAGCTGCCTGCGCCGTCGCCGGCATGCCTGCCGCGAGGCCCTGGAGGGCCGGGACGCCTTCGATCGGTCCGTTCACGACTTGCCTCCGATCTCGAGCGTCTTCTGGGCGAGCGCACGGGTGACGTTCATCGCCGCGACGTTCGCCTCGTAGCTGCGCATCGCACCCATCAGCGTCACCATTTCGGTCGCCGGATCGACTGCCGGGTACGAGACGAATCCCCGCGCATCGGCGAGCGGATGACCGGGCTCGAAGGCCGTCCGCACGGTGCCGCTGCCCGGAACGATGCTGGCGAGCGGCGCCGCGAGCGCTCCCTCGACATGCCGGCCGAACGCGGCGGGCGCAGCGCCGTTGCGCACCACCACCCGCATCGGCTGGTAGCCCTGGCCGTCCGCGCCCAGCGCGACGTTCGCATTGGCGAGGTTCGCCGCAGCCACCTCGACGCGCGTGCGCTCGACGCCCATGCCCGCGGCGCTGATCGCGAATGCCTTTCCGTAGTCCATGGTCCGTTCTCTCCTCGTCGGATCGGTTTCAGCGCTTGCCGTCGCCCACGGCGATCGACATCAGCGACAGGTGTCGGTCGAGCCCCCGCAGGAGCGCCTGGTAGTGGATCGAGTTGGCGCCCATCCGGGCCATCTCCAGATCGATCCGGACCTGCGGGGCCAACCCCTCGGGCACCGCCGTCGCATCCAGGGACGCTGCAGCGGCCGTCTGGCCGGGCGTCGCATCGAGCCGCGCAGGCTCGTTGGATGCGTGCTCCGCGGCCCCCATCGAGGCGGGACGTGCCGCTGTCTCGAGCAGCGCGTCGAAGCGGGGCGGACGGACGGCAGGCCCGCCCGTGCTCGCGTTCGCGATGTTCGCCACGATCGTGCGGTGGCGGACCTCGGCCGAATCGAGCGCGCGCACGAGCAGCCGGGTGGTGACGGATTCGATGCCGTCGATCATCGGAGGTCTCCTTGTCGCATCACTGGATCACCAGCTCGCCGTGCAGCGCGCCGGCCGCCTTGACCGCCCGGAGGATCGAGATGATGTCCCTCGTGTTGGTCTTCATCCGGGCGAGGGTCTGCACCAGGTCGGCGACGGTGTTGTTCTCGGGGCCGACATAGGCGGGGCCCTCGACCTCGTCGACCTGGATCCGCGTGTTGCTCACGATCGCCGTACGAACGCCGGGGCCTGCTATGCCCCAGTACCCGGGCTGCGAGGCGGCGTTGAAGGTCGAGATGGCGATCTTCAGGTCCCCGTGCGAGATCGCCACGCGCGAGATGCGGACATCACCACCGGAGACCACCGTGCCGGTCCGCTCGTTGATCACGACCTTGGCCCGCCGGTCCGGCGTCACGAAGACCCCCTCGAGGCGCGCCAGGAACGGCACTGGGCGGTCCCGTACCGCATCGGGCAAGCGGATGTCGACACCCGAGGCATCGCGTGCCTCGGCGAGCCCGGCACCGAGCTGCGCGTTGATCGCGGTGGCGATCCGCATCGCGGTCGTGTAGTCCGGCTCCGCCAGCACGAAGGTGACCGTCTGGTTGGCGGACATCATCTGAGCGGTCACCCCGATCTCCACCGTGGCCCCCCCCGGGACCGAACCGACCGTGGGGTGGTTCTTCTGCATCACGTTGCCGTTGGCGTCGTAACGGTAGCCCCCGACCGAGACCGGCCCCTGGGCGAGCGCATAGACGCGGCCATCCGGCCCCTTGAGCGGCGTCATCATGAGCGCCCCCCCCACGAGGCTGCGCGCGTCGCCGGCCGAGGCGACCGTCACGTCCAGTGCATCGCCCTCACGTGCGAATGTCGGCAGGGCCGCCGTCACCGTGACGATCGCCACGTTGCGGCTCTGCATCTGCTCGGCCGGAACAGTGAGGTTGAACTGCGCCAGCATGTTCGCGAGCGCCTGGCGCGTGGTCCGGCTGGACGGCGAGTCGCCCGTCCCGGCGAGCCCGGTCACGATGCCGTAGCCGACCAGCGCGTTCTCGCGCCATCCCTGCAGCTTGCCGAGGTCCTTCACACGCATCGACTCCGCGACACCCGATGCCGCGTGCACGCCACCGCTCGCCGCGACAAGCGCCACCAGGAACGCCGCCCTCAGGAAGCGATGCAGGCGCGTCACACAGGCCGTCATTCGCCGCTCACCCATCACAGCCCCACCGCATCGAGGAAGCGGCGCCACCAGGCGCGTCGTGACCGGTCCGACAGATCTCCTTCGCCGACATAGGTGATTCGTGCATCGGCGAGTCGGGTGGAGAGCACCAGGTTCCCGTCGCTGATGTCCTGCGGCCGCACCCGGCCGTCCAGCTGGATGCGCTGCTGCTCCTCGTTGATCGTGAGCATCTGCGCACCCGAGATCCGCAGCTCTCCGTTCGGGAGCACCTCCTGAACGGAGACGGTGATCTGCGCGAGGAGACGACCCGCGCGCTGCGTACGGCCACCCCCGTCGAACTCGCCACCGACCGAGGCGCCGAGATTCACCGTCGGAACGTTGGCTCGGGTGAGGTCGGCCGTCAGTCCGTTCCTGCGGCGACTGCTGGTGTCGGCGTTGGTGGTCGCACTCGAGTTCTCGAGGATCTGCACGGTGAGCACGTCGCCGCTGCGGAACGCCTTGTTGTCGGCCGTCAGCGGGCGGAAGGTCTCTTCCCGATAGAGCGAGGCGGCGTCTGCCCGGTCGGACACGGCGACACCCGAAACGAGCACCACCGCAGCCACCGCCAGGGCGAGGGGATGCGGGGCCGTTGGCCCGAAAATCCGCGAGCGCTTCATTGCGTCATCTCCAGCAGTCCGTCGGACAGCACGCGCGCCAACACGGGACCGGTGGCAGCCGGCGCCTGGACCCTCACCGTCTCGCCGATCCGGCCGTCCTGGAGGACCTGCACCTCAACCTCGAGCGCGATCGGGCCGGATGCCGAACGCAGCAGGGCCGTTCGGCCACGTTGCACTGCAAGCGGCACATCGGGCACCGCGATGGCGGCCTGCCGCCCCTCCGGATGCTTCGCGGCAGAGGGGCTGGGTTGCACGGACCCGGTCGACGCCGGCAAGCCGACCGGCCGGGCATTCGGAAGTAGGGCGGTCACACCCTCGATCTGGAAGTCGACCGGTACGGCGGTCTCGAGGCGACCGTCGACATGCAGCTGCACCCAGACGCTCGCGCGCCGAAGCCAGTCCGTCGGGCCGAGCACCACGCGGGGCACCACGCTCAACTCGCCGGCCGGCAGCACGATGTCGCGCGGCGGCCGAACGAGGGCGACGTCTGCGGCGCCGAGTTGGCTGACGAGCGCGCGGGCGAGGGCATCGCGTGCGACGTTCGCGATCCGTTCGCCGTCGACCGTCTGGTTCGCCCGCTCCGCCTGCACGCGTTCGGCGCCCGACAGCGTGACAGGTACGCCCGCCTTGGCCGCCAGCGGCTCGATCGCGCGCTGGATCGCATCACGCGTCACGATCACCTGCCGGCCAGGCCTCAGATGGGTCACGAGTGGAAGTCCGATCAGCGCACGGATCCCTGCCAGATCGCGCGTACGCAGGTCGGCTACGTCGCCCAGCGTCAGCACATGACCCGCGGCACGGGCGTGCTCTCGCAGCTCGACCCGCCAGGGCGCCTTCGCATCATCGGCGGCGGCCGGCCACGCACCTGCTGCCAGCAAGGCGCCGATCCCGAGCGCGACGAAACGGGTGCTCATCGGCGCAGGGTGTTGATGAGGCCGAGCATCTCGTCGGAGGTCTGCACGACCTTCGCGCTCGCCTCGTAGGCACGCTGCGCAACCATCAGCGTCACCATTTCGTCGACCATGCGGACGTTCGAGCCTTCGATCGTGCCCTGTGCCAGCGTGCCGAACCCTTCGTCCCCCGCCTTGCCCTCCACCGGCACACCGGCCGATTCGAGCGCGCGATACAGGCCGTCGCCGATCGGCTGAAGGCCACCTGCGCTCTGGAAGCGGACGAGGTCGATCCGACCCAGCTCGATCGCCGCCGCCTTGTCGGAGGTCTTCGCGAAGACGCGGCCGTCCGGCTGGATGGTCAGATCCCTGATCGGATCCGGCACCGCGATGCCGGCCTTGAGCGGGAGGCCGCTCTGCGTGGCGAGGAGTCCGTCCCGATTCACCTGCAGCGTGCCGCCGCGCGTCCAGGCTCTGGAGCCGTCGGGCATGGACACCTCGATGAACCCCTCGCCGGTGATCGCGAGATCGAAGGCCGCCCCCGTCTTGCGCAGCTCGCCCTGGTCGAAGGCCCGGCTCACGCCAGTGGCCGATACGCCCGAGCTCGCCCGACTCGTCAGTGCGGGCGACATGCCATCGGTCGCCGCTGCGTCGGTCGCGCGAGCGCTCTCCTTGACCAGCAGGTCGGTGAAGTTCACGCGGGCGCGCTTGTAGCCGGGCGTGTTGGCGTTGGTGATGTTGCCCGCAACTGTTTCCAGAGTGGACTGATGGACCTGCATGCCGGTCGCTGCGATGTTCAGTGCTTCGATCATGTTTGCTCCTTGAGGGGCCTAAGTCGGCGAGTCGATGGGCTCAACCTTCGCCGAGCCGGCGGATCGCGGTGCCGGTCATCTCGTCGAATCCCTGAGCGATGCGCTGCATCGTCTCGAAATGGCGTGCGGTCTGGATCAGCTGCGTCATCTCGGTCAGCGTGCTGACGTTCGAGTTCTCGAGGTAGCCCTGGCGCACGCTCGTTTGGCCTTCGGTGAGCGGGACCGTCGCACTGCCGCCCGACATCAGCCCGTCACCGAGCCGGCGCAGCATTCGCTCGTCGTCGAAGGCGACGATCTTCAGTCGGGCGATTTGCTTTCCTTCCTCGGTGACGTTGCCGTTGGTGTCGATCGACGGACGGTTCGTCTTGAGGACGATCTCTCCCGCGTGACCCATCACCGCGTGCCCCTGGACCGTCACCAGGCGCCCGCGGGCGTCGACCTGAAAGTTGCCCTGGCGCGTGTAGGCCGCGCCGGCCTCGGTCGAGACCTCGAAGAATCCTCGACCGGCGACCGCGACATCCAGGCTCTGGCCGGTCTGCTTGAGCGTGCCGGGCCGGGCATCGCTGACCACCGAAACCGCAGACATCGCAGTGCCGACCGATGCCTGCCCGGACGCCACGGTTTGCGCGTCGAGCTGAGCGGCGAACGGCATCGCCGCTGAACCGATCGGCTGCGAGACGACGAACTCGCGTCGATAGCCAGGGGTCACCGCATTCGCGATGTTCGCGCTGATCCGTTCCAGGCGCGCCAGATCCTGCTGCATTCCCTGCAGCGCGATGCCGAGCACTCCGTCCATGTCCGTCTCCTTGAAAGCCTTCAGTTGCCGACCACGCCCCAGGCGCGGAGCTCGATCGTCTGCGGCACCTCGTTCACCGACAGCACGCGCAGGTGCGGCATTGCCCGCTCGCTCAGTGCGCGCACATGGCGCCGGAGCTCGGGTGCGCACAGCAGCACCGGGAGCAGGTTGTTCTTCATCATCCGTTCGGCCTGCTTGGCCAGCGCGGCGACCATCTGATCGGCGAGACCTGGATCGATCGGCGCCGGAGGCCGGTCGGCTCCGCCGCGAATCGAACTCAGCAGGCGTCCTTCGAGTGACGGGTCGAGTGTCAGCACGTGCAAAGCTCCTGCATCGCCCACCAGCGACTGACAGATCGCATGGCCGAGCCGCTGTCGGACCGACTCCACGAGCACGGTCGCATCACGGGTGGCACGCCCCGCATCCGCGAGGGTCTCCATCACCGCATCGATATTGCGGATGCTGATCTTCTCGCGCAGCAGCCCCTGCAACACCTTCTGCACATCGCTCACCGAAAGCACGGTGGGGACGATCTCCTCGACGAGGCCGGGCTGGGACTTCCGTACCCGCGCGAGCAATCGGTCCGTCTCCGCACGGGTCAACAGTGTCGAGGCCTCGCGACGCAGCACCTCGGTGAGATGCGTGATCAGGACGGTCGCAGGGTCGACGAGCGTGTAGCGCGCCGCCACCGCCTCGTCACGGAGTGCCGGATCGATCCACAGCGCAGGCAGTCCGTAGGTCGGCTCCCGGGTCGCCTCGCCCTCGATGGACCGCTGATCTCCGGCAGGGTGGATCGCGAGAATCCGGTCGAGCCGTATGTCGCCGCGGCCGCTCACGGCGCCGTCGATCAGGATCTCGTAGCGTTGCGGGGCGAGGCGGGCGGACTCCTTGAAACGCACGCGGGGCAGCACGATTCCGAGTTCCTCGGCCTGCTGCGTGCGGAACGCCGAGACACGCTCCATGAAGATGCTGTCGGCGTCTCCCACGAGCGGCGCCCAGTCCCGCCCGACAAGCACCTCGATGGGCTCGACCGCGAGCGCCGCATACGGATCGTCGCTGGCGGTTGGCTTGCCACCTGCACGATCGACCGGTTCCGTGTTCGCCTGCGGTGGTCGCAGATAGACGAACCAGGCGACAAGGCCGGCGACCGAAGCGACCGTCAATGCCGGCACGACCGGAATGCCTGGCAGCAGCACGAGGCCAGCCAGCGCGCAGGCGACGATCAGCAGCGTCCTCGGTGCCGAGGTGAGCTGGCGCACCACTTCGCGGCTGAGATTCGTGTCCGACGACGAGCGGGTCACGATGATGCCCGTACCCACGGCGATGACCAGCGCCGGAACCTGGGTCACGATGCCGTCCCCGATCGTGAGCAGCGTATAGGTCTCGAGGGCCTGATCCCAACGCATTCCCCGCTGCATCATGCCGATGCTCAAGCCGCCTACGATGTTGATCAGCAGAATGACGATGCCTGCGATCGCATCGCCCTTCACGAACTTGCTCGCACCGTCCATCGAACCGTAGAAACCCGCCTCGCGCTCGAGATTGCGCCGCCTGCGCTGTGCTTCCTCCTGATCGATGAACCCCATGTTGAGATCCGCGTCGATGCTCATCTGCTGCCCCGGCATGCTGTCGAGCGTGAAGCGGGCTGCGACTTCGGACACGCGCTGTGCGCCGTTGGTGACGACGACGTACTGAACGACGATCAGGATCAGGAACACGATCAGGCCGATCACGTAGTTGCCGCCGACCACGTAAGACCCGATCGCGGAGATGACTCGTCCGGCGTCGCCCGAGGTAAGGATCAGCCGCGTCGCCGCCACGTTCAGGGCGAGGCGAAAGAGGGTGGCCACCAGGAGCAGAGACGGAAACGTCGAGAAGTCAACCGGACGGGGAACGTAGAACGTCAGCAGCAACAGCAGGAACGCGAAGCCCACGTTCGTCAGGATCAGGAAGTCCAGCAGGCCTGCTGGAATCGGCGCGAACAGCACTGCCAGCACGCCCATCACCAGACCGACGAGGGCCAGATCGGTGTGGGTACCGAGTACCCGTCGCAGCGCGTTCATGCGGCGCTCCCGACGGGCGGTTGACGGCGACGCATCGCCAGCACCCAGACCATCAGCCGGGCCACTTCGGCGAAGTGCGCGGACGGCACGGGCGCGTCGATGGGCGTCGACTCGTAGAGCGCACGGGCCAGGGGCTCGTTGCGCACGATCGGGATGCCTCGTCGTTGGGCGATCCGGCGCATGGCCTGCGCGAGGCCACCCGCACCCTTCGAGAGGACCTCGGGTGCAGCCATCCGACCATGTTCGTATCTCAATGCGACGGCGACATGGGTGGGGTTGACCAGGAGGACGTCTGCTTCGCCCGTTCGCTCGAGCGCCCGGATCTTGGACAGCATCTCCTTGCGCAACCCACGCAGCCTCGCCCGGATGCGGGGATCGCCCTCGCGCTGGCGCGACTCCTCGACCAGCTCGCGATGGCTCATCCGCATCTGCTTGGCGTATTGCTGCCGGGTGAACACCAGATCGAGCAGCGCGATCAGCCCGAGCGCTACCGCGACCTTGAGACCAGCACTGGCCGCGATCGCCATCACCTCCCGACCCATCGAGGCCGCGGGGAGCGCAGACAACTGCCCGATCCGAGGCTGGATCGACGACAGCATCGAATAGAGCACGACGATCAGGGCACCCAGCTTCAGCAGCGCCTTGAGCCCTTCCTGAAGGACGCGCATGGAGAACAGGCGCGACAGCCCTTGGCCTGGATGCAAACGTGTCCAGTCGGGCGCGATCGGCTGGAATGACAGCAGCGGACCGGTCTGGAGCAGCCCAGCGACGATGGCGGCCAGCAGGATGGCGACCATGACCGGAGCAAGCAGCTGCAGCGTCGCGGTCATCGAATCCGCGAGCAGTCGCCACAACGCCTGTCCATCGCCCGACGCGGCCGAGGCCGCCAGCAGCGCTCGCCCGAGTGCGGCCAGATCCAGTACACCCTGCCAGCCCCGCCAGTGCATCCAGACGACCGCGGTCGCAAAGACCGCAGCCCCGCCGATCTCCGCGGTCCGGGCGACCGACCCGCGCTTGCGTGCCTGCTCGAGCTTGTACGGGCTCGCCGGCAGGCCCCGATCCTGATCGCCCTCCGGGTTCATCTGAACATCGCCTCCCAGCTCCGGAACATCTGGGTGTAGACGCGATCGAAGGAGGCGGCGCTGGCAGTGGCCCAGACGGTCAGGACGAGAAGGCCGGCGAGAATCTTGATCGAGTTTCCGACCGCGAACATGTTGGCCTGCGGCAGCGCCCGCGAGACGACAGCCAGGGCGAGTTCGAGCAGCAGCAGGCTGGCGACAACGGGCGCGACCAGCGCGAGCCCGAGCGCGAACAGGCCAGCGACATGACGCATGACAGCGGGCACCGCGTTCTGCAGCGGCCATGGCGACCCGATCGGGAAGACCTCGATCCCCATCGCGATCCCCCGCATCAGGAGATGGTGAGCATCGAGCAGGAAGAACATCACGACAGACGCTTGAGCGAGAATCGCCGTCAGGAGCGGCAGTTGCGTACGCGTCATCGGGTCGAGCACCTGCGCGATCCCGTAGCCGACCTGCACATCGAGAAGTCGTCCTGCGATCGAGAAGGCAGCGAAGCCGACCTGAACCCCGAGTCCCATCGTCGCGCCCAGTGCGAGTTCGACAAAGACCTGGACGAAGACGGTGCCCAGTGACGGAAGGTCGACCGGGCCGCCGCCCGGCAACGCAGCGGCCAGGAGTCCGGACAGTGCGAGCACGAAGACGACCCTGACGGGTCCGGGCATCGACACCGCGGACAGCAGAGGCGTCATCGCCAGCGTCGCGGAGAGGCGAGTCGCGAGCAGCACGACGCTGTAGACCCAGGCCAGCTCGATCGAAACGGCGGACATCGCGATCACACCAGGTTGGGGATCGACGTCCACAGGCGCGTCGTGAAGACTGTCATCTTCCTGAGCATCCAGGGTCCGAGGACGACGCTGACCAGGGCGGCAGTCATCAGCTTCGGTACGAAGCTGAGCGACATCTCCTGAATCTGCGTGATCACCTGCAGGATCGAGATGACCAGGCCGACCAGCATCGTGATCCCCAGGATGGGCAGGCACACCAGCAGCCCGGTCCAGAACAGATCCGCCAGCAACTGCAACGCCAAATCCGAGGTCATCAGGAAAGTGCTCGCCTTGAGAACGAGCACCGAGTATCCGAAGGCTCCCCCGAGCGAAGCGGTGCGAAAGTTCACAGCTTCCTGACTTTCACTAACGACTTAGCCTATTAGGGTGTTGTCAGAGTAGAGCGCGTGACGAGCCGTTTCGATCGACTTGCGTTGCCTTCAGCCGCCGCCGCCATGGAACAGTTTTCCCTGTCCCCGCTTCGATCCGGGCCGCGGGTATGGGCTATGGGAAAGAACCACCGATGTCATCGAACCCCATCGCGGAAAGATCACGATCCTTCCGATGCGACGGGTTGTCCGAATAGCCGGGACGACGACGTAAACGCTTGAAAGAAAGCGTATTCCATGAAGAGGCCGGAGCGCTCGATCGCGCGATTCGAACGCTTCGGTGCGCTGCGGGCGGTTCAGCCACAGTCGTCGTGTGTCGGGCCGCGTCGACTATCAGAGCGGCAACTACCGACCGCTCGATGGGGTCGGCAACCAGTGAATGCTACGTCCGACCCGGGAACGATTGGGTCGACGCTCCGCGCTCGATATGTGCGCGTTTTCCATTTGATCTTTGGAAACCCGGGCGTAAGTGCCCGCCTGCGCAAGGGGGCACTGTTGCGTCATCGCATCACGACGCGCCCCCTGGACTCCTCGTTCGGGCACCGCTCCTGTCGGGGGTGGCCGTGCTCGCGTCCGGAACGCCGGACGCGCTCGACGGCTTCAAGGCCGTTGATCGTCGTGCGAGGTCCGATCGACCGCTTCGATAAGCAGACGTCCGGCATCCACGACGAGCGGGCCGATCGTCGCATCGCTTTCCATCTGACGTTGAACCTCGTCGACGAGACCGGGGAAGGCAGGGTCCCGGACCACTCGGGAGCCGAGTGCGCCCAGAAGAGACGTTTCGAGAAACATCCGAAACGCCTTGCGCGCGCCATGCGGATCATCCGGTCCGATGGTCCCGACTCGTGCGGCGAGCCGGATGGCGGCATCCCGGCTGCCATCGATGGGCGCATCGCCGGCCTGCGCCGAGGCAGGGTCGGCGCGCGGACGATCTGCCGCGGCTTGACGGGTCGCGCCCGGGCGTTTGGCCGGCTGCGACATCCGGGCTGCATACAGTGCCGCGAGAGCACCTGACAGGTCGATACGTGGCATCGCTTAGTACGGTCCCGCCTCAGTGAGGACGTCCGGAGTGGTGGTAGCCGGCGAGAAGCACGTGCATCGCGTCGCTTTCCGCATGGTCCCGAGTCTGGGCATCCACGACGCCCTTGCCGACTGCCGGATCGGGCTGCGGCGCCACGGCAGGCCGAAGCTCGACCGCGGCCGAAGCGCCGTCTACAGACACGCGATCGATCTCGGTGACGATCCGCGCGATATCGCGTCTGAGCGGCTCGTTCGTGCCATCGAGCGCTAGCCCCCTTTCGAAAGCGGACCGTGCGACCGACAGGTCGTCGTTTGCCAGCGCCACGAACCCGTCCACGAACGTGACAAGAGGGTCGTCCGGTCCGAGTGCAGCCAGCGGCTGCCATGTCATGCACGCCATCGGAATCCTGCTGGACGTGAACTGAAGCAATCCGAGCTGGAAACGGGCGATGGTGAGCTGCGGAGCGAGGAGAACCGCTCTGGCGAAGCTCGCTTCGGCATCTTCATACCGCTGCATTTCGGCGAACTCGCCCGCCATGAGCAGATGTGGCAGCCCCGAGGTCGGGTCGATGCCCGCAGCGACCCGGAGATGCTCGAGCGCCGAATCACCGTCGTCGGCCTGGCTCGCGGCGAGGGCCGCTCGCATCGCGGCGCGGAATGGATCGTCGTCGTCAGGGGCGAATGTCGGCAAACTTGGCCTCCGGTTCGGGATCGGGCGATACGCTGCTGTGGAGAAGAGTATCCGTGCATTCGTCGATCCGTATAGCGCTGCCGGCGCCAAGGCCTGCCTGCCAGCCTTGGCGCACGTACGCGCGGGTACGACCCCTCATGCCGATCCCCTCCCGCACCGCGAGCGACTTGCCCGTGCGCACGCTTGCAGTCACCCTCGAGCCCTCGGCGCAGGCGGCACCCGCTGCCGCGCGACCACCGTCGTCCACGACATCGGGAGACACCCTTGAGCTTCGACTTCACCGGGCGCTGCGCGCTCGTCACCGGCGGCACGAGCGGCATCGGACTGGGCATCGCGCAGGCGCTGCGCGACGCGGGCGCGGACGTCGTGGCCGCGGGCCTCGTCAACGCCGCGACACCGGCCTCGACGGAGCGGCTGCGCATCGCGCCCCTCGACGTCACCGACGCCGCGGCGGTCACCGCGCTGATCGGCGGACTGGAGCGACTCGACGTGCTGGTCAACGCCGCGGGCGTGATCCGGCGCGGCGACGAGCACGACCCCGAGGTGTTCGCGCAGGTGATCGACATCAACCTGAACGGTGCGATGCGCGTGTGCACCGCGGCGCGCCCGCTGCTCGAGCGCACGCGCGGCAGCGTGGTCAACGTCGCCTCGATGCTGAGCTTCTTCGGCGGCGGGCTGGTGCCGGCCTACAGCGCCTCGAAGGGCGGCATCGCGCAGCTCACCAAGAGCCTCGCGATCGCCTGGGCACCGCAGGGC
This sequence comes from Burkholderiaceae bacterium, assembly GCA_044342535.1. Lineage (GTDB taxonomy): Bacteria > Pseudomonadota > Gammaproteobacteria > Burkholderiales > Burkholderiaceae_E > UBA4615. The sequence goes on from JBIIPQ010000002.1 coordinate 35,897, forward strand.
GTGCGCGTGAACGCCGTGGCGCCGGGCTGGATCGCGACGCCGCTCACGCAGGCACTGCAGGACGACGCCGTGCGCAGCGCCGCGGTGCTGTCGCGCACGCCGATGGCCCGCTGGGGCACGCCGCAGGACGTCGCCGGCCCGGTGATGTTCCTGTGCTCGCCGCTCGCGGCGTTCGTGACCGGGGTGGTGCTGCCGGTGGACGGCGGATACCTGGTGACTTGAGCCGAGGGGTCGCGGGCGGGGCACGGCCACGGCGACGCGACGGCACCCGCCCGTCGCGCACCCCTGCCCGTGGATCGGCTCCGCGGTATCCATGCGTGCCGCGCGGGAGGAGGGTATCGGGTCGACTCGGTGCCGCTCGGGGCACCGCGTGTCCGACGGCCGGGCTGTCCGCCGTCCCGGATGCGACCCATACCGACCCGGAGCGCTGCCCATGTCCCGATCCACACACGTCAGCGCGCACCGCGGCGCACTCGTCGCCTTGCTCGCCGCAGCGGCGGTCCTCGGCGGCTGTGGCGGGCAGACCAGCACCGTGGCGTCGCTCTTCGACACACCGGCACCGACCGCAGCCGCGGCCGCCGCAGTCGCCGCGGCACCGGCCGCCGTACCCCCCGAAGCCGAGACCGGCCTGCTGCTCTCGGGCGCGGTGAGCGGCCTGCCCACCGGACAGTCCGTGGCGCTGCTCGCCAACGACACCGAGAATCTGACGGTGACGTCCGACGGCGCCTTCACCTTCCCGACCCGGCTGCCGCGGGGCGGCAGCTTCACGGTCACGGTCGCGACACAACCGACGGGCGCGGTCTGCACCGTCGGCCGGCCGAGCGGCTCGGGCATCGTCGCCGACGTCACCGACATCGCCGTGACCTGCTCGCGGATCACCGTGTCGATCGGCGGCACCGTCACCGGCCTGGCCGCGGGCAGGCAGATCACGCTGCGCAACAACGCCGCCGACCCGGTCACCCTCGCTGCGGACGGCGCGTTCACGTTCGCCACACGCGTCGCCTACGGCAGCAGCTATCAGGTGGACGTCGGCACGGCCCCGTCCGGGCAGGTCTGCACGGTCGCCAACGCGGCGGGCACGGGCATCACGGCCGATCGCAGCGACGTGGCCGTGGTCTGCCGCGCCGCAGCCATCTACCTGGGCTATTCCACCAGTTCCGGGCTGCGTGTGTTCACGACGGGCCTCGACGGCCTGCTCGCCGACCAGGGCAGCACCGCGAGCGACATCCCGCCCTCCGGTTTCGGCAGCAGCCTGAAGCTGGTGTTCGACGCGCAGAACCGGTTCGCGTACTCGCTCGACCCGTACACCAACGCGCTGGTGCAGCACCAGGTGGGGTCGGACGGCGCGCTGATCCGCGCGGGCGCCCTGCCGGTCGATGCGAACGACCCGAACGTGGCGGGCCTAGCCCTCGCGGTGAGCCCCGGCGGACGGCGGGTCTACGTCGGCGCCTCCGACCAGACGCTCAGGCAGGTCGCCGTCGGTGCCGACGGCACGATGAGCGCGGCCGCCTCGTTCGTCATCGGTGCGAACATCCGAGCGGTCTCGGCGGACCCGCTCGGCCGCTTCGCGTACGCATTCACCGAAACGACCGAAGCCTACGCATTCGCCGCGGCGGCCGATGGCGCGCTGACGCCGGCCGGCTCGAGCACGACGGTGATCGGCGCGGAGTCCGGCCCGATCGCACACGATTCGACCGGACGCTTCGTCTACGCAGCCAGCGGCCTCGATCAGGACTACACCGTCTTCGGCATCGGGACGGACGGCGTCCTCCAGGCCCCCCGCATCGCCGGGACCCGCACGTGGCAGGTGCCGGCGATGCAGGCGCACCCGAGCCGCGCACTGCTGTACGTGCTGAACGTGCAGGACACCCAGGTGTGGGTCTACCAGATCGGCACCGACGGCACGCTGACGAGCATCGGCAACGTCTCTTCCGGGGCGGACCCGCGCGGGATGACGCTGGACGCGAGCGGGCGCTACCTGTACGTGCTGGGAGGCTCCACCGGAGAGATCGTGATGTACCGGATCGACACCAACGGCCTGCCCGTGTCGGGCAGCACCCTGGCGCACGGACTGCCGGGCCCAGGAAACTCGCTGGTCATCCCCGGGCGCTGAACTCACGGCCTGCTGAGCGGGCCGCGCTGCAGCCCCAGCCTCAGCCTGACGCTCAGCCGCCCAGCCGTCCGGTCGCGAGCAGCACCGCGAGCGTCCACATCGTGAGCGCGACACCCGCGTCGAGCAGTCGCCAGGCGAGCGCCCGCGAGAACAGTGGCGCGGCCGCGCGCGCGCCATAGCCCAGCACCGTGAACCACGCGACACTCGCCGCCGCCGCCCCCAGGGCGAACAGCGGCCGCGCGGCCCCCTGCTGCTGCGCGCCGACCGAGCCCACCAGCAGCACCGTGTCCAGATAGACGTGCGGGTTCAGCAGCGACAGCGACGCCACCTGCAGCAGCACCGCGCGGCGCGTGGCGGGCGCCTCGCCCTGCGCCTGCAGCGTGCCCGGATTCAGCGCGCGGCGCGCCGCCTGCACGCCGTAGCCCGCCAGCACGGCCGCCCCGAGCCAGGACAGCGCGCGCAGCAGCGCCGGATGCGGGCCGAGCGCAGCGCCCAGGCCGGCGACGCCAGCCGCGATCAGCAGCGCGTCGATCGCCGCACAGGCCGCCACCACCGCGCCGACGTGCTCGCGGCGCAGGCCCTGGCGCAGCACGAAGGCATTCTGCGCGCCGATCGCCACGATCAGCGACGCGCCCAGCCCGAAGCCCGCGGCGAGCGGGGCGAAGCCCTGGAAGTCGACCATCGGCGCAGCTTCGCCCGCCGGATGCGTTTCGCGCCAGCAAGGAATGCTAAGGTCGAATCAATTCTGCTTCATCGGACGGCACCGTGCTCGACTATGCCCTCATCGAAGCCGTCGCGGCGGTGCTGCGCGAAGGCAGCTTCGAGCGCGCGGCGCACGCGCTCGGCGTGACGCCCTCGGCGGTCTCTCAGCGGGTGAAGCTGCTCGAGGAGCGCATGGGCACCGCGCTGATCGTGCGCGGCCAGCCGTGCACGCCGACCGACGCTGGCGCGCGCCTGTGCCGGCACGCCGAGCGGGTCGCGATGCTCGAGGCGGACCTGCGCCACGAGCTGCCGGGCATCGCGGGGCCCGGCGGCGCCGCGGATCGGCCAGTGCTGCCGATCGCGGTCAATGCCGACAGCCTGGCGACCTGGTTCGGCGAGGTGATCGCCGGGGCCGCGAGCGAGGGCACGGCGCTGCTCGACGTGTCGATCGACGATCAGGACCACACCGCCGAGTGGCTGCAGCGCGGCCGGGTGCTGGCGGCGGTCACCTCGCTGGGCACCGCCCTGCCGGGCTGCCGCAGCCGGCGCCTCGGCGCGCTGCGCTACCGCGCGACCGCGAGCCCCGCCTTCGTGCATCGCTGGTTCGCCGACGGCGTCACGGCGCGCACCCTCGCGCAGACGCCCTGCCTGGTGTTCGACCGCAAGGACCGGCTGCAGCATCGCTGGGCGGCGCGCATCGCGCGGCGGCCGGTGGAGCCCGCCGCGCACCGGCTGCCCTCGGCGCATGCCTTCGTCGCGGCCGCGCTGGCCGGCGTCGGCTGGGCGATGAACCCCGAGCCCCTGGTGAGCGGGCACCTGCGGGCCGGGCGGCTGGTCGAGCTCGTGCCCGACACGCCGCTCGACGTGCCGCTGCACTGGCAGGTGGCGCGCATCGGGGCGCCTCTGCTCGATCGGCTGGGCCTGCGGGTGGCGGAGGCCGCGAGGCGCTCGCTGCTCGGCTGAGACACCGCGAACGGACCGACTGCGCGGCCCGATCCGGCTTCGGCGCGTCAGTGCGGCGGGGGTACCTGCACCGCGGCCGCCGCGGCCGTCGCCGCGTGCGAGCGCATGCCCCAGGACCAGAGCCGCTCGGAGGGCAGCGGCAGCACCAGCAGCGCATGCTCGAGGATGGCCAGCGACAGCAGCGCGGCCACCAGCGTCAGCGAGGCGACCTCGAAGGCGCCCGCGCCCGGCGCCACCGCCGCCTGCCACAGCGGAATCGCGACGAGTGTCGCGGCCGCCACCGACACCGGCAGCAGCGCGTTCATCGGCGCACGCACGAAGTAGGTCTGCAGGTACTTCAGGTGCTCGGGCAGGAAATCCGCATTGAGGTTGCGCACGCCGAGGAAGACGTTGAGCTTCGCGCTCTGGCGCATCGTCCACAACACCAGGTAGGTCCACAGCCCGGTCTGGTTAGGCCGGTCCCAGGTCGCGAACAGCACGAAGAGCGCCAGCACCACCAGCGCGAACTCGTGGTGGGCGACGGTCTGGAACGCATGCCGCACGCGGGTCCAGCCGGTCGAGCCCGCCGGACAGGCGCTGCGCCGCGGCCCGGTCACGTAGCCGAGCAGGAAGCCCACCTCCTGCCAGCCCCAGATCAGGATCGCGCAGGTGAAGCCGCAGTACGCGCCCGCCACGGTCGTCTGCCCGCTGCTGTACCAGAGCCCCCAGACCGCGAGCACCGCCACTACGGTGGTGCCCGCCATCGTGTACGGGAAGGTCCGCTTCGGCAGACCGTCGAGATACAGGATCGCGCCGGTGCTCGCCCACCAGACGAGCACCGTGAACACGAAGGGCAATGCGTACTGCATCCAGTGCACCCGCTGTCCCGCGTTACCAGGCCGGCGCCACGCGCACCTGCGCGGGCAGCGCGTTCGGCTTGGTCGGCAGCACGTAGAGCCGCGCGAAGGTCGCCGCGGCGCCCACCGCGCAGGCCGCGCGCTTGATCGCACCGACCACGCCGCCGCGCGCCTTCGCCGCCTCGGCCGCCTCGCTCAGGCGATGCAGCCGCTCCAGACCGGCGCGGAATTTCGGATTGTCCGTGTCCAGGACGATCGGGAACACCTGGCGGGTGATCTCCGAGCAGATGTCGAAGACCTTGTAGTCGAACGAATCCGACTCGAGGCCCATCGCCTTGTGGAGCATCGGGCGGGTGTGGTCGCGCACGTACATCGTCGCGTAGACCGCGAGCAGGAAGAAGCGGATCCACAGCACGTTGCCGCCGCGCAGCAGCGACGGATCGGCCCGCATCATCAGCGCGAACGACTCGCCATGGCGGAACTCGTCGTTGCACCAGCGCTCGAACCACTTGAAGATCGGATGGAAGCGCTTCTCGGGGTTGCGCTCGAGCTGGCGGAAGATCGTGATGTAGCGCGCGTAGCCGATCTTCTCCGACAGGTAGGTCGCGTACAGCACGTACTTCGGCTTGAAGTACGTGTACTCCTTGGTCGCCTTGAGCGTGGCGAGATCCACGCCGAGCCCGAAGTCCTTGAGCGACTGGTTGATGAAGTTCGCGTGACGCGACTCGTCGCGCACCATGTACGTCATCAGCTGCTTGATGTCCGGGTTGGTGACGTTCTTGCGGATCTCGTTGTAGAGCACGCAGCCCGAGTACTCGGAGGTCAGCGACGTCACCAGGAAGTCCAGGAATTCCTGGCGCATCGCCGGATCGAGATCGTGCATCTCGGCGATGAAGTCGCCGGTGCGCTGGAAGTGGTCGTGGTTGTTGTCGCCTGCGTACTCGAGCATGTGTGCGTCCCACTCGGCGCGCATCGGCGAGACGTCGATGCGGTTCATTGCCTCGTAGTCGGTCGTGTAGAAGCGGGGGCTGATGAGGGTGCTCGCCTTGGCGTGCGCCATCACCTGTTCCTGGCTGTCGATCGTGGTGTCTTGCGCCATGTCGGAATCTCCGTTCAGGGGCGTTGCGGTGCGGCCGTCAGCAGCCGGGCGAACACGGCGGCATTGGTCGGACCGAAGGATTCGAGATCGACGAGCCGGCCAGTGGCCGGGTCGCGAAGCGTGAGGCGCCCATCGGCGCGGCCGATGAGCTCGAAAGGCTGCTCGGGCCCGAGCTCGCTGCGCTTGCGCTCGCGGGCGAGTCCGCGCAGCACGCCGCGCAGGAAGCCCTGCTCGCCGGAAACGGTGTCGATGCGCGCGCCATCGCGCGGATCGATGACCGCGATCGAGCCGTCGGGCAGGTCCTCGAAGCGCAGCGCGCGCGTCTCGACGGCCGCGGCGTCGGGCTCGCGCACCTCGACGCCGGACAGCCGCACGGCGCCGGCTGCGACGAGGGCGAACAGCGCGATCGCCCCCATCGCGACGATCGCGCCGCGCGGGATCATCGGGTCGGGGTGGGCAGCGGGACGGGCGCTCATGTCGGTGCTCCGGTGCGGGCGCGGCGGCTCACTGGCCGGCCAGCGCGGTCTGGCCGTCGGGGCGCTGGCGCGGCGCGCCGACCTCGACATCCTGGCTCACGGCGCGTGCGGCACCGCCCGTCGTCTGCGCCCATGCGTCGGCCAGCAGCCGGCCCACGCGCACCGCGTCGGGCACGCAGCGCAGCATCGGCTCCGGACGGGCCAGGCGCCAGGGGCGCGCGTGCGGCCACAGGTGCGCGTAGCCGATCGAGGCCTCGCCGAGCGCCAGCGGCAGGTCGCCGGTGCCGTCGCCGTGCTGACGCAGCCCGGCCGACGCGATCCGCGAGAACGGCAGGTTGAAGGTTATCGTCAGCACGATGCCCACGCGCATCACGACCCGCCGGTCGGTGATCGTGTAGAGCGTGGTGCGCGCCGACAGCTGCGCCAGCAGCACCAGCAGACCGATCGCGAGCGCCGCGACCGACACCAGCAGCGTCAGGCCGCCGAGCGCCTCGCGCAGGCCCTCGCCGTCGGCGAGGGCGCCGGCGACCTGCAGACCGCCCACCACCGCGAAGTAGACCGCGACCTTGCGGACGTGGAACACCCGGCGGGCGAGCGAGCGGGCGTCGGGCGCGCCCTGCCACAGCAGCCGTTCGCCCGCGGGCAGTGCTTCGGGCAAGCCGGGCACCGGCTCGAAGTCGTGTTCCGGCCCGGGGCCGTGACGATGGCCGTCCATGATCAGAACAGCGGCTCGGCGCGCTGGTCGTCGGCGTACAGCAGGCCGGCACCCCAGTAGGCCATGATCTTCTCTTCCTCGAGCATCGTGATCTGCTGCGGATCGCGGGTCGCGGGCACGCCGGCGAACTGCGCCGCGTACAGCGAACCGACGCGCACGCCGCGGCGGGTGATGCGGCAGAAGTTGATCGGCAGCAGCACGCTGCGGGTCGCGCCGTCGGCCAGCGGCACCGAGACCTCGAGGTGGCGCACCACGACCTCGGAGGTGTCCACCCACAGATCGACCACCGTGCCGCCGGTCTCGCCGTCGCCGCCGATCACCGGCAGGCCGCGCGGATCACGGTCCAGCGCGGCGACGTCGTAGTCCGGCAGGATCCGCAGCGGCACCAGCTTCGGCGCACCGCCGAAGGTGAGCTCGATATGGTCCCAGCGCTCGGCCCAGGCGCCCGGGCCGACACCGGCCGTCAGCGGGTCGCCGACCGGCTCGAGCGGCGCGCCGTTGAAGCGGTTCGCCGGCTCCGCGCTGTAGTTGCGCGCGATGCCCTTGTCGTTGGGCGCCTGCACGCTGCTGCCGTCCGACATCAGGTAGGTCTTGGGCCGCGGCGCGGGCGGCCAGCCCTCGACCGTGCCATGGGCCGTCTCGAGCGGGTAGCCCTCACGCTTGCCCTCGCGGACGAGGTAGACGATCAGGCCCGCGAAGAAGGCCCAGAACATGTAGAGGACGATCTGCGCGACGTCCACGTACTGCGTGATGGCTCCGAATCCCATGTTGGTGCTCCTTGGCTTTCCTTGGATGTCCGACGGCGGCCCTAACCGGGCAGCACCGGCAGGCCGAACTTCGACGACGACGGCACGGGGGCGCGCCGCGAGGACCTGACCAGCGGGCCGATCGCGATCAGGGTGGTGAAGAGCAACAGCAGCTCGACGTGATAGACGGCGGCGTAGCCGGTCGCCGGATGGGTGAGGACCTCGCCGAGCACGCCGCGTTCGGCGAGCGAGGCCACCACGTCGCGCAGGCCGCCGCCGGCCGCGATCGCGAGGCCGGCACAGGTCGCCTGCACGCCGCCCCAGGCGCCGAGCGCCAGGCCCTTGAAGCCGTCGGTGTCGAGCGCCATCGCGGCGGTCAGCGTGCCGACGGCGAACAGGCCGCCCCCGAAGCCGATCGCCAGCACGCCGATGCGGAACAGCGTCGCCGACTGGAAGGGCTCGGCGAAGATCACCGCCGAGAACGCGAACAGGCCGACGACCACGCCCAGGCCCGAGAGCCGCAGCGGGTCGGCGCCGCGACTCAGCCAGCGCGCGGCCAGCCCGAAGGCGGCGAGCGAGCCGATGGCCATCAGCGCGGTCAGCGCTGTGGTGGCGCCCACGCCCAGGTGCAGGATCTCGCCGCCGTAGGGCTCGAGCACGATGTCCTGCATGCTGAAGGCGGCCGTGCCCAGGCCCGTGGCGACCAGGAAGCGGCGCACGCGGCCGGCTCGGGCGAGCATCGCCCAGGCACCGCGGAAGTCCGTGTCGTCGGTCGCGTCGTCGCGGCGGCCGCGCACCCGCGGTTCCTGCTTCCACAGCGCGATCAGGTTCAGCACCATGGTCGCGGTGGCGGCGCCCTGCACCACCTTCACCAGCCGCACCTGGCTGAACTCGGCGAGCAGCAGGCCGAAGACCGCCGCGCTCACCACCATGCCGGCCAGCAGCATCACGTACATCAGGGCGACGACACGCGGGCGGGCCGCCTCGGGGGCGATGTCGGTCGCGAGCGCCAGGCCTGCGGTCTGCACCGTCTGCATGCCGGCGCCGACCATCAGGAAGGCGAGCGCGGCGCTGGCGTGACCGATCCACCAGGGGCCGTTCGTGATGTCGCCGGACAGCAGGATCAGCGAGAAGGGCATGATCGCCAGCCCGCCGAACTGCAGCCAGGTGCCCAGCCAGATGTACGGCACGCGCCGCCAGCCGAGCACCGAGCGGTGCGTGTCCGAGCGGTAGCCGACCAGCGCGCGGAACGGCGCGACCAGGATCGGCAGCGCGACCAGCACCGCCACCAGCCAGGCGCCCACGCCCATCTCGACGATCAGCACGCGATTCAGCGTGCCGATCAGCAGCACCGTCGCCATGCCGACCGAGACCTGGAACAGCGACAGCCGCAACAGCCGCCCGAGCGGAAGCGTCTCGCTCGCCGCATCGGCGAACGGCAGCAGCCCGGGCGCGATCCGCGTCCAGGTCTGCCACAGCTTCGGCCGTGCGGCGCTGCTCATCGGCGGACGATCTCCATGGCCTGCGAGGTGTAGAAGCCGGAGGCCACGCGCTCGGTGCGCGCCGCCGACCAGTCGGCCAGACCCGGTGCCTCGGCCATCGCACGGCGCAGCGCCGTCTCGGCGACCGGCACGATCGCAGGCGCACGGTCGGCACGCGGGAACAGCTTGCCGACCGAGTGCATCACCGACAGCAGCGGCGTGCGCGGCGCGAAGGTGAACATCATCGAGCCGCGCACCCGCGGCGCGAGCGCGCTCAGCGCGCGCACCACGTCGTCGGGCTCGTAGTGGATCAGCGAGTCCATGCCGACCACGTGGTCGAACTCGCCGAGCGCCGCATCGAGCATGTCGCCCGAGTGGAAGGCGATGCGGCCGTCGCCCAGGTCCGCGGGCAGGCGCTGGCGGGCGAGCTCGACGAGGGTCGGCGACAGGTCGACCGCCACCACGTCGGCACCGCGCCGCGCGGCCTCGACCGACAGCGCGCCGGTGCCGCAGCCGGCGTCCAGCAGGCGCAGGCCGTGCAGGTCGGCGGGCAGCATGTCGAGCAGCGTCGTGCGCATCCGGTCGCGCCCGGCACGCACGGTGGCGCGGATGCCGCTCACCGGCGCCGACGAGGTCAGGCGCGCCCAGGCCTCGACCGCGGTGCGGTCGAAGTAGTGCTCGATGCGCTCGCGGCGCTCGACGTAGGAGGTGTCCGCAGCCATGTCAGTCGAATCCCAGCAGGTCGAAGATCTCGCGGTCCTTCAGCGCGTCCGGCGCCAGCGGGTCGGTGCCCGCCCACAGCGCCGCGGCCAGCCGCAGGTATTCGTTCTGCACCGCCTCGAGCTCGGGCGAGTACTCCATCTCGAACAGCGTCGACTTCTTCAGCCGGCTGCGACGGATCACGTCGAGGTCGGGGAAGTGCGCCATGCGCTTGAGGCCGACGCGGTCGTTGAACTTGTCGATCTGGTCGGTGTCCTTGCTGCGGTTGGCGATGACGCCGCCGAGCCGGACGTTGTAGTTCTTCGCCTTCGCCTTGATCGCCTGGACGATCCGGTTCATCGCGAAGATCGAGTCGAAGTCGTTGGCGGTGACGATCAGCGCGCGATCGGCATGCTGCAGCGGGGCGGCGAAGCCACCGCACACCACGTCGCCGAGCACGTCGAAGATCACCACGTCGGTGTCCTCGAGCAGGTGGTGCTCCTTGAGCAGCTTCACCGTCTGGCCGACGACGTAGCCGCCGCAGCCGGTGCCCGCTGGCG
>JBIIPQ010000285.1:0-5637 GCA_044342535.1 Burkholderiaceae bacterium
CGCCGGCTCGACCGGCAGCGCGCCGTCGAGCAGGGCCGGCACCACGGCGCCGAGCACCGCATCACGGTCCCGCACGGCATCCCGGCCCGCGACGATCGCCACGCCCCCCGCTGCCAGCAGCGCACCGCCGGCGAGGCCGGCCTTCAGCAAGGTCCTTCTTCGCATGCCGCCGATTCTAGGGAGCGGCCGTGGAGGCGCGGCTCTAAAGGCGGGTGGCCACGCCGTGCGGCACGGGTGCTGCGTCATACTCGCCCCGAGCCCACGACGACACACCGCAATGGACCCGTCGCAACGACTGCGTGCCGGTGCGGCCGAGGTCGCCGCGCTGCGCTCCCTAGAGGGCGTGGATGCGGCCACCCGCGCCCGCCGCGACGAGCTGCGCGCCTGGCAGGCCCGCCGGCTCGTCTTCACTCATGGCGACCTGCTCGCCACCCCGCGATACCGCGACGCGACGCGCTTCTTCCTCGACGAGCTCTACGGGGTCAAGGACTTCTCGCAGCGCGACGCCGAGCTGGCGCGGGTGATCCCGACCCTGACGCGCTTCCTGCCCGCCGGGGCGCTGGAGACGATCGCGGATGCGGTCGAGCTCGACGCCCTGTCCGAGCGGCTCGACCTCGCGACCGCGTGTGCGCTCGCCGCCGATCCGGCGCTGCACGACGCGCCGATCGACGACGAGGGCTATGCGCGTGCCTTCCGCGCAGCCGGCTCCCGCACCGACCGCGAGCGGCAGGTCGAGCTGGTCGAGCACATCGGCCGCGCGCTCGACCGGCTCGTGCGCCAGCCGCTGCTCGGCGGCCTGCTCGGCGCGATGGAAGGGCCGGCGCGGATGGCCGGGCTGTCGGCGATGCATGCCTTCCTGGATTCCGGCTTCCGCGCCTTCAAGGCGATGAAGGGGGCCGACGTCTTCCTGAGGACGGTGATCGGCCGCGAGCAGGCGCTGATGGCCCGCATCTGGGCGGGCGAGCCGGACCCGGTCGGACGGGCTGGACACCGCTGACCGCAGCGGGCTAGAATCGAGGGTTCCTCGCCGCACGGACTGGGCCGGGCGCACCCGTACAACGGGTCGCACGGCCGGGGCCCCGACACGAGCCGGCGGCCGGCCACCGAGCGATCGGAGGCCGTCTTCGAGGACAACGTGCCGGCAGACACCAGCGATGGCGGACGCCGGACACACACGTCACCCAAATAATTCCTAAAGGGGAATCGATGCGTCACTACGAGATCGTCTTCATTGTCCACCCCGATCAGAGCGAGCAGGTGCCCGCGATGATCGAGCGGTACAAGACCCTGGTCGACGGACACCAGGGCAAGATGCACCGGATCGAGGACTGGGGCCGCCTGCAGCTGGCCTACCCGATCCAGAAGGTCGCCAAGGCCCACTACGCGATGATGAACATCGAGTGCGACCAGAAGACCCTGGAAGAGCTCGAGCATGCGTTCCGCTTCAACGACGCGGTGCTGCGCCACCTCGTGGTCGGGATGCCGAAGGCCGAGACGGGCGCGTCCCCGATGCTGCGCCGGATCCAGAAGGAAGAGGCCCGCAAGAGCGCCGCCTCGACCGAGACGGCCGGTGACCGGGGCGATCGCGGTGATCGCGGTGATCGCGGTGATCGTCCGCCGATGATGGACCGCGGCGACCGGCCCGAGAGGACCGAAAGGACCGCTTGAACCGGCTCGGACTGACCGCGGCGCTCGTCGAGCGCGAGGCCATCCGCTACACGCCCGCGGGCGTGCCGATCGTCGGGCTGAAGCTCTCGCACCAGTCGGTGCAGCGCGAAGCCGGAGCCGATCGGACGGTCGAGCTGGAGATCTCAGCGATCGCCGCCGACCGACTGGCACTGAGGATGGACCGCGTCGCGCTGGGCACCGAGCTGAAGCTGGAAGGCTTCCTCGCCCCGCGCCGCCGCAACGTCAAGGCCCTGGTTCTGCACATCACCGATTTCGAGCTGCACACAGCCGATCGAACCGCTTAAATGAGATAGGGAAACGTCATGGCATTCATGCGCCGAGGCAGCAAGGACAAGAAACCCAAGCGTCCGTCACAGAGCGCGCTCTTCAAGCGCAAGCGCTTCTGCCGATTCACCGCCGAGAAGGTGGAGTGGATCGACTACAAGGACGTGGACGTGCTGAAGGACTTCATCACCGAGACCGGCAAGATCATGCCGGCCCGCCTGACCGGCACCACGGCCCGGTACCAGCGTCAGCTGTCGGTCGCGATCAACCGCGCCCGCTTCCTGTCCCTGATGCCGTACACCGACAACCACTGAGCCGGAGCCCCCCATGCAGATCATCCTGCTCGAGAAGGTCGTCAACCTCGGCAGCCTCGGTGACGTGGTTCGCGTCAAGGACGGCTACGCCCGCAACTTCCTGATCCCCGAAGGCAAGGCGCGCTGTGCGACCGATGCCGCGATCAAGGAGTTCGAGACCCGCCGCGCCGATCTGGAAAAGATCCAGGCCGACAAGCTCGCCGCCGCGCAAGCAGCCGGCGCCAAGCTCGACGGCATGACCCTCGCCATCAGCCAGAAGGCCGGTGTCGACGGTCGCCTGTTCGGCTCGGTCACCAACTTCGACATCTCGTCCGCGCTGTCCAAGCAAGGCTTTCCGCAGGTCGAGAAGGCGATGGTGCGCCTGCCGAACGGCCCGCTGAAGGCGGTCGGCGAGTTCGACATCGGCGTCGCGCTCCACTCGGACGTAGTCGCCTCCATCAAGGTCGTGGTCAGCCCCGAGGCCTGAGTCCCACGCACGGGGCGATGCCCCGTGCCGCAGCGCCGCAAGGGGCCCGCGAGGGCCCCTTGTTCTTTTCCGTGGGCGTCTTTCGAGCCCCGGCACCCGCGAGTACCATCAAGTTCATGTCCGCCCAGCCGAATCCGATTCCCGGTTCCCCGTCCACCGACCGCGAGATCGCCGCGCTGCGTGTGCCGCCGCATTCGATCGAGGCGGAGCAGTCGGTGCTCGGTGGCGTGCTCCTCGACAACGCGGCCTGGGAGAAGATCGGCGATGTGCTGCGGGAGGAGGACTTCTACCGCCACGACCACCGGCTGATCTGGCAGCACCTCGCGAAGCTGCTCGAGCGCAACCAGCCGGCCGACGTGCTGACGCTGCAGGATGCGCTGCGCTCCACCGGCAAGCTCGAGGAGGCAGGCGGCCTGTCCTACCTGAACGCACTGGCCAGCGGCACGCCGTCGGCGGCCAACGCGCGCCGCTACGCCGAGATCGTGCGTGACCGCGCGGTGCTGCGCCGGCTGATCACCGTGTCCGACGACATCGCCACCACCGCGCTGAACCCGCAGGGCCGAGACACCCGGCAGATCCTCGACGAGGCCGAGTCCAAGGTCTTCCAGATCTCCGAGGATGGCTCGCGCGGGCGCGCCGGCTTCCAGGACCTGCAGTCGGTGCTGGCGCAGGTCGTCGAGCGGGTCGACGACCTGTACAACCGCGAGAACCCGAACGACATCACCGGCGTGCCCACCGGCTTCACCGACCTCGACCGGATGACCTCGGGCATGCAGCCCGGCGACATGATCATCCTCGCGGCACGCCCCTCGGTCGGCAAGACCGCGTTCGCGCTGAACATCTGCGAGCACGTCGCGATCGACCAGGGCATGCCGGTCGCGGTGTTCTCGATGGAGATGGGCGCCACGCAGCTCGCGATGCGCCTGGTGTGCTCGGTCGGACGGATCGACCAGCAGCGGCTGCGTACCGGGCGCCTGACCGAGGATGACTGGCCGCGGCTGACCAGCGCGATCCAGAAGATGCAGGACGCGAACCTCTTCATCGACGAGACGCCCGCGCTCAACCCGCTCGAGCTGCGTGCACGCGCGCGGCGGCTGGCGCGCCAGTACGGCAAGCTCGGCCTGGTGATGGTCGACTACCTGCAGCTGATGTCGGGTACCGGTTCGAGCGGCGAGAACCGCGCCACCGAGGTCGCCGAGATCTCGCGCTCGCTCAAGGCGCTGGCCAAGGAGCTGAGCGTGCCGGTGATCGCGCTGTCGCAGCTCTCGCGCGAGGTCGAGAAGCGCAACGACAAGAAGCCGATCATGTCGGACCTTCGTGAATCGGGCGCGATCGAGCAGGACGCCGACGTCATCCTGTTCATCCACCGCGAGGACCGCTACGACCCGGACTCGCCGAACAAGGGTATGGCCGAGATCATCATCGGCAAGCAGCGAAACGGCCCGATCGGCTCGGTCACGCTGACCTTTCTCGGGCAGTACACCAAGTTCGAGAACTACGCGCCGGCCAATCCGTACTGAGACCGCAGCCGGGCGTCAGCGTGCCGCCGCGCGGGTCCGTTCGCCCCAGACGCGGCGCAGCGTGACAGAGGGCGCGCAGCCGAAGGTCTCGCGGTCGTAGCGTGCGAAGCGTCCGAGGTGCCAGAAGCCGTGGTGCGTGGCGATGTCGGTCAGCGACATCCGGTCGCCGAGCCGCAGCAGCATCGCGTGCGCCTTCTGCAGTCGCGCGGTCTGGACGAACGAGCGAATGTTGGTGCCGAACTGCTCGCGGAACGCGAGCTGCAGCGAGCGCTCGCCGGTGCCGAGCGCACGACACAGGGAGTCGACGCTTGGAGGGGCGCCGTCATCGGCACCGAGCACTGTCTCCAGGCGGCCGCTGAAGCGCTGAAGCGGCGTGGACGAGGTGCCTCCGGCCGGAGGCCGGAGGCGCATTCGCGACCGCTCCTGGGCGACAATCGTACAGGCGGGGCAGGCGGGCCCGGGGCAACGAGGATACCGATATGGACAGAGGGGCGAGCGCTGCGGATGCCGGCAGGTCCGCGCGCGACGACACGCTGATGCGGCTGCAGCGCCGCGTCGGTCTGGCGCCGAAGCAGGGGCTGGGCACGGTACGGCGGGCGATCTTCTGGGCGCTGCTGGGCTGGGGGCCGATCGCGGCCTGGGCGGTGGTGGCCGGTCGCGCCGACGTGCCCGGCGGCGAGTCGCTGCTCGCGCACTTCGGGGTGACGGTGCGGCTCCTGATCGCCGTGCCCCTGATGGTGGTCGCCGAGGCAGTGATGATCGGCTCGGTGCTCGGCATCGCCCGGCAGTGCTCGGCCAGTGTGCTGTTCCCGGCCGATCCCCGCGCGCTCGGCGCGGTGTCGGACGGTCTGCTTCGGCTGCGCGACCGCGCGCACCCCTGGGCGGTCGCGGCCGGCCTCGCCGCGGCCGGGCTCCTCGCCTGGCAGGACACGTTCGCTGCCGACGCCTCGCACGCACTCGCCTGGGCAGGCGACGACGCCCGGGGCGGATTCGGCGTGCACTGGTACCTGTGGGTCGGGCGACCGATCTTCGTCGTGTTCGCCGCAGTGTGGCTGTGGCGCGTGGTGCTGCTCGGCATCGCGCTGCATCGCATGGCGAGCTCCGGGCTGCGCCTCGCGCCGACGCATCCGGACCGGGCCGGGGGCCTCGGATTCGCGGCGCCACTCACTGCGGGCTTCGGCCTGGTCGCGTTTGCGCTGTCCGCGGTGATCGCGTCCGGCTGGGCACACGAGGTCGCCTGGCACGGCACGACGGTCGCGACCCTGCGCATCCAGATGGTCGCGGCGGTGCTGGTGCTGGCCGCGATCTTCCTCGCGCCGCTCGCAGTGCTGGTCGGGCCGATGGGCCGTGCGCGCAAGCGGGCTCGCCTGGAGTACGGCGAGCT
>JBIIPQ010000286.1:0-5636 GCA_044342535.1 Burkholderiaceae bacterium
CGGCGACGCCGCCGAACAGGTGGCCGCCGACATCCGGGCCGCCGGCAGCGAGGCGATCACGCTGCGCGCCGATGCCCACTCGTCGGCCGCGATGCGGCAGGTGGTGGCCGACACGCTCGCGCGCTTCGGGCGCATCGACATCCTCGTCAACAACGCCGGCGCCCTGGTCAAGCGTGTCCCGATCGAGCAGCTCACCGACGCGCTCTTCGACGACGTGGTCGACCTGAACGTGCGATCGGCGCTGGCCGCGACCTCGGCGGCGGTGCCGGCGATGCGCGCCCAGGGTGGCGGGAACGTGATCTTCGTGACCTCGGTGGCGGCGCGCCACGGCGGCGGTCCGGGCGCGGCGCTCTACGCCGGCTCCAAGGGCTTCATCAGCACCGCGACCCACGGGCTCGCCAAGGAGCTCGCGCCCGACCGCATCCGGGTCAACGCGGTGTCGCCCGGCGTCATCACCACGCCCTTCCACGAGAAGTTCTCGACGCCGGCCCAGCTCGAATCGATGCGCCTCACGATCCCGATGGCGCGCCTCGGCTCGGCCGACGAGTGTGTCGGCGCATTCGTGTACTTCGCGTCGGACCGGCTGTCGGGCTACGTGACCGGGCAGATCCTCGAGGTCAACGGCGGGCAGTACATGCCCTGATCGGCCGGTGCCGCGCGACGCGCACGCCGGCCTCAGTGCTTGGTGCCGAAGATGCGGTCGCCGGCGTCGCCCAGCCCCGGGACGATGTACGCCTGCTCGTTCAGGTGCGAGTCGAGCGCAGCGACGTAGACCGGCACCGTCGGATGCGCCGCCTGGAACGCGGTCACGCCCTCGGGCGCGGCGACCAGCGCGAGGAAGCGGATCTGTTCGGCATGCACGCCGCGATCGAGCAGGACCTGCACCGCGTGCGCACCCGAGTGACCGGTGGCGAGCATCGGGTCGCAGACGATGAAGATCCGGCCCTCGAGCTCCGGCAGCCGCACGTAGTACTCGACCGGCCGGTTGTCCTCGCCGCGGTACAGGCCGATGTGCCCCTGGCGCGCCGAGGGCATCAGCTCCATCAGGCCCTCGGCCATGCCGAGGCCGGCGCGCAGCACCGGCACGACCGCGACCTTCTTGCCGTCGATCACCGGCGCGTCCATCGGGCACAGCGGCGTCTCGATGGGCTGCGTGGTCAGCGGCAGGTCGCGGGTGATCTCGTAGCCCATCAGCAGCGTCAGCTCGCGCAGCAGCTGGCGGAAGGTGCGCGTGGACGTCGTGCGGTCGCGCATGTGCGAGAGCTTGTGCTGGATCAGCGGGTGATCGAGCACGAACAGGTTCGGGAAGCGGGCATCTCGGCGCATCGCGGCTCTTGCGGCGGAAGGGGCGGGTCGATCCAGTGTAGCGCGGGGTGCGGCGCCCCGGGCAGCGCGCCGACGCCCGCCCGCGCGGCCCGCAGTGCCCCTCAGCGCCCCTTGAACACCGCGTCGCGCCGCTCGCGGAACGCGGTCGTGCCCTCGGCCAGGTCCTCGGTCAGCCCGACATCGTGGAACGAGCTCGACTCCAGCCGCAGCGCCTCGTCCTGCGGCATCCCGACGGCACGCTTCATCACTTCCTTGGCGAAGCGGTGCGACAGCGGCGAGCGTGAGGCCAGCTTCTGCGCGTAGTCCATCGTGCGCTCGAGCAGCTCGGCCTGCGGCCAGATCCGGTTGACGAGGCCGATGCGCAGCGCGTGCTCGGCGTCGACCCGATCGCCGGACAGCACGATCTCCATCGCATGGCCCAGGCCCACGATCTGCGGCAGGCGGATCAGGCCGCCGTCGCAGGCGTGGAAGCCCCATTTCGCGTCCTGCAGCGCGAACTCGGCGTTCGGCGAGCAGAAGCGCAGGTCGCAGGCGAGCGCGAGCTCGAAGCCGCCGGAGATCGCGAAGCCGTTGACCGCCGCGACGATCGGCTTGAAGACGTCCATGTTGCGCGTAATGCCGCCGAAGCCCGGGCCGTTGGTGAAGCGGCGACGGAACTCGGGCGCCGGGCGGCGCGCGAAGTCCATGGTGTAGGTCTTGAGGTCCGCGCCGGCGCAGAACGCCTGCGCGCCCGCGCCGGTGACCACCGCGACGTGCGCGTCGTCGTCGGCGTCGAACTCGCGCCAGGCGGCGACGAGGCGATCGTTCGCCTCGAAGTCGAGCGAGTTCATCTTGGCCGGGCGGTCGATGGTGATCAGGCGGACCCGGCCGTGGGCCTCGTAGCGGATGTCGGTCATTCGGGGGCTCGTCTCGTGGCGTCGGAGGGGGCTGCGGGCAGCAGCTCGAACAGCAGGTAGGGCGCGTCGCAGGGCCGAGCGCGGACAGCGGCGCCGACCGCAGGCGCGGCGCCGTCCGGAGCGAGGCGCCCGGTGACGCGCGGGCCGGCGTCGAGGTCGACGACGGCCACCTCGTAGGGCGCATCGTCGCGGAACTGCGAAGGCGCGCGCCGGATGGTGGTCCAGGTGGCGAGTCGGCCGGTGCCCGCCACCTCGACCGGCTCGAGCGCGAACGACAGGCAGCCCGCGCAGACCGTGCGCCCGGCGCCGTCGAGCCGGCCGCAGCCCGCGCAGCGCAGCAGCGAGATCGGGGCGGCGGCGCTCATGCCCGGCCCCCGCGCGGCAGCGGCATCCGTGCCGCGCTCATGCGTCGCCCCGCCGCAGCAGGCTGACCGTGCAGGCCACGCCCGTGCCGCCGAGGTTGTGCGTCATGCCGATCGCGGCGCCGGGCACCGGGTTCGGATGATCGCCGCGCAGCTGGCGCACCACCTCGTAGAGCTGGCCGACGCCGGTGGCGCCGACCGGATGGCCCTTGGCCAGCAGCCCGCCGCTCGGGTTGATCGCGACGTCGCCGCCGATGCCGGTGCGTCCCTCGGCCGCCCAGCCGCCGCCGTGGCCACGCGGCATCAGGCCGAGGTCCTCGCCGTCGATGATCTCGGCGATCGAGAAGCAGTCGTGCAGCTCGACCACGTCGACGTCGCAGGCCGCGATGCCGGCGAGCGCATACGCCTGCCGGGCCGCCGACACGGTGGCATCGAACGAGCACAGATCGGGGTGGCCGGCGATGCGCGAGGCACCGCGCGTCTGCACCGTGGCGAGCACGTCGATCGGCAGCCGGGGGAGCCCGTGCGCGCAGTCGCGGGCCACCACCACCACCGCGGCCGCACCGTCGCTGGTGGGGCAGCAGTCGTAGAGCTGCAGCGGGTCGCAGATCGCGGCGGATGCTGCGATCTGCTCGTCGGTGAGCGCCGCGCCCATCTGGGCGAGCGGATTGCGCAGTCCGGCGGCCTTGTTCTTGCGCACCACCGCCGAGACCTGGGCGCGGGTCGTACCGTGGCGCTGCGCGTGCTGGCGCCATGCGAGGCCGAAGAGGCCCGGAAAGGTCAGCCCGCTCGGGCCGTCGTGCGTGTTGTCCATCGCGCAATTGAGCGCGGCGGTCGTCTGCGAGGTGGGCGCGTGGGTCATCGTCTCCACGCCCACCACGAGCGCGGCGTCGCACTGCCCGGAGGCGACCGCGAGCCAGGCATGGCGAAACGCGATGCCCCCGGACGCGCAGGCGCCTTCCACCTTCGTGCACGGCACGTTCGGCAGGCCGAGCTGGTCGGCGACGATGCCGGCGAGCACCTCCTTGCCGTTGAGCGGTCCGCTCACGAAGTTGCCGAGATAGACCGCGCCGATCCGCTCGCGCGGCAGCCCCGAGTCGATCAGCGCCTCGGCTGCCGCGCGCACCGCGAGCTGCTCGATCGGCGTGCCGGCGTGCCGGCCGAAGGGTGTCGAGCCGATGCCGGCGATCACCACGTCACGCATTGCGCTTCTCCATGTTCGACGGGCTGTCGTCCAGCATCCGCCGCAGCTCGGTCTTGAGCACCTTGCCGTAGTTGTTCTTCGGCAGCGACGCGACCCGGCGGTACGCACGCGGCCGCTTGAAGCGCGCGATGTGCTCGAGGCACAGCGCATCGAGCGCAGGGTCGTCGACCGCCTGCCCGTCGCGCACGACGACGAAGGCGATCACCTCCTCGCCCCAGTCGGGATGCGGGCGCCCGACCACCGAGCACTCGAGCAGCGCCGGATGGCGCAGCAGCACCTCCTCGATCTCGCGCGGATAGATGTTGGTGCCGCCCGAGATGATCATGTCCTTGGAGCGGTCGCGCAGCGTCAGGTAGCCGCGGTCGTCGAGCGCGCCGACGTCGCCGGTCCAGAGCCAGCCGTCGCGCAGCGCGGCGGCGGTGGCCTGCGGGTTGTTCCAGTAGCCGGCCATCGTGCAGTCGCTGCGGCAGACCACTTCGCCGGTCTCGCCCGGCGCCACGTCGCGCCCCGCCCCGTCCACCACGCGCACCTCGACGCCGGTGCGCGCGATGCCGCAGGACGCGAGCCGCGCGAGGTGAGCGGGGCCGCCGTCGCCTTCGTGGTCGGCCTTCGACAGGCCGGTGATCGTCATCGGGCTCTCGCCCTGCCCGAAGAGCTGCCACAGCCTCGGGCCGAAGGCGTCGAGCGCGCGCCGCAGGTCGCTCACGTACATCGGGCCGCCGCCGTAGTAGAGCGTGCGCAGCCCGGCCGCGCGCGGCTGCGCGCCGGCCGCCTGCACGAGCCGCGTGACCATCGTGGGCGCGGCGAACATCGTCACGTTCGCATGGCGCTCGAAGGCCTCGAGCACGTCCTGCGGCTCGAAGCCGGGCAGCACCACCTGATGGCCGCCGGCGAACAGGTGCGGCAGCGCGTACAGGCCCGAGCCGTGCGACAGGGGTGCAGCGTGCAGCTTCACGTCGCCGGGCGAGACATGCTCGATGTCTGCGGCATACGCGAGGCTCATGAACATCAGGTTGCGGTGCGTGAGCATCGCGCCCTTGGGCCGGCCAGTGGTGCCGCTGGTGTAGAAGAGCCAGGCGAGATCGGTGGCGGACGCCTCGGTGCAGTCGGCGGGCGCGGCGTCCAGCAGCCGGGCCCAGCCGGAGCTGTCGGTGACCACGAGCGGGGGCGGCGGCGCGCCGTCCTCGCGCAGCGCCAGGGAGATGCCCTCGGCCAGCGCCTCGCTGGTGAGCACCGCGGCCGCACCGCTGTCGCGCACGATGTGCGCGACCTCGCGCGGATGCAGCTTCGCGTTCACCGGTACCGCCGCCAGCCCGCCGATCCAGCAGCCGAACAGCGCCTCGAGGAACTCGGGCCGGTTCTCCATGCAGAGCACGACACGATCGCCCGCGGCGAGGCCATGCCCGCCGCGCAGGCCGCCGGCGATGCGGGTGGCCCGCGAGGCGAGTTCGCCGTACGACCCGGTCCGGCCGTGCGCGGTCAGGGCCGGACGATCGGGCGCGCTGCGCGCGCGCTTGAGCAGGCTGGCTGCGATGTTCATGCGGTGCGTCCCCTCTTTCGGGCGATGGTAGACGGGCGGGGCGGGAACGCAAGCTGGCGAATCGAAGCGTGGAGGGGTGTCGGTGGTGGTCTGAGGTGGAGTCCACTCGACGGTTGGCGCGCGGCGCCGCTGCCCTTCAGGCCGCCGCTTCCTCCGAGGCCCGCACCCCGGGCTTCGCCCGGGGTCCCCGTCTCGCACAGGCGCCCGACGGGCCGGCAAAAGAACTCGCCCCTTTCAGGGGCTCAGACAGCTTTTGCCTATCGGCCGGCTTCGCCGGCCGATGCCCGTCGGACACCTGCGCGAGACGG
>JBIIPQ010000059.1:0-16458 GCA_044342535.1 Burkholderiaceae bacterium
CGTGCGTCCGAAGGCAGCCGTTGCCGCTAACGTCGGCAGCGGTCCCGACATCATCCTGTCGACCAACGACGACGCCAACCTGTACCCGGACAAGCTGGTCGACGTCACCGACCTGTGCGAATACCTCGGCAAGAAGTACGGCGGCTGGTACGAGGGCTGCGAGGCCTACCTGCGACCGGACGGCAAGAAGTGGGTCGGCGTCCCGCTCGGCACGGCCGGCGCGATGATGGTCTACCGCGATAGCCTGGTGAAGGCGGCGGGCTTCGACAGCTTCCCGAAGGACACCGACGGCTTCCTGCGCATGTTCAAGGCGCTCAAGGACAAGGGCACCCCCGGCGGCATGGCGCTCGGCAACGCCACCGGCGACAGCGGCTGGACGTCCTGGCTGGTCTGGGCGCACGGCGGCCAGATGGTCGACAAGAACAACAAGGTGATCATCGACAGTCCGGAGACGATCAAGGCGCTCGAGTACGCCAAGGAGCTCTACGGCACCTTCGTGCCCGGCACGCTGTCCTGGCTCGACCCGAACAACAACAAGGCGTTCCTGGACGGCCAGATCAGCGTCACCAACAACGGAATCTCGGTCTACTACGCCGCGAAGAACTCCAACGATCCGAAGATCAAGGAGCTCGTGCCCGACATCCAGCACTCGCAGTTCCCGGTGGGACCGGTGGGCAGGCCGACCGAGTTCCACCTGTTCTTCAACCAGATGGTCATGAAGTACACGAAGTACCCGAAGGCCGCGAAGGAGTTCCTGCGCTTCATGATGGAGCAGGAGCAGTTCGAAGCCTGGCTGACGGGCGCCGGCGGCTACATCTCGCAGCCGCTGCGTGCGTACGAGAAGACCGCGATCTGGACGGTCGACCCGAAGCACACGCCTTACCGCGACGCGACCAAGAACATGCGTCCGTCCGGCTTCGCCGGCAAGCTGGGCTACGCATCGGCCGGCGTGCTCGCCGACTTCATCATGGCCAACATGGTGGCCGAGGCGGCCAGCGGCTCGAAGACCCCGAAGGAAGCGGCCGAACGCGCGCAGAAGCGCGCCGAGCGCTACTACAAGGTCTGACCGGGGGCGCGGAGCACTGCTCCGCGAGCGAGCACTGCTCGCCGCCCGGTCAGGTCGGGCCGGCATGCTTGCCGGCCCGAGCCCGGTGCACCACCGGACCCTACCCGTTCGAGTACCGTCTCGCCGCGTCCCCAGCTTCACTCGGAGAACCACCCACCATGCAACAGCGCGTGCAGACCGCCCCCGGTGGCGCGGCGCCGCCCATGCCGCGGCCATCGCTGCTCGAGCGGCTGCAGAACAACCGCAATGCCCTGGGCCTGGTCTTCATGGTCCCGGCGGGCGTGCTGCTGCTCCTGTTCCTCACCTACCCGCTCGGGCTCGGCGTCTGGCTCGGTTTCACCGACGCCAAGATCGGCCGGGCGGGCGTGTTCGTCGGCCTCGAGAACTACGAGTTCCTGTTCGGCGACAGCGTCACGCGTCTGGCGCTGTTCAACACGCTCTTCTACACGTTCATCGCCAGCATCCTGAAGTTCGTGCTCGGGCTGTGGCTGGCGATCCTGATGAACCAGCGACTCAGGCACACCACGCTGCTGCGTGCGATCGTGCTGCTGCCCTGGATCGTCCCGACCGCGCTGTCGGCGATCGCGTTCTGGTGGATCTTCGACTCGCAGTTCTCGATCGTCAGCTGGATCCTGGTGAAGATGGGCCTGATCGACAGCTACATCGACTTCCTCGGCGACCCGTGGAACGCGCGCTTCTCGACGATTGCCGCCAACGTCTGGCGCGGCATCCCGTTCGTCGCGATCTCGCTGCTCGCCGGGCTGCAGACGATCTCGCCGTCGCTCTACGAAGCCGCGGCGATCGACGGCGCGACGCCGTGGCAGCAGTTCCGCAACGTCACGCTGCCGCTGCTCACGCCGATCATCGCGGTCGTGATGACCTTCTCGGTGCTGTTCACGTTCACAGACTTCCAGCTGATCTACGTGCTGACGCGCGGCGGTCCGCTGAACTCGACCCACCTGATGGCGACGCTCGCCTTCCAGCGCGGCATCTCGGGCGGCGCGATCGGCGAGGGCGCCGCGATCGCCACCGCGATGGTGCCGTTCCTGCTGGGCGCGATCATGTTCTCTTACTTCGGCTTGCAGCGTCGAGCCTGGCAGCAGGGAGGCGACAAGTGAGCAAGGACGAAGCCACCGATTCGCAGGGGATGGATTTCCTGCAGACGTCCGGCCGACGCTGGATGACCACCTACATCCCCATCGCGCTGTTCCTGTTCGTGCTGCTGTTCCCGTTCTACTGGATGGGGATCACCTCGTTCAAGCCGAACGAGGAACTGCTCGCGCGCGACGGCAATCCGTTCTGGGTGTCGAGCCCGACGCTGGCGCACTTCAAGAAGCTGCTGTTCGACACCGAGTATCCGTCGTGGCTGATGAACACGATGCTGGTGTCGGTGATCGCCACGCTGGTGTCGCTGTTCGCTGCGGTGCTGGCGGCCTACGCGATCGAGCGGCTGCGCTTCAAGGGTTCGCGCGCGGTCGGGCTGGGGATCTTCCTCGCCTACCTGATCCCGCCGTCGATCCTCTTCATCCCGCTGGCGATCGTGCTGCAGAACCTCGGGCTGTTCAACACGCGCTGGGCGCTGGTGTTCACTTACCCGACCTTCCTCATCCCGTTCTGCACCTGGCTGCTGATGGGCTACTTCCGCTCGATCCCGTACGAGCTCGAGGAGTGTGCGCTGATCGACGGCGCCTCGCGCTGGGAGATCCTGGTCAAGATCATCCTGCCGCTGGCGGTGCCCGGGCTGATCTCGGCCGGCATCTTCGCGTTCACGCTGTCCTGGAACGAGTTCATCTACGCGCTGACCTTCGTCTCCGACTCCGAGATCAAGACGGTGCCGGTGGCGGTGGTCACCGAGCTGGTCGAGGGCGACGTCTACCACTGGGGGCCGCTGATGGCCGGAGCGCTGCTCGGCTCGCTGCCGGTCGCGGTGTTCTACTCGTTCTTCGTCGAGTACTACGTGGCGGGGATGACCGGCGCGGTCAAGGAGTAGGGCGCCGCCGCGACGTTCGCACCGGTTCCGGGCGCTTCTCCGAGCTCGGCGGACCGGCCATTGCCGGTCGGCGGGGCCGGGCTTGGTAGACTGTCCGGCTATGGCTCGCTCTTCTCCTCCCGCGGTCTTCGACCATGCAACTCGGCCCCGCACGGCCGTGCTGGTC
This sequence comes from Burkholderiaceae bacterium, assembly GCA_044342535.1. Lineage (GTDB taxonomy): Bacteria > Pseudomonadota > Gammaproteobacteria > Burkholderiales > Burkholderiaceae_E > UBA4615. The sequence continues at coordinate 3,223 of JBIIPQ010000059.1, forward strand.
GTCCAGCTCGGCACGCCCGCCGCGCCCACCGCGGCCGCGCTGCGGCCGTACCTCGCCCAGTTCCTCGGCGATCCGCGGGTGGTCGAGATCCCGCGGCTGCTGTGGTGGCCGATCCTCCACGGCATCATCCTGAATACCCGCCCGGCCAAGTCGGCGAAGAAGTACGCCAGCGTCTGGACCGACGAGGGCTCGCCGCTGATGGTGCACTCGGTGAAGCAGGCCAAGCTGCTGCGCGGCGCGCTGGGCGAGCGGGGGCACGACGTCGAGGTGGTGCTGGCGATGCGCTACGGCGAACCGTCGATTCCGTCGGTGCTCGAGGGCCTGCGCGAGCGTAACGTCACGCGCCTGCTGGTGCTGCCGATGTACCCCCAGTACTCGGCATCCACCACCGCGACCGTCTTCGACGAGGTCCATCGCGTGCTCGCCGGCTGGCGCAACCTGCCGGAGGTCCGCTGGGTCCGGAACTTCCATGTCGACGACGGCTACATCGACGCGCTGGCCACGCAGGTGCGCGAGTCTTGGGCGCGCAACGGTCGCGGCGAGCGCCTGCTGATGAGTTTCCACGGCGTTCCCCGCCGTACGCTCGACCTCGGCGATCCGTACCACTGCGAGTGCCATGCGACCGCCCGCCGCCTCGGCGAGCGCCTCGGCCTGGCCCGAGAGGACTGGGTGGTCACCTTCCAGTCGCGGTTCGGCAAGGCCCAATGGCTGCAGCCCTACACCGAGCCGACGCTCGAGCGGCTCGCCCGGGAAGGCGTGCGCCGCATCGACGCGGTCTGCCCCGGCTTCGTCGTCGACTGTCTCGAGACCCTCGAGGAGATCGCGATGGAGGCCAAGGAGGCGTTCCTGCACGCCGGCGGCGAGTCCTTCCGGTACATCGAATGTCTGAACGGCGCGCCGGCCTTCATCGACGGGCTGGCCGGTCTGGTCGAGCGGCAGATGTCGGGTTGGCCGACGCTCGCGCTCGACGCCGACGCCTCGGTGCGACGCGACCGCCTGCTGGTCGAACGCCGCGCCCGCGCGGTGGAGCTGGGCGCGCAGGGCTGAGCGCCGTGCGTGGGTCGCCCGCGCCGCAGCCGGCCGCGGGCCCTCGGCCTCAGGCCGGCGCGAAGGTCTGCACGATCCCGAAGCCCAGGCCTTCGGCGGCGGCCAGGTAGATCGGCGCCGTCTTGCGCTCGTTGGCGCGCCAGCGCATGCCACGCACCGAGTCGTAGCGGACGCTGCCGTCGGGATTGCGCCCCCCCTCCAGCAGCCCGCGCAGGAAGGCCACGCCCTCCCAGGTCGACTGGCCGAGCGCGTTGAGGACCGGGGCCCGCTCGCCGAAGCGGCTCCAGTAGCGTTCACGGAAGGCGCCGTTGCGGTCGGTTGCCAGCCCCGCGAAATAGCCGGACGCGACGTACAGGCCCTCGCTGCAGTCGGCGCCCATCGCCAGCAGCCCGTTCTCCTCGATCGCGCAGCCCAGGCGCGGCATCCGCTCGGCGAGGCCGCTGTCGCGGAACGCCCGCCCGAAGTCGATCGCGTCCTGACCGACCATCGACAGCAGGACAGCCTGAGCGCCACTGGCGCGGATCGCGTCGATCAGGCGATCGTGGTCGCAGTGGCCCAGCGGCACGAAGGCGTTGCCCACCACCGAGCAGCCGCGCTCGACGAGTCGGCGCTGTGCGAGCGCGTGGGTGCGCCTCGGCCACAGGTAATCGTTGCCGGCCAGGAACCAGCGCGACAGCCGCCAGCGGTCGATCATCCAGTCGAGGGCGGGCAGCAGCTGCATCGCGGGGGTCTCGCCGACTGCATAGACACCGGCCGGCAGCGGACCGCCCTCGTAGAGCGGGGTGTAGACGAAGGGAACACCGTCCGACCCGGCGGTCGTGATCCGTTCGCGTACGGAGCTGGTATGCATCCCGACGATCGCGTCGACGCCATGCGTCGCGGCGAGATCGGCCAGGTCGTCCTCGACCGAGTCCGACTCGTCGCTGGCATCGATCAGGTGCATCCTGATCTCCCGGCCGCGCACGCCGCCCTCGCGGTTCCACTGCTCGACGGCGAGCCGCGCGCACGCCAGGCTAGAGGCGCCCCACAGGCCGGCGGTGCCGGAGGTCGGGACACACAGCGCCAGATGGTACGGGTCGGCCTCGACCCCGCCGAACACGCGGCCTGCCTCCGGCACCGGGCGATGTGCACCGAGCGCGCGCGGCCCAGGCCGGCGTCGCGTGGGCAGGGCCCATCCGCCGGATCGGGCAGTGCGTGGCAGGTCGACCGGAACGCTCGGAAGCCGGATCATGGCGAGTCGGGACTCCGGGGTCGCCCGCCGGACAGGATGCCGACGGCGCGAGGACATGTTCACCGACCGGAGGGGCGGCCGTCACGATGCGATGCAGCAGCGTGGGGCTTCTACAAGCACGCCGCGTTCCAGTCAGCAGGGCCGACGCCCGGTGCTGGATTCGGCGCGCCCGTGCCCCTAGAATGCGCAAATGTCATCGATCAGGCGCAGGTCCGGTGCGCACGACGCACCATCGCTGGCCTCCTTGCTCTCCGAGGCCAGCCGCCGGGCGTCCGCCGATCTCGAGCGCGTGCTCGGCCCCGAGGGCCTCCCGGTCGACCAGTGGCGCGTGCTCGAGCGTCTCGCTGACGGCCGCGGCCTGACCATGTCGGCGCTCGCCGACGAGGTCGAGATGAAGCTGCCGTCGCTCTCCAAGCTGATCGACCGCATGGTCGGCAGCGCGCTCGTGCAGCGTGCCCAGGATCCGGCCGACCAGCGTCGCGTGCTGGTGTACGTGTCGGACATCGGGCTCGAGAAGCACCGTCTGCTGCGCCACCGCGTGCGCCGGACCCGCCACGATCTCGAGACGCGCCTCGGCGACGAGCGCGGTCGCGAACTGCGTCGGCTGCTCGAGGATTTCCTGCGCCACCCCGGCGCCTGAACGCCGCCCGAGCCGGGCCCGACCGCGCGGCGACTCGCTCGTCCGCGCGCATCACGCGCCGCTCCGAGCCCGCCGACGGCTCGCTGCCGCGGATGAGCCGTACCGGTTCCCGCGCCGATCGTTTCCTTGGAAAACATATTCCTTGACACGGAAAATATCGGCTGACGATACTCGGCCAGTGGTCGTTCCTAACGTAGGCGAGGGTCCATGGTCCTGCTGGCTTGGTTGTTGGGCATCGTCGTCGCGATCGTGGTCGTCGCGATCGCGGTCGCGTTCCTCAACCGCTTCTACCGGAAGTCCTCGCGCGACGTCGCGCTGATCCGCACCGGCTTCGGCGGCCAGCGGATCGTGATCTCCGGCGGCTGCCTGTCGCTGCCCTTCCTGCACAAGGTCGACGAGATCAACATGCGGACCATCCGCATCGAGGTCCGCCGTACCGGCGAGAAGTCGCTGATCACCGAAGACCGGATGCGGGTCGACGCGGAACTCGAGTTCTACGTGCGCGTGCAGTCGAGCATCGAAGGCATCGCGACCGCGGCTCAGGCGCTGGGTGCCCGCGCGTTCAACCCCGAGGGCATCCGCAATCTGCTCGAGGGCCGGTTCGTCGATGCGGTGCAGGCGGTGGCGGCCGAGCAGACGATGGACTCGCTGCACGAGAAGCGCGGCGAGTTCGTCCGCAAGGTCGGCGCGCTGCTCGGCGAGAACCTGTCGCACGCCGGCCTGCAACTCGACTCGGTGTCGCTGACCCGGCTCGACCAGGCCGCATTTGCCGCGCTCGACGAGAACAACGCGTTCAACGCGGTCGGCATGCGCCGGCTCGCGGAGATCATCGCGGTGAACAAGAAGAAGCGCGCCGAGATCGAGGCCGACGCCGACATCTCCGTGCGTCAGACGCAACTCGCCGCGACGAAGCAGCGGCTCGAGCTGGGTCGCGAGGAAGAGCAGGCCCAGATCAAGCAGCGCCTCGACCTCGACAAGTCCCGCGCCAGCAGCGACGCGGAGGCGGCCCGCGCTCGTGAGGAATCGACGGTCGCCTCGGAGTCGGCGCGTATCGCTCGCGAGCGCGACACCCGGGCCGCTGAGATCGAGAAGGGGCGCGAGCTGCGCCGCCTGGAGATCGAGGCGCAGCTCGGCTCCGAGATGCGCAAGGCCGACAGCGCGATCGCGCTCGCCGCCAAGCATGCCGACGAAGCGCGTGCCCAGGCCCTCGCCGAGCTCGCGCGCACCGAGGTCATCCTCGCGCAGGAGAAAGTCCAGACCGATCGCGAGCGCGCGGTCGCCGACCGCTCGCGCGAGATCGCGATGAAGCGCGTCGTCGAGGCCGGCGAGGTCGCCGAGGCCAACGCGATCACCGAGACATCGGTACTGATCCGCAAGGCCAAGGCCGAGGCGGAGGCGACCCGCACCCTCGCCGACGCCGAGCGCCAGAAGCTGCTCGCCGAGTCCGAGGGCACGAAGGCGGTCATCGCCGCCAAGAATTCGCGCTCGGACGCGCTGATGCGCCACGAGCTCGAACAGTACCGCCTCGACCGGCTGCCCGAGATCGTCGCGCAGATGATGAAGCCGGCCGAGAAGATCGACAGCATCCGCATCCACCAGATCACCGGGTTCGGTGGCTCGACCGGGGGCGGCGGCAACACGATCGACGCCGGCGGTGCCAAGCCGCCGGTGAACCAGGTCATGGACAGCATCCTGGGCATGGCGCTTCAGCTGCCGGCCCTCAAGAGCATCGGCGACCAGATCGGCGTGGACTTCTCGTCCGCGGTCGGGTCGGCGACGCAGCCGCCCGCGTCCCGCGGCGGACCCGCCCCGAGCGGGAGCTGACGCACGCGAACCGTCCGTCCGGCGCCGGGCCGTCCCCGGCTGCATCGCCCCCGCCCCCCACAACCACTCGCCATCGGGAGATCCACATGGCCATCTCGCGTCGCAAATTCATCGCCGCCTCCGGTTCCGCCGGCCTCATCGCCGGGGCGCCTTCGATCGTCCGCTCGCAGTCGGGCCCGATCAAGCTCGGCTCGGTGCTCGACAACTCGGGCAACCTCGACATCTACGGCAAGCCGATGGTGATGGCCACGACCCTCGCGGTCGAGGAGATCAACGCGGCCGGCGGCCTGCTCGGCCGCAAGGTCCAGGCGATCCAGTACGACACGCAGTCGGACATCGCGCTCTACACCAAGTTCGCGCAGCAGCTCGTGCGCGACGACAAGGTCGACGTCGTGCACGGCGGCATCACCTCCGCCTCGCGCGAGGCGATCCGCCAGACCTTCCGGCGCGGCAACACGATGTACTTCTACAACGTGCTGTACGAGGGCGGCGTCTGCGATCGCAATACCTTCGTCACCGGCACGACGCCGGGCCAGGTGGTCGAGCCGATCGTCGACCATGCGATGAAGAAGTGGGGCAAGAAGGTCTACATCCTGGCGGCCGACTACAACTACGGCCAGATCACCGCGAAGTGGCTGCAGCACTACGTGAAGCTGCGCGGCGGCTCGGTGGCCGACACCGGCTTCTTCCCGCTCGACGTGTCCGACTTCGGCTCGACGATCGCCAAGATCCAGCAGGCCGGCCCGAACTGGGTGGTCTCGGCGCTCGTCGGCGGCGCACACATGTCCTTCTACCGGCAGTGGGCGTCGTCGGGCATGAACAAGAAGATCCCGCTCGCCTCGACGACGTTCGGCGTGGGCAACGAGCACCTCGCGCTGTCGGCCGCAGAAGGCGACGGCATCCTGATCGCCGGCAACTACAGCCAGGAGGCGCAGTCGGCGTCGAGCAAGGACTTCCTCGCGAAGTGGGGCAAGCGCTTCGGCGATACGAAGATCGTCCACGAGATCGCGGTGTCGCAGTACCAGGGCATCATGCTCTGGGCCGCAGGCGTCAAGAAGGCCGGCTCGCTCGGGCGCGACGCGATGCTCAAGGCGCTCGAGTCGGGCGTGGCCATCGACGGCCCGACCGGCCGGGTCGCGATGGATCCGAAGACGCACCATGCGTCGCTCGACATCCATCTGATGGAGGTCAAGGGCCAGAAGCTGACCATCCTCGAGACCTCCAAGCAGCGCCCGCCGTCCGACACCGCGCAGTCCTGCGACCTGGTCAAGAACCCGGCCGAGAACAAGCAGTTCGAAGTCAAGGTCTGACGGAGCGCGCGACGTGGACTACGCCGCCATCGTCTTCCTGGAGATCGTGTACATGATCGCCTTCCTCGCGCTCGCGAGCGCGGGGCTGGCGGTCGTGTTCGGGATGATGCGGGTCATCAACCTCGCCCACGGCGAGTTCGTGATGCTCGGCGGCTACACGACGCTCGCCTGCGTGCAGGCGGGCATCAACGTCTACGTCGCGATGCTGGTCATCGCGCCGATCGTGGTCGGGCTGATCGGGCTGGTCATCGAGCGGCTGGTCATCCGGCACCTCTACGGCCGGATGATCGACACCATGCTGGCCACCTGGGGGCTGTCGCTGCTGCTGGTCGGTATCGTCACGCTGATCTTCGGCAGCTCGGCGGTCGGCGTGCCCACGCCGATCCCCGGCTACACGCTCGGCGCCTACCAGATGGGCGGCTACAACCTCTTCATCATCGCGCTGGCCGCGGTCGTGATGGTCGGGATGTGGGTGGTGCTGCGCCACACGCGGCTCGGCCTGATCGCCCGCGGCGCGATGCAGAACCCCGAGGTCGCGTCGGCGCTCGGCTACGATCCGAAGAAGGTCTACATGGCCACCTTCGCGATCGGCGCCGCGCTCGCCGGGCTGGCGGGCGGTGCGCTCGCGCCGCTGACTGGCCTGCTGCCGTCCTCGGGCGGCGCCTACATCGCCAAGACCTTCATCACCGTCATCACTGGGGGTGCGGCGGTGCTGTCCGGCACGCTGTCGTCGGCGGTGATGTTCGGAGCGGTCAACCAGATCGTCTCCTTCGCATCCACGCCGGTCATCGGCGAGATCGCGATGCTGGCGCTGGCCATCGTGCTGCTGCGCCTGATGCCGCAGGGCATCACCGGGCGGTTCTTCCGGAACTCGACATGATCGACGACGCGCCGTCCGCCGGGCGGATCCGCTGGGGCTGGTTCATCGCGTGGGTCATCCTCATGGCGGTGCTGCCGCTGGTGTTCGACGACACCCATACGCTGTCGCTGATGGCGATCACCGCGCTCGCCGGCCTGTCGCTGGCGCTGATGTGGGGCTATGCCGGCATCCTGAGCTTCGGGCACGCCGCGTACTTCGGGCTGGGCGCCTACACCTACGCGATCGCCGCGGTGAACTTCGGCGAGAGCACGGTGCCGGTGCTGCTGTCGATCCTGGTGCCGGCGCTGCTCGCGGCCGCGATCGGCGCGATGATGTTCTGGGGCCGGATCGGCGACGTCTATCTCGGCGTGATCACGCTGGTGGTTAGCCTGATCCTCTTCAAGTTCATGAACGCGACCGCCGGCGACGCCTACAAGATCGGCGACGCGCGGCTCGGCGGCTTCAACGGCATCCCGGGCTTCCAGATCCTCAACGTGCCGGGTGATCCGTCAGCGCAGATCTTCGGCGTGCCCTTCTATTACGTGATCGCGACCTGCCTGGCGCTGTGCTATCTGCTCTGCCGCTGGATCCTGTCGACGGCCTTCGGCCGCACGCTGGTCGGCATCCGCGAGAACGAGCTGCGGGTCGAGCTGCTCGGCTACGACGTGCCCGCGCACAAGACCGCGGTGTTCACGATCGGGGCGGGCATGGCCGGGCTGTCGGGTGCGTTCTTCGCGATGTGGGCCGAGATCGTCACGCCGGGGGTGTTCGCGCTCGGCATGTCGGCCGAGATGATCGTCTGGGTGATCGCGGGCGGGCTGGGCACGCTCATCGGTCCGATGATGGGCGCCGCCGCACTGACGCTCCTCAAGCTGATGCTCGGGCAGCAGACGGTGATCGACAATTCGCTGGTGCTCGGCGCGATCATGGTGATCGTCGTGCTGCTGATCCCGAAGGGCATCGTCCCGACGGTCGCCGGCTGGCGTGGACGGCGCGAGCGTTCGGTAGCGAGCCGGCGCGGTCAGGCGTCCGGCCGCAAGCGGCGCGCGCCCACGTCCGCGGCGGGCGCCGGCACGGGGAGCGCGCCATGAGCGAGCCCGTCGTCGAGACCCGCGACCTGTCGATGCGATTCGGCGGCGTGGTCGCGGTCAACCACGTGAGCTTCACGCTGCGCGAGCGCGAGCTGCGCTGCCTGATCGGTCCCAACGGCGCCGGCAAGAGCACCTTCTTCAAGTGCCTGACCGGTCAGCTCGATCCCGGCCACGGCGGCGGTCGCGTGCTGGTGCGTGGCCAGGACGTGACCGGTTGGCGGCCTTACCGGATCGTGCGGCTGGGCGTCGGTATCAAGACCCAGGTGCCGTCGGTCATGAACGGGCTGACGGTGCTCGAGAACCTGTGGGTGTCGGCCCGCCGCATCCATGGCAAGACGGGTGCCGACGGCGCGGTCGAGGAGGTGGTCGGCGAGCTCGATCTCGCCCCGATCGCGCGCCGCGGGGTCGGCGAACTCGGCCACGGCCAGCGCCAGATGGTCGAGCTCGGCATGGTGCTCGCGCAGCGGCCCTGGCTGGTCCTGCTCGACGAGCCGGCCGCGGGACTCACCGGCGCCGAGCTCGAGCGCCTGGTCGGCGCGATCCGCCGCATCAACCAGACGGCGGCGGTCGTCGTCGTCGACCACGACATGCACTTCGTCCGGATGCTCGACAGCCTCGTCACCGTCTTCCACCAGGGATCGATCCTCATCGAGGGACCGGCCGACGCCGTGCTCTCCGACGCTAAGGTGCGTGAGGTCTACATCGGGAGCCGCGCGGCATGAGCGCCAGCCCGATCCTGCCGATGACGGACGCGGGCGGCGCCGACGACGCGGCGCGCCGCGACGCGGTGCTCGAGGTCTCGGGGCTGCATGCCGGCTACGGCCACGTGCCGGTGCTGCACGGCATCTCGTTCACGCTGCGCGAGGGCGAGGCGATCGGCATCGTCGGCCACAACGGCATGGGCAAGAGCACGCTGCTCAAGTGCGTGATGGGGCTGCTGCCGGCGCGCGGCGGACGCATCGCGCTCGACGGCACCGACGTGACGCGCGCGCCTGCCCACCAGCGCAGCCGCCTGGGCATGGGCTACGTGCCGCAGGGCCGCGGCATCCTGCCCGGCCTGACCGCGCTCGAGAACCTGCGCCTGGCCTGGTCCGCCGACACCGGCGAGACCGAGCAGCAGTCGCTCGAGCGGGTGCTGGAACTGTTCCCGCGCCTGCGCCGGCTGCTCGACCGCAAGGGCGGGGCGCTGTCCGGCGGCGAGCAGCAGCTGCTCGCGCTCGCCCGCGCCCTGATGGCGCAGCCCTGGCTGCTGCTGCTCGACGAGCCCTCCGAGGGTATCCAGCCGTCGATCGTCCAGGAGATCGGCCAGACGCTGGCCGCGCTGCGCGACACCGGCGGGCTGACCATCGTGATCGTGGAGCAGAACCTCGATCTCGTGCTGGACGTCGCCGGCCGCGTGCTGGTGCTCGAGCGCGGGCGCGTCGCACAGACGCTCGACGGCGCCGCGCTGCGCGGCCCGGCGGTGAGCGAGCTGCTCGGTCTCGGGGCGGCGCGCATGACCACGCGCGGTGCCGGTCACGCGCCCTCCGGAGCGGCGTCGCCGCACACCGCCCACGGCGGCTCGAAGGGCACCGCCGGGTCGCCGCCGTCCGGCGAGATGCCGCGCGGCCCCGGGCCGGCCGCGCAGCGCTGGACCGGCCTCGGGCAGCGCCCGGACACGCACCGGGCCGCGACCGGCACGACGCGCTCCGGATCCTCGCCGCCGGTCTTCGCAGCGCCGTCGGCGCCGCCGCGCTTCGAGGCGTCCGCCGCGACGCCGGCCCCCGCGCCGGTACCCACCCCATCCCCGCGTGCGGCCGCCCCCGCACGGCCGACCTCCGCCGCATCCGCGGCACCCAACCCGACGCGCGCCGCCGCGACCCCGGGGGAGACCATGACGTCCGTCAAGCGCCCGACGCTCGAGCAGCTCAAGTCCATCGTGTCGGACCTCCACATGAGCATGTCCGACCGCGAGGTCGCCGAGTACCTCGAGGTGCTCGAGGGCACCTTCCAGTCCTACGACCGCATCGCCGCGCTGCCCGACAACCTGCCCGCGGTCCGCTACCCGCGCACCCCGGGCTACAAGCCCGCGGCGAGCGAGAATCCGATGAACGCCTGGGCGGTCAAGAGCGAGGTGCGCGGCGCCGCGCACGGCCCGCTGGCGGGCAAGCGCGTCGTGCTCAAGGACAACGTCTGCCTGGCGGGCGTGCCGATGATGAACGGCGCGACCTCGCTCGAGGGCTACGTGCCCGACGTCGACGCGACCCTGGTCACGCGCATCCTCGACGCCGGCGGCACCATCGTCGGCAAGGCGCACTGCGAGTCGTTCTGCCTGTCCGGCGGCAGCCACACATCGCAGTCGGGCCCGGTCCACAACCCGTGGAAGTACGGCTATTCGGCTGGCGGCTCTTCGTCCGGCTCGGCCTCGCTCGTCGGCGCGGGCGAGGTCGAGATGGCCATCGGCGGCGACCAGGGCGGCTCGATCCGCATGCCCGCGGGCTGGTCGGGCTGCTACGGGATGAAGCCCACGCACGGCCTGGTGCCCTACACCGGGGTCATGCCGATCGAGGCGACGATCGATCACGCCGGGCCGATGACCACCACGGTTGCCGACAACGCGCTGCTGCTCGAGGCGATCGCCGGCCCCGACGGGCTCGACCCCCGGCAATACAACGTGCGGGTCGACCGCTACACCGCGGCGCTCGGGCGGGGCGTGGCCGGCATGCGGATCGGCGTGCTCGTCGAGGGCTTCGGGCATGCGAACAGCGAGCCGGACGTCGACGCGAAGGTGCGCGACGGGGCCAACCGGCTGCGCGCGCTCGGCGCGCACGTCGAGGACGTGTCGGTGCCGATGCACCTCGACGGAGGCGCGATCTGGACGCCGATCGCGCTCGAGGGCCTGATGGCGCAGATGATGCACGGCAACGGCATGGGCTTCAATTGGGAGGGGCTGTACACCACCAGCCTGCTCGATGCCCACGCGAACTGGCGCTCGCGCGCCAACGAGCTGTCGCGCACCCTGAAGATCTCGATGTTCGCCGGCGAGTACTTCATCCGCCAGTACCGGGGCCACTTCTACGCAAAGGCCCAGAACCTCGCGCGCCAGCTGCGCGGGTCCTACGACGAGGCGCTGTCGCGCTACGACCTGCTGCTCCTGCCGACGCTGCCGATGAAGGCCACGCCGATCCCGCCCCAGAACGCGCCGCTCGCGCTGTGGTGCCAGCGCGGCTTCGAGATGCTCGCCAACACCTGCCCGTTCGACGTGTCCGGCCATCCGGCGATGAGCATCCCTTGCGGGCTCAGCCAGGGCCTGCCGGTCGGCCTGATGCTGGTCGCCAAGCACTGGGGCGAGTCCACGATCTACCGGGCCGCCCACGCGTTCGAGCAGTCGGCCGACTGGCGCGAGCTCTGAGCCCCGGCCGATGAGCGCCCGCGACCGCAACCCGTTCGCCTCCGACTGGGTCCGGGGCCCGGCGGACGACGCGCTGCGTCCGCAGGGCACGCTGTCGTACGTGGCCGGCGCGACCGCCGACCCGTTGAAGTTCATGACGATCCCGCAACTGCTCGACCGCGCGTGCGAGCGCTGGGGCGGGCGCGACGCGGCGGTGTTCGTCGAGTCCGGGCGGCGCCTGTCGTGGCACGACCTGCGGCGCCTGAGCGACGAGGTCGCCGCCGGTCTGCTCGCGCTCGGCATCCGGCGCGGCAACCGCGTCGGCATCTGGTCGCCGAACCGCCTCGAGTGGCTGCTCGCGCAGTTCGGCACCGCGCGCATCGGCGCGATCCTGGTGAACATCAACCCGGCCTACCGCACGTCCGAGCTCGAGCACGCGCTGAACGCGGTGCGCTGCCGGGCGCTGATCATGGCGCGCCGCCTGAAGGGCAGCGACTACGTCGGCATGCTGCGCGCGATCGCGCCGGAGCTCGACGCGCGGCCCGACCCCGCCGCGTCGTCGGTCGAGCTGATGGCCGAGCGGCTGCCGCATCTCAAGCATGTGATCGTGCTCGGCGAGGGCGCGGTGCCGCCGCGTGCGCTCGCCTTCGATCGCTTCGTCGCCGCGGCCGGACCCGCGCAGCGCACACGGCTCGCGCCGCTCGCCGCAGCACTGGACCCGGACGACGCGATCAACATCCAGTTCACCAGCGGCACCACCGGCCTGCCCAAGGGCGCGACGCTCACGCACTTCAACATCGTCAACAACGCGCGCTTCTGCGCGAAGGCGATGCGCCTGACGATGCAGGACCGGCTGTGCATCCCGGTGCCGCTGTACCACTGCTTCGGCATGGTGCTCGGCGTGCTGGCCTGCACCGCGACCGGCGCGGCGATGGTCTTTCCCGGCGAGTCCTTCGACGCAGGCCAGACGCTGGCCGCGGTCTCGCGCGAGCGCTGCACCGCGCTGCACGGCGTGCCCACGATGTTCATCGCGATGCTCGACCATCCAGAGTTCGCGCGGCACGACCTGTCGACGCTGCGCACCGGCATCATGGCCGGCGCGCCGTGCCCGGTGGAGACGATGCGCCGGGTCGTCGAGCGCATGCACATGCGCGAGGTCACGATCGGCTACGGGATGACCGAGACCAGCCCGATCTCCTTCCAGTCGAGCGTCGACGACCCGATCGAGCGGCGCGTGAGCACGGTCGGGCGCATCCAGCCGCATGCGCAGGTCAAGATCGTCGATGCGGCCGGGCGCATCGTGCCGGTCGGGACAGCGGGCGAGCTGTGCACGCGCGGGTATCTCGTCATGCGTGGCTATTGGGAAGATCCGGAGCGCACCCGCGAGGCGATCGACGAGGCCGGCTGGATGCGGACCGGCGACCTCGCGACGATCGATGCCGAGGGCTGGTGCAACATCGTCGGCCGTGTGAAGGACATGCTGATCCGCGGCGGCGAGAACGTGTTCCCGCGCGAGATCGAGGAGTTCCTGCACGGGCATCCGAAGGTGCAGGCGGCGCAGGTCTTCGGCGTGCCGGACGCACGGCTCGGCGAGGAGGTCTGCGCCTGGGTGGTGGCGAAGCCGGGCGAGCAGCTCGGCGCCGACGAGCTGCGCGCGTACTGCCAGGGCCGCATCGCGCACTTCAAGGTGCCGCGCCACCTGCGCATCGTGACCGAGTTCCCGCTCACTGCCACTGGCAAGCCGCAGAAGTTCGCGATGCGCGACGCGATGGTCCGCGAGCTCGGACTCGCGCAGCCGAAGACCGCCTGAGGCGGAGCAGGGCATGGGCACCGACGACCTGCACTGGCTCGAGATCACCGAACT
>JBIIPQ010000287.1:0-5630 GCA_044342535.1 Burkholderiaceae bacterium
ATCCGGTGGGCACCTTCTGGTGATCGATTGACCCGTTCCGGGCGGAGGGCCTCGCGGATGACGCGTACCCGCCATGCGGATACGCTTGCCGCATGAGTTCACCCCGCGCCCTTGCGGTGCCGGCGAGGACCGATCGGCCGCTGCTGGGCATCCTGTTCATGTGCGCCGCGGCGAGCCTGTTCCCCGTGATGAACGGGCTCGCCAAGCTGATGAGCCGCGACTACTCGTCCGAGCAGGTCGTCTGGGCCCGCACCGTCAGCCACCTGGTGTTCGCGCTCGCCCTGGTCGTGCCGCGGCACGGCTGGCGCATCGTGCACACCCGCCGGCCCGGTGTTCAGTTCATGCGCTCGCTGCTGCTGATCGGCTCGACCTTCCTGTTCTTCAGCGCGATCCGCTTCGTGCCGATCGCGCAGGCGGCGTCGATCTCGTTCATCGCGCCGCTGATCGTCGTGCTGCTCGCGGGCCCGATGCTCGGCGAGCGCATCCTGCTGTCGCGGGTCGTCGCGGTGACGGTCGGCTTCCTCGGCGTGCTGGTCGTCATCCGGCCGGGTGCCGCGGTGTTCCAGTGGGCCTCGCTGCTGATCGTGGGCAGCGCGGCCTGCTTCGCGGTCTACCAGATCCTCACTCGGCGGGTCGCGGGCATCGATCGGCCCGAGACCTCGGTCGTGTACTCGGCGCTGGTGGGCTCGGTGCTGATGAGCCTCGTCGTGCCCTTCGCCTGGCGCACCCCGGCCTCGTGGACCGACGTCGCGCTGCTCGGCAGTCTCGGGGTGATCGGCGGGCTCGGCCACTACTGCGTGGCGCGCGCGATGACCTACGCGGCGGCGAACCTGCTGTCGCCGTTCCAGTACTGGCAGATGGTCGGCTCGGTGATCGTCGGCTGGTGGCTCTTCTCGGAGATGCCGGACGCGTGGACGTGGGTCGGCGCCGCGCTGATCATCGGCGCGGGCATCTACGTGGGGATCACCACCCGCGAGCGCCCGGTCGATCGACCTTGAGATTCGCCGGGAGATAGGGATCTCGACGCCTTCGCGAGGCTGGCCGCAGGGTGCGTCTGCTCGGGGCGGCAGGCGCGTTGCTCACGTCGATCGGCCGCGGTTCGCCTGGCAGCGACCCCCTTCAATCACGAAAGCTTATTGACCTTCTCGCGATCTGTAAGTTCCCAGTAAGCCCTCGCCCATACCGTCCAGTTCAAAGAGCGACCCGAGCGGGAGGAGAACGCGCATGTCCGCGAGCACGACGTCCGAAAGCACCCGAGGGCGAATCGGCCTGCTGTCGATGGGGATCGACGGTCAGCGCGTCGGCATGGAGGCCGAGTGATCTACGTTCTCAACATGGTGTACACGCTCGCGGCCTTCTCGATGCTTCTGCTGGCCGGTCAGGGCATGGTCCGTCTGCTCTGCTTCGGTCGTCACGAAGACAATGCGGTCTATCGATTCTTCAGGTTCCTCACCTCGCCGGTTGTCCGAGCGGTCCGTGTGATAACGCCTCGAAAGGTGGCCGACATGCACGTGCCCGTGGTGGCCTTCTTGCTTCTGTTCTGGATCTGCGTCGCACTGGCGGTGCTTCTGCCGCGCATGGTCGCCGGAGATGCGGCATGACAGCCTCGGCGGACGCGTCGGTGCTCGCCCTCTGGTATTGGCGACAGATGGCCACCTTGGCGAAGCTGCTCAAGCGTGACGACAGGGCCGTGGCCTATTGGGAGCGAATCGCAGCCGCCCGTCCCGGTGACGCCGTGACGCTCGCGGCGCTGGCCCACCTGAAGGCCACCACGGGCAATCGGCCGGACGCGGTCCAGTTGCTGCGCGAAGCCCTGCGGCTCGACGCGACGAAGGCCGGCACCTGGTACAACCTGGGCTATCTGCAACAGGAAGAACAGCGCCACGAAGAGGCGATCGATTCGTTCGATCGGGCCATCGCGCTGGACCAGAAGCTCGATCTCGCTTATTACGGCAAGGCGCTCTCCCTCATCAAGACCGGCCGGCTCGACGAGGCCATCGCACCGTTGAAGATGAACATCGAGCTGCAGCCGATGAGCCCGTTCGGCTTCTACCAGCTCGCACACGTCTACCACCGTCTGCAGCAGCCCGAGCGGGTCGCCCGGCTGATCAAGAAGCTCACCGTCTTCGAGCCTCAGGTCGCGCGTCAGCTCGAGCGCGAGACCGGCGTCGTCGTCGGCTAGCAGATGGTTCGCTGAACCCCCGTCAACCGCCCCGCCCGTCGATCTCGGAGATCCCGCCTCAACCGACGAATTTCCGTTCCGTCACATTCCCGAACTCTTGGAGGAGACCCATGGCATCCACAGCCAAGCTAGATGAATACTGGCAGCGCAACCTGAGAATCACCGGCATCCTTTTGGGGATCTGGTTCATCGTCACCTTCGTCGTGGGCTGGTTCGCTCGAGATCTGAGCTTCAGCTTCTTCGGCTGGCCGTTCAGCTTCTACATGGGCGCCCAGGGCTCGCTCATCATCTACTGCCTGATCATCTGGTTCTACGCCCGCTACATGAACAACATGGACATCGAGTACGGGGTCCAGGAAGGAGAAGAGGAATGAGCGCTGCCATGCAGTCTCAGAAGGCCTTCAAGGCGCAACTCACGAAGGTCTACGCGTTCTACACCGGCGGGTTCTTCCTGTTCGTGGCCGCACTCGCGATCCTCGAACAGATGGGCATGGCCCGACAGACGATGGGCTACGTGTTCCTCGTCGCGACGATCCTGCTGTACGCGGGCATCGGGGTGATGAGCCGGACCAATGACGCCTCGGAGTACTACGTGGCCGGTCGCCGCGTACCGGCGATGTTCAATGGCATGGCCACGGGCGCCGACTGGATGTCGGCCGCGTCGTTCATCGGCATGGCCGGCACGCTGTACCTGTCCGGCTACAACGGCCTGGCGTTCATCATGGGATGGACCGGTGGATACGTGCTGGTGGCGCTGCTTCTTGCGCCCTATCTCAGGAAGTTCGGGCAATTCACCATCCCCGACTTCCTGGGTGCGCGATACGGCGGCCACATTCCCCGGTTCATCGGCATCCTGATCGCCATCCTGGTTTCGTTCACCTACGTGGTCGCGCAGATCTACGGGGTTGGCCTGATCACCACCCGGCTCACCGGCGTGGACTTCCAGGTGGGCGTGTTCCTCGGGCTGGCCGGCATCCTGGTCTGCTCGTTCCTCGGCGGCATGAAGGCGGTGACCTGGACGCAGGTCGCCCAGTACATCATCCTGATCATCGCCTACATGATCCCGGTGGTCTGGCTGTCGGTGAAGCAGACCGGTATCCCGGTGCCCCAGGCCGTCTACGGCAACCAGCTCGAGAAGGTCACTGCGCTCGAGCAGAAGCTGATCGACGATCCGAAGGAGAAGGAGGTCCGACAGATCTTCCGTGATCGTGCAGCCGCGGCGACCGAGGCCCTGAAGGACCCGGCCAAGGCGTATACCGACGGCAAGGCGAGGCTGGAGAAGGACCTGGCCGATCTGAAGGCCGCCAACGAGGATGCGGGCAAGGTCAAGGCGGCGGAGGACGCGTTGGGCCGGTGGCCGAAGGACCAGGCCGCGGCCACGGCCCAATGGACGCGTGACCGGGCAGCCGCCGGTCGCGCCAATCCGCCGGCCCGGCACGGAGAAGCGTTTGCAGGCAAGGACGAGAAGGCCCGGGACATCGCCCGCAGGAACTTCCTGGCCCTGGTCTTCTGCCTGATGGTGGGCACCGCTGCACTGCCTCACATCCTGATGCGGTACTACACGACGCCATCGGTCAAGGAAGCCCGAAGCTCGGTGACCTGGTCGCTGTTCTTCATCTTCCTGCTGTACTTCACGGCCCCGGCCCTCGCCGTACTGGTCAAGTTCGTGATGTACAACGACGTGGTGGGCACGGCGTTCACCAGCCTTCCAGCGTGGGCACAGGCTTGGGCGAAGGTCGATCCTTCGTTGCTGTCGATCACCGACGTCAACCGGGACGGCATCGTGCAGTTGGCGGAGATCGTGATCGGCGGTGACATCGTCGTGCTGGCCACGCCGGAAATCGCGGGTCTGCCGTACGTGGTGTCGGGCCTCGTGGCCGCAGGCGGTCTGGCGGCGGCGCTGTCCACGGCGGACGGCTTGTTGCTGACCATCGCCAACGCGCTGTCGCACGATCTCTACTACAAGATGATCGATCCGAACGCGCCCACGTCCCGCCGCGTGCTGCTCTCCAAGATCCTGTTGCTGGTGGTCGCCGCACTCGCCGCGTACGTGGCCTCGCTGAAGATCGCCGACATCCTGTTCCTGGTGTCTGCGGCCTTCTCGCTGGCGGCAGCCGGTTTCTTCCCGGCACTGGTGCTCGGTGTGTTCTGGAAGCGCACCACGGGCATTGCCGCGTCGCTGGGCATGCTCGCCGGTGTGGGCGTGACCTTCTGGTACATGATCTCGACCCACCCGTGGCTGCGCGAGGTGTTCTTCGGAACCGCCCGCTCGGTTGCCCCGGACCTGTGGTGGGACATCCTGCCGATTTCGGCTGGCGTGTTCGGCGTCCCCTTGGGATTCCTGGTGATCATCCTCGTCAGTCTGGTCACCCCGGCTCCCTCGAAAGAGACTCAGGACATGGTCCAGAACGTCCGGTATCCGACCCTCCCGGGGGCCGCCCCGCCGTGGGGCGGGCGCCCCCGCTGGGCGCCCCGGCGGCGTGGAAGCAGACCGGGCCCCAGGCCCGGTTTTTTTTCGTCGGCGAATTCGGTACCGTTGCACTCGAAGCGATGCCGAACGCGCCCCCCGGCCCAACGCACCTCACGGACCCCGCATGAGTTCGCCGACCATCGTCGCCGCAGTGCGTGCCGCGCTCGAAGTCCATCCGCCGTTCTCCACGATGCGCGGCGAGGATCTCGATTTCATCGCAGGACGCGTCGAACTCGCCTATTTCGCCCCGGGCGAGGTGATCATCTCGCCGGAGGCGGGAACGCCCGACGCCTGCTGGATCGTGCGCGACGGTGTGGTGGCCGGGCGGCGGCCCGACGATCAGCAGGCCGCCGAACCGGGTCTGCAGCTGACACAGGGCGAGCCCTTCCCGGTGGGTGCGCTGCTTGCCGGGCGTGCGGTCTCGGCCCGCTATACGGCCGCTGGCGACGTGTTCTGCTGGGTGCTGTCGCGTGCTGATTTCGACGTGCTGATTCAACGCAGCGAGGTGTTCCTGGACTTCTGCAAGCGTCGCCTCGGCGCGATGCTCGACCTGTCCCGGCAGGCGGTTCAGGCGAGCCACGCCCGCCACGCCGCCCAGGGCCGCTCGATGATGGGGCCCCTGTCGGCGCTCGTGCGCCGCGAGCCGATCTCGGTGGCGGGAGATGTCAGCCTGCGCGTCGTGTTCGAGACCATGGAGCGCGAGCGCGTGGGCTCGGTGATCGTCGGCGACGCCGAGGGCATCTTCACGCGACAGGACGTGATCGGACGCGTCGTCCTGCCGGGCCTGTCACTGGACACGCCGATCGCCTCGGTGATGACCGCGCCGCTGGTCACGCTCGATGCGCAGGCGCCCGCCGCCGAGGCGATGCTGCTGATGGCCAGCCGCGGCATCCGGCACGTGCCGGTGGTGCGCGACGGGCGTCTGGCGGGGGTGGTGACCGAGCGCGACCTCTTCGTGCTTCAGCGCCAGAGCATGCG
>JBIIPQ010000060.1:0-16400 GCA_044342535.1 Burkholderiaceae bacterium
GTCGCGAGCGACGGCACCCGCAAGTGGCTGCTCGACGTCGGGCAGGGCAACGCGGTCGAGACGGTCTTCATCCCCGAGGTCTCGCGCGGCACGCTGTGCATCTCGACCCAGGCCGGCTGTGCGGTCAACTGCCTGTTCTGCTCGACGGGCAAGCAGGGCTTCGCGCGCAACCTGGAGGCCGGCGAAATCGTCGGCCAGCTCTGGCTCGCCAACCGCCTGCTCGGTGCGCGCCGCGCCGAGGCGGCCGCCGCAGCGGGCGGCGGCGAGGACGATGCGCCGGACGACCATGACCGGATCATCACCAACGTGGTGTTCATGGGCATGGGCGAGCCCCTGCTCAACTACGACGCGACGGTGACCGCGCTGCGCATCATGCTCGACGACCACGGCTACGGCCTGTCGCGCCGTCGCGTGACCGTATCCACCTCGGGCGTTGTCCCCATGATCGACCGCCTGCGCGACGACATGCCGGTGGCGCTCGCGGTGTCCCTGCATGCGCCGAACGACGCACTGCGCGATCGGCTGGTGCCGCTCAACCGCAAGCATCCGCTGGCCGAGCTGATGGGCGCCTGCCGCCGTTATCTCGAGCGCGCGCCGCGCGATTTCGTCACTTTCGAGTACGTGATGCTCGACGGCGTGAACGACGGCGACGAGCATGCCGAGCAGCTTCTCGCGCTGGTCCGAGACGTGCCCTGCAAGTTCAACCTGATCCCATTCAATCCGTTCCCGGGTGCGGACCTGCGGCGCTCGCCTCCGGAACGGATCAAGGCCTTCGCGCAGCGGCTGTCCGACGCCGGCATCGTCACGACGGTGCGGCGTACCCGGGGCGACGACATCGATGCGGCCTGCGGACAACTCGCCGGCGACATCGTCGATCGCACGCGCCTCGCGCAGCGGGGCGAGCGCCGACGTGTGGCGATCGCGCGCGCGTGAGCACGACCCCGATGATCCGTCGCCCGGAGCCCCTGAAGCGCCCCCCCGGCAGCGCCCTGGCGGGCCGGGTGCGGCGACTGGCGGCGATGCTGCTGGCCAGCGGCGCACTCGCCGCGTGCACGACGGTCGACGAGAAGCCGCAACCGGTGCGCGACCTGAGGGGCAACGACGTGCGCGACCAGCGGCGTGAAGCGCCGCCGCCGCGGGCCGAGCAGGGCGGCGCCCCGCCACTGGCCGGCGCCTCGCAGAACGTGTCCGAGCAGCGGCGCCGCGCGTCGATCCGGCTGGAGCTGGCCACCGGCTACTACCAGCAGGGCAACTATCAGCAGGCTCTCGAGGAGCTGCGCTCGGCGCTGTCCACCGATCCGAACTATGCCCAGGCCTACGGCATGCTCGGCCTGGTCTACATGGACATGAACGACCGCTCGCGCGCGGAAGAGAGCTTCCAGCGCGCACTGCGGCTGGCGCCCGAGGACTCCGAGCTGCTGAACAACTACGGCTGGTTCCTCTGCCAGACAGAGCGCCCGCGCGAGTCGATCGCGCAGTTCCAGGCAGCGATGCGCGATCCGCTGTACCAGACGCCGGCGCGGCCGTTGCACAATGCCGGGATCTGCTCGCTGCGGGCCGGTGACCTGAAGAGTGCGGAGTCGTATTTCGATCAGTCGTTCCGGATCGACCCGCGCAACCCGGTCGCGATGTACAACCTGTCAGAGATCTACCTGAAGCGCGGCGAGCTCGAGCGCGCCCGCTTCATGTCGCAGCGGCTGCTGGCCAGCTATCCGCCGAGCCCGGAGACGCTGTGGCTCGGTATCCGGGTGGACCGTCGGGTCGGCGACCGCGACAGCGTCGCGAGCCTGTCGGCGCAGCTGCGGCGCCAATTCCCGTCCTCGCGCGAGGCGAACCTGTTGCAAGGTGGAGCATTCGGTGACTGAATCGGTGACTGACCCCGCGAACGATCCGAGCCCCCCGGATCCGCTGAGCACCGCGATCACCTCGGCGGAGCAGCTGGCCGCCGCCCGCGAGAAGCGCGGACTGGGCAAGGGCGAGGTCGCGCAGCGTCTCAAGCTGCACCCGCGACAGCTCGAAGCGATCGAGCGGGGCGACTGGGCGGCACTGCCCGGCCGGGCCTTCGTGCGCGGCTGCGTCCGCTCCTACGGCCGCCTGCTCGACGTCGACGTCGAGCCGCTGCTCCAGACCATCGGCGGATTCGCCGAGGCCGAGGAGCTCAAGCCGACCTCGACGCTCGCCGCGCCCATGCCTCGCGGCGGCGGCTTCGGGTTCGACGTCGAGGGCAAGGGCAGCCGCCTGCCGTGGGCGCTGCTCGGCGTGATCGGCGTGATCGCGGTCGCGCTCTTCTTCGGCCGCGACGGCGACGTCTCCAAGATCTCCTCGTGGATCGGCAGCGCCGAGCCGCCCGCATCCGGTGCGCCCGCGTCGGCATCCGCTTCCGGGTCCGGAGGTGCCGTGTCGGGCACGCCGCTCGTGCCGCCACCGCTGGTGCCGGCTCCGGGTGCCGCGCCGGCCGCGGGCGCCGCAGACGGCGCCGCGCCGCCCGCGGCACCGGGCGTGCCGGTCGTCCCGCCGCCGCTCACGGCGGCGCCGTCGGCGCCGCCCGTGGCGGCTGCACCGCCGCCGCCCCCGGCGCCGCCCGCACCGCCCATCCGCGTGACCGTCAAGCAGGATGCCTGGGTCGACGTGCGCCAGGGCGATGGCAAGTCGGTGTTCATGGGGACGGTCAAGCCGGGCACGCCGCTCGAGGCCAAGGGCGATGCGCCGTTCTCGGTCACGATCGGCAACGCGAGTGCGGCCATGCTGGAGTTCGAGGGCAAGCCGGTCGATCTGAAGCCGCTGACCTCCTCGCCGAACAACATCGCCAAGGTCAAGCTGCCGTGATCGAAGAGGCTGTTCCGATGCCCGCCGGGCCGCTGGCGCGGCGTGTGTCGCGCCGTGTCGCGGTGACCTGGGGTGCGCGGACGGTGCACGTCGGCGGCGGCGCGCCGGTGGTCGTGCAGTCGATGACCAACACCGACACCGCCGATGCGATCGCGACCGCGATCCAGGTCAAGGCCCTGGCGCAGGCCGGTTCGGAAGTCGTGCGCATCACGGTCAACACGCCCGAGGCCGCGCGCGAGGTCGCCGCGATCCGCGAGCAGCTCGACCGGATGGGCGTCGATGCGCCGCTGGTGGGCGATTTCCACTACAACGGCCACAAGCTGCTGACTCAGTACCCGGAGTGCGCGCGCGCGCTGTCGAAGTACCGGATCAACCCCGGCAACGTCGGCTCGGGCAGTCGGCGCGACGGCAACTTCGCGCAGATGATCGAGGTCGCGAACCTGCATGCCAAGCCGGTGCGCATCGGCGTGAACTGGGGCAGCCTCGACCAGTCGGTGCTGGCGCGGATGATGGACGAGAACGCCCGGCGGGCCCGGCCCTGGGAGGCCTCGCAGGTCATGCGCGAGGCGCTGGTCGTCTCGGCGATCGAGAGCGCGAGGTTGGCCGAATCCCTCGGCATGCCGGGAGACCGTATCATCCTGTCCGCCAAGGTCTCGAACGTGCAGGACGTGGTCGCGGTCTATCGCGAACTCGCGCGGCGCTGCGACTATCCGCTGCACGTCGGGCTGACCGAGGCCGGCATGGGCAGCAAGGGCATCGTCGCCTCGACCGCAGCGCTGTCGGTGCTGCTGCAGGAGGGCATCGGCGACACCATCCGCGTGTCGCTCACGCCCGAGCCCGGCGGCGACCGCACCCGCGAGGTGATCGTCGCCCAGGAGATCCTGCAGACGATGGGGCTGCGCGCGTTCACGCCGCTGGTCATCGCCTGCCCGGGCTGCGGACGCACCAGCAGCACGTTCTTCCAGGAGCTCGCCGAGAGCATCCAGTCGTTCCTGCGTTCGCAGATGCCGGTCTGGAAGGCCTCGTATCCGGGCGTCGAATCGATGCAGGTGGCGGTGATGGGCTGTGTCGTCAACGGCCCTGGCGAATCGAAGCACGCCGACGTCGGCATCTCGCTGCCGGGCGCCGACGAGGCCCCGGTCGCGCCGGTGTTCGTCGACGGCGAGCGCACCGTCACCCTCAAGGGCGATCGCATCGCCGAAGAGTTCCAGGCGATCGTCGAGGCCTACGTGCACCGCCGCTACGGCCGCCTCGTCGCCGCAGCCAACCAGCCGTCCTGAGCGGCGCCTGTCCGTTCGCGCCGTCCGTCCCGTTCCGACCGAGCCTCAATGTCCGACGAAGCCTCCTTCGCCTCCGAGTCCGCCGTGCCCGCCCCCCGCAAGGCCGAACGCCTGTCCGGCGTCAAGGGCATGAACGACCTGCTGCCCGGCGACAGCGAGCGCTGGGAGAGGCTCGAGCAGGTGGTCGCGCACTGGGCGCGCGGCTACGGGTACCGCCAGATCCGCACGCCGATCGTCGAGCACACGGCGCTGTTCCGGCGGGGCATCGGCGAGGTCACCGACATCGTCGAGAAGGAGATGTACTCCTTCGAGGACGCGCTCAACGGCGAGCACCTGACGCTGCGCCCCGAGAACACGGCCGGTGTCGTGCGTGCCGCGATCGAGCACAACCTGCTCTACGACGGACCGAAGCGGCTCTGGTACACCGGGCCGATGTTCCGCCACGAGCGTCCGCAGCGCGGCCGTTACCGCCAGTTCCACCAGATCGGCATCGAGGCGCTCGGGTTCGCGGGCCCGGACATCGATGCCGAGGTGATCGCCATGTGTCAGCGCCTGTGGGACGACCTCGGCCTGCAGGACATCCGCCTCGAACTCAACTCGATCGGTGACCCGGCGGAGCGGCGTGGCCACCGCGAGGCGCTGATCGCCTATTTCGAGGCGAACGCGGCGCAGCTCGACGCCGACGCGCAGCGCCGCCTGCACTCGAACCCGCTGCGCATCCTCGACACCAAGAATCCCTCGATGCAGGCGCTGGCCGAGGGCGCCCCCAGACTCGCCGACTTCCTCGGCGAGGCGTCGCGCGAGCACTTCGAGGGCGTGCAGTCGCTGCTGCGTGCGGTCGGCATTCCGTTCCGGATCAATCCTCGCCTGGTCCGCGGCCTCGACTACTACAACCGCACCGTGTTCGAGTGGGTCACCGACCGGCTCGGCGCGCAGGGCACCGTCTGCGGGGGCGGGCGCTACGATCCGCTGGTCGAGATGCTCGGCGGCAAGGCGGCGCCGTCCTGTGGTTTCGCGATCGGCGTCGAGCGGCTGCTCGAGCTGATGCGCGAGAGCGGCGAGGCGGTGTCCGGACCGAGCTGCGACGTCTACGTCGTCCATCAGGGCGACGCGGCGCGCACGGTCGCCTTCACGGTGGCCGAGGGCCTGCGCAGCGCCGGCCTCGACGTGGTCCTGAACGCCGGCGGCGGTGCCTTCAAGGCGCAGTTCAAGCGCGCCGACGTCAGCGGCGCCGAGTTCGCGGTCGTCATCGGCGACGACGAGGCCGCGGCTCGCACCGCCACGGTCAAGTCGCTGCGCGGCGCCGACGGCGAGCGTGGCGCGGGCAAGCAGGAGTCCGTGCCGCTCGACGGGCTTCCCGATTATCTGGTCGATGCGCTCGTCGCCACCGGCGACTGAGCCCGACCGTCCACCCCGATCTCGCCGGAGGGCCGATGGCCTACGATCTCCAGGAACAGGACCAGCTCGACGCCTTCAAGGCGTTCTGGGCCAAGTACGGAAACCTGCTGCTCACGCTGCTCACCGTCGCGCTGCTCGCGGTCGCCGGCTGGCGCGCCTGGGGCTGGTGGCAGCAGAAGCAGTCGGTCGAGGCCTCGGTGCTCTACGACCAGCTGCGCGACGCGGTCGACAAGAAGGACGTCGGCAAGGTCAAGCAGACCTCCGGACCGCTGTTCGAGAAGTACTCGGGCACGGTGTACGGCTCGATGGGCGCATTGCTCGCCGCGCGGGCATATCACGACGCCGGCGACCTGAAGGCCGCCAAGGCGCCCCTGCAGTGGGCGGTCGATCACGCCAAGGATCCCGAGCATGTCGCGCTGGCCCGCCTGCGGCTGTCCGGGATCCTGCTCGACGAGAAGGCCTACGACGAAGGGCTGAAGCTGCTGCCCGCCGACGCGAGCGGGCCGTTCGCAGCCGCTTTCGCCGATCGGCGCGGGGACCTGCTCCTCGCGCAGGGCAAGCGCGACGAGGCGCGGGCCGCCTACAAGCTCGCGCTCGAGAAGCTCGCCGCCAATGCGGCGACCCGGCCGCTGGTGCAGATGAAGCTCGATGCCCTCGGGGGAGCCTGACGTGCCGATGTCCCGACTGCGCCGGGCCGCGATCGCCGGTGCCGCCATCGCGGCGCTGGGCGCCTGCTCGCTCTTCGGCCCGACCCGCACGCCGCCCGATCCGCTGCCCGTGCCGTCGAACGCCGTGCGCATCGTGCCGGCATGGAACGCATCGCTGGGCGGGCGCTCGGGCATCGGCTTCGCCCCGGTCGCGATCGGCGACTCGGTCTGGGCCGCGGCGCAGGACGGCACGGTGGCACGCCTGAACCTCGACACCGGCCAGCCCGTCTGGCGGGTGTCGGTCGGCAAGCCGCTGACCGCGGGGGTCGGCACCGACGGGGCGACCACGGTCGTCGCAGCGCGCGACGGGACGGTGATCGCGCTCGACGAGCAGGGCCGCACGCGCTGGACCGCGCCGGCCAACGGTGAGGTCGTCACCGCGCCAGCGGTGGCCGACGGCGTGGTGCTGGTGCGCACCACCGACAACCGCGTCCTCGCCTTCGAAGCCGACAGCGGCCGGCGCCGCTGGGCGTTCCAGCGGCAGAATCCGCCGCTCGTGCTGCGCAACTCCGGAGGTGTCGCGATGATCCCGGGTGCCGCCTTCGTCGGCATGCCCGGCGGGCGCCTGGTCGCGCTGGCGCTGCAGAACGGGGCGCCGCGCTGGGACGTGCCGCTGTCGCAGCCGCGAGGCACGACCGAGCTCGAGCGGATCGCCGACGTGGTCGGCTCGCCGCTGATCATCGGTCGCGAGCTGTGCGCCGCGACCTACCAGGGCCGCATCGGCTGCGTCGATCTGGCGAGCGGCGCACCGGTCTGGCTGCGTGACTTTTCCTCGGCCGTGGGCCTCGATGTCGACATGCGCGGTGTGGTGGCGCCCGACGCCAACGACGTCGTGTTTGCCCTCGACCGCAGCGGCGCGCCGGGCTGGCAGGCGAAGGCCTTCCAGCGCCGCCGCCTGTCCGCGCCCCTCATCGTCGGCAGTGTCGTCGCCCTCGGCGACCTCGAAGGCAACGTGCTCTGGCTGTCGCGCACCGACGGCACGCTCGCAGCGGTCACCCGCACCGACGGCAAGCCGATCGTCGCGCCGCCGGCCGCGGTCGGCGCCCTGCTGGTGGTCCAGACATCCGGCGGCGGGCTCTACGCATTCAGGACACCGTGATCGACCTCTACGAACGACGCGAAGGCGGGCCGCCTCCGGTCGTCGCTCTCGTCGGCCGTCCCAACGTGGGCAAGTCGACGCTCTTCAACCGCCTCACGCGCAGTCGTGCCGCGCTCGTCGCCGACATCCCCGGCCTGACCCGCGACCGCCACTACGGCCAGGGCCGGCTCGGCGAACGCCGCTTCATCGTCATCGACACCGGCGGCTTCGAGCCGGTCGCCAAGACCGGCATCTCGGCCGAGATGGCGCGCCAGACCCGCCAGGCGGTCATCGAGGCCGACCTGGTGATCTTCGTCGTCGACGGCCGCGAGGGCATGGCGGCGCGCGACCGCGACATCGCCAACGAGCTGCGCCGCACGGCGGCCAAGGTCGTGTTGGCGGTCAACAAGACCGAGGGCATGCCGAGCGCCACCGCTGCGGCGGATTTCTGGTCGCTCGGGCTCGGGCAGCCGTACACCGTGTCGGCCGCCCACGGCGACGGCGTGCGCGAGCTGATCGAGCTCGTGCTGCCCGAGGCGGCCGATGCGTCGGCCGCCGCGCCCGACGAAGCGGCGCCCGAATTCGAGGTGCCGCCGCCCCCCACCGAGGCCGAACTCGCCGCCGCGGACGCGCCGGAAGGCGAGGGCGCCGCCGTCCAAGCCAAGCCGTACGCCAAGCGCATGCGGATCGCGGTCGTGGGCCGTCCGAACGCCGGCAAGTCGACGCTGATCAACACGCTGCTCGGCGAGGAGCGGATGATCGCCTTCGACCAGCCGGGCACCACGCGCGATGCGGTCTCGGCCGACTTCGAGCGCAACGGCCGGTTCTACACGCTGGTCGACACCGCGGGCGTGCGCCGCCGCGGGAAGGTCACCGACGTCATCGAGAAGTTCTCGGTCGTCAAGACGCTTCAGGCGATCGAGGACAGCCATGTCTGCGTGCTGATGCTCGATGCGTCACAGGACATCGCCGACCAGGACGCGCACATCGCGGGCTTCCTGCTCGAGGCCGGTCGCGCGGTGGTGGTGGGCGTCAACAAGTGGGACCTCGCCGACGAGTACCGGCGCGAGCGGCTCAAGCTCGAGATCGATCGCAAGCTCGGGTTCCTCGGCTTCGCGCGCACCCACTACCTCACTGCGACCGAGGGCAAGGGCGTCGGCGCACTGATGCGCTCGGTCAACGAGGCCTATGCCGCCGCGACCGCCAAGCTGTCGACGCCGCGGCTCACGCGGGCGCTCCAGGAAGCGGTCGAGCGCCAGCAGCCGCCCCGACGCGGGCCGATCCGTCCGAAGATGCGCTATGCGCACCAGGGCGGCCAGAATCCGCCCGTCGTGGTCATCCACGGCAACGCGCTCGACCGGGTGTCGGACAGCTACCGGCGCTATCTCGAGGGCTGGTTCCGCGACACCTTCTCGCTGCAGGGCACGCCTCTGCGGGTCGAGTTCCGGACCTCGGCAAACCCCTACGCACGCTGACGGCGCAGCCCGTCACGCCGCACCCGGGGTCGGCTGGCGAATCGCCCCGCATTTCCGGTACAGTCGGTCGACGGGGCCGATCCCCAGTCGGGGTCGAACCCTTGCATCACGCCCCCACTACAAAAGCGAACAGAGCCGGAGCTGCAATGAGCAACAACAAAGGGCAACTTCTACAAGACCCCTTCCTCAACCTCCTCCGCAAGGATCACGTGCCGGTCTCGATCTATCTCGTGAACGGCATCAAGCTGCAGGGTCAGATCGAATCGTTCGACCAGTACGTGGTGCTGCTGAAGAACACCGTCACGCAGATGGTCTACAAGCACGCGATCTCCACGGTCGTCCCGGCCCGCGCCGTCAACTTCCACCAAGAAAGCACGGAAAGCTGAACGCCTCGCCCGAAGACACCCGCTCCCCGGTCGTCCTCGTCCGGGTCGCCCTCGGCCGCGAGCGGGTCGATCCGGCCTCGCTCGACGAGCTGGCCGCGCTGGCCGTCTCCGCCGGCCACGAGGTCGCCGAGCGGGTGGTGTGCCACCGCCCGCGCCCCGATCCCAAGCTGTACATCGGCCGAGGCAAGGCCGAGGAGATCGGCGAGCTGATCGCCCGGACCGAGTCGCTGGTCGTGCTCTTCGACCGCGAGATCTCGGCCGTCCAGCAGCGCAACCTCGAGCGAGAGTGGAAGGTCAGGGTGCTCGACCGCACCGAGCTGATCCTCGACATCTTCGGCCAGCGGGCCCGTTCGACCGAAGGCAAGCTGCAGGTCGAGCTCGCGAGGCTGCAGCACCAGTCGTCGCGGCTGGTCCGCGCCTGGAGCCACCTCGAGCGCCAGCGCGGCGGCATCGGCGTGCGCGGGGGGCCGGGCGAGACCCAGCTCGAGATGGACCGCCGGATGCTCGCGGCCAAGATCCGCCAGGTCCGCGAGCGCCTCGACCGCACCGAGCGGCAGCGCCGCACGCGGCGCAAGTCGCGCCATCGCCGGGACACCTTCAGGGTCTCGCTGGTCGGCTACACCAATGCCGGCAAGTCGACGCTGTTCAATGCGCTGACCGGCGCGGACACTTTCGCTGCCGACCAGCTCTTCGCCACCCTGGACACGCTCACCCGTCGCCTGGTGCTCGCACCCGGCGTCGAGCTGGCGCTGTCCGACACCGTCGGCTTCGTGCGCGACCTCCCGCACCAGCTGGTGGCGGCCTTCCGCGCCACGCTCGAGGAGACCGCCGAGGCCGACCTGCTGCTGCACGTGGTCGACGCCTCGGCCGAGGACCGGGCCGAGCAGATCGAGCAGGTGCAGCGGGTGCTCGAGGAGATCGGCGCGGACCGAGTGCCCCAGTGGCTCGCCTGGAACAAGATCGATGCGGTCGGGCTGGAACCCGAAGTCCAGCTGGACGGCTGTGGTAGCATCGAACGCTTGTCCGTCAGCGCCAGGACCGGTGCGGGCCTGGATGCCCTTCGCGGGGCCCTGCAGGCGGCTGTCGTGGCAGACACCCTCGAGCGAACGGCCCACGAAACCAATGGTCGCGACGCCCGCAAGGCCGACGCCTCCGTCGACGACGAACATGGCGATGCCGACCCGGACCCCGGGCGCGGCACGTACCCCCCGACAGCGCATCACCTTCCCAACGGCACGCCAGATGTGGACCCGCATTCGAACTCTGTTGTCGCTCAATGACCCGGGCTGGGGCCGCGGCGGCTCCGGCGGGAAGAACGACGAACGCCCGCAGCGTCCCAGCGGCGGCAACGACGGTCCGCCCGATCTCGACGAACTCTGGCGCGACTTCAACCGGCGCCTGAACCGCATGTTCGGCAAGAGCGGCGGTGGTGGCGGCGGCGAACCGCCCCGCGGCGGTCCCGGCATGCCCACGATGAAGGGTGCCGGCGCCGGCTTGGGCCTGATCGGCGGCATCGGCTTCCTGCTCTGGCTGGGCAGCGGCTTCTACATCATCCAGGAAGGCCAGTCGGCCGCGATCCTGCGTTTCGGTGAGTTCAAGTACATGCAGGAGACCGCCGGTTTCAGGTGGCGCCTGCCGTACCCGATCGAGTCTGCCGAACTGGTCGACGTGCAGCGCCTGCGCCAGGTCGAGGTCGGCTACCGGACCAACGTGAAGAACAAGGTGCCGCGCGAGGCGCTGATCCTGACCGGCGACCAGGCGATCGTCGACCTGCAGTTCGCCGCGCAGTACCGCATCATCGACCCCAAGGCCTACCTGTTCAACAACAACCCCGGCGGCGCCCCCGAGGAGATCGTCCGCCAGGCCGCCGAGACGGCGACCCGCGAGGTCATCGGCCGCACCGGCATCGACCAGGTGCTGTACGAGGAGAAGGAGCAGGTCGCCAAGGACGCGCTGGCGCTGATGCAGTCGATCGCCGACCGCTACAAGGCGGGCATCGGCATCGTCGACGTGACCATCCAGCAGGCCCAGCCGCCCGAGCCGGTCCAGGCCGCCTTCGAAGACGCCAACAAGGCCGCCCAGGACCGCGAGCGTCTGATCAACGAAGGTCGCGCCTATGCGAACGACGTGATCCCGAAGGCCCGCGGCACCGCGGGCCGCCTGCAGCAGGAGGCCGAGGGCTACAAGCAGCGGATCATCGCCACCGCCGAGGGCGATGCCTCGCGCTTCAAGCAGGTGCTCGCCGAGTACTCGAAGGCGCCCGCGGTGACCCGCGAGCGGCTGTACCTCGACACCATGCAGCAGGTCTTCTCCAACACCAGCAAGGTCCTGATCGACTCGCGCGGCAACGGCAACAACCTGCTCTACCTGCCGCTCGATCGCCTGGTGCAGCAGGCCGCGGCCGATGCCCGGCCCGCTGCCGCGCCGGCCGCGCCGTCGGCCGACGCGCCGTCCGCGCCGACCGCCCCGTCGAGCGCCGGCACCCGTGACGGCCTGCGTGCCCGCGACCGCGATGCGGGCCGCTGAGGACATCCGACCATGAACCGAATCGCCTCCATCCTCCTCGGCCTGCTGGTCGCGCTCGGCATCGCGTCGACGATGCTCTTCGTCGTCGACCAGCGCCAGTACGCGGTGGTCTTCGCCCTCGGCGAGATCAAGGAAGTCATCGCCAAGCCGGGCCTGCACTTCAAGCTGCCGCCGCCGTTCCAGAACGTCCAGTACTTCGACAACCGGATCCTGACCATCGACACCGCCGACGTCGACCGGTTCATCACCTCCGAGAAGCTGAATGTTCAGATCGACACCTTCGTGAAGTGGCGGATCGCCGATCCGCGCCGTTTCTTCACCTCGGTCGGCGGCAGCGAGGCGACCGCCAGCGACCGGCTGCAGCGCAGCCTGCGCGACTCGCTGAACAACGAGATCGCCAAGAAGACGGTGTCCGACGTCATCTCCGGCAAGCGCCAGGAGCTGCTCGATCTGGTCCGCAACAAGATGAACGAGGATGCCAAGCAGATCGGCGCCGAGATCATCGACGTGCGCCTGAAGCGGGTGGACTTCGCCCCCGAGGTGTCCGAGCGCGTGTTCGACCGGATGCAGTCCGAGCGCAAGCGCGTGGCCAACGAGCGCCGGGCGACCGGCTCGGCCGAGTCCGAGAAGATCCGGGCCGATGCCGACCGGCAGCGCGACGTGATCATCGCCGAGGCCTACCGCGACGCTCAGCGCGTCAAGGGCGAGGGCGATGCGAAGGCGTCGGCGCTGTTCGCCGAGGCGTTCGGCCAGAACCCGGAGTTCGCGAGCTTCTACCGCAGCCTCGAGGCCTACCGGAGCAGCTTCCGCAACCGCAGCGACGTGCTGGTCCTCGACCCGCAGTCGGAGTTCTTCCGGTACTTCCGCGGTCCGGGTGCGGGGCAGAGCGCCTCGTCGCCGTCGCCGCGCAAGTAGGCGCGCGATGGCCGCGAACCTCCTCGCCGCGCTCGGCCTGATGCTGATCGTGGAAGGGCTGATGCCGATGGTGTCGCCCCCGGGCTGGCGCGAGGCGATGCGGCGCATCGCCTCCCTGCGCGACGGCCAGATCCGGTTCATGGGCCTGGCCGCGATCCTTGCGGGCGTGGCGCTGCTGGCCATCGCCGCCTGATCGCGCGTCGCGAGACGCGCCCCACCGATCTGTCCCATGCCGCGCTGGCTGCTTCCCGAGAGCATCTCCGACATCCTGCCGAGCGAAGCCCGGCGGATCGAGGAGTTGCGCAGGCGTCTGCTCGACCTGTACCGATGCTACGGCTACGAGCTGGTCATGCCGCCGACCATCGAGTACCTCGACTCGCTGCTGACGGGCAGCGGCCGTGACCTCGACCTGAGCACCTTCAAGCTGATCGACCAGCTGTCCGGGCGCACGATGGGCCTGCGCGCCGACATCACGCCGCAGGTCGCGCGCATCGACGCCCACCTGCTCGACCGGGCAGGCGTGGTGCGGCTGTGCTACTCGGGCAGCGTGCTGCACACTCGGCCCGCGGGGCCGCTGTCGACGCGCGAGCCGCTGCAGGTGGGTGCCGAGCTGTTCGGCCACGCCGGGCCCGAGGCGGACCTCGAGGTCGTGGAGATGCTGCTGCAGTCGCTGCGTACCGCCGGCGTGCCGCGGGTACGCATCGACCTCGGCCATGTCGCGATCGTGCGCACGCTGCTGAGTGCGATGCCGGGGTTGGCGGAGGACGAGATCTTCCCGCTGCTGCAGGCCAAGGATGCGCCCGGACTCGCGCAGCGGCTCGCCGCGGTGCCCGAGTCGCCCGAGCGGCGCGCGTTGCTGGCGCTGCCCGGGCTCTTCGGGCCGGCGGCCTCGGTGCTCGAGCGGGCCCGTGCCGCGATGCCGGCGGCACCGGTGATCGCCGATGCCCTGGCGCAGCTCGAACGGCTCGCCGCAGCGCCGCAGCTCGCCGGCGGCGATGGCCTGGCGGTCGAGATCGCGCTCGATCTCGGCGATGCCCGCGGCTATCGCTATCACAGCGGCGCGATCTTCGCCGCCTATGTCGACGGCCTGCCCAATGCGATCGGGCGCGGCGGTCGATACGACAACGTCGGCGCGGCCTTCGGCCGGGCCCGTCCGGCCACCGGCTTCTCGCTGGAACTGCGCGAGCTCGCCGCGCTGATCCCCGAGCGGCCGCCGTCCGGTGCGATCAGGGCGCCATGGGGCGCGGACACGGCACTCGCCGAGGCGGTGCGCGCGTTGCGAGCCGCCGGCGAGATCGTCGTGCAGGTGCTGCCCGGCCACGAGCACGAGCAGCAGGAATTCGAATGCGATCGCGAGCTCGCACGACACACCTCGGGCTGGGCCGTCAGGCCCCTGCACCGCGGCGGAAGGGAGTAGGAGAGCATGGGCAACAACGTCGTCGTGATCGGTACCCAGTGGGGTGACGAAGGCAAGGGCAAGGTCGTCGACTGGCTGACCGAGATCGCGCAGGGCGTGGTCCGCTTCCAGGGTGGGCACAATGCCGGACATACGCTGGTCATCGGCGGCAAGAAACAGGTGCTGCGCCTGATCCCGTCGGGCATCCTGCGGCCGAAGGTCACCTGCTACATCGGCAGCGGGGTGGTGCTGTCGCCCGAGGCCTTGCTGCAGGAGATCGACGAGCTCGAGCGCGCGGGCGTCGCGGTGCGCGACCGGCTGCGGATCAGCAGCACCTGCCCGCTGATCCTGCCGTACCACGTGGCGCTCGATCGCGCGCGCGAACTCAAGCGCGGCGACGCCAAGATCGGCACCACCGGGCGCGGCATCGGGCCGGCCTACGAGGACAAGGTCGCCCGCCGTGCGGTGCGGGTGTGCGACCTGTTCGCGCCGGACCAGCTCCGCGCGAAGGTCCGCGAGGTCCTCGACTTCCACAACTTCGTGCTGGTGAACTACTACGGCGTGCCGGCGCTCGACGCCGACCGCGTCGTCGACGACGCGCTGCAGCTCGCGCCGCGCATCGCGCCCATGGTGGCCGACGTGCCCGCCGAGCTGGCCGCATCGTCGCGACGCGGCGAGCGCCTGCTGTTCGAGGGCGCGCAGGGCGCGCTGCTCGACGTCGATCACGGCACCTATCCGTACGTCACCAGCAGCAACTGCATCGCCGGCGCGGCCGCGCCGGGCTCCGGCGTCGGTCCGCAGATGCTCGACTACGTGCTGGGCATCGCCAAGGCCTACACCACGCGCGTGGGCTCGGGGCCGTTCCCGACCGAGCTCTTCGACGACACGGGCAAGCACCTCGCCACCAAGGGCAACGAGTTCGGCTCGGTCACCGGCCGGCCGCGCCGCTGCGGCTGGTTCGACGCGGTCGCGATGCGCCGCTCCATCCAGCTCAACGGCGTCAGCGGCCTGTGCGTGACCAAGCTCGACGTGCTCGACGGCCTCGAGACCGTCAAGATCTGCACCGGATATCGTCGGGCGGGTCAGCCGGTCGACCTGCTGCCCTTCGGTGCCGACGACGTCGCGACCTGCGAGCCGCTGTACGAGGAGTTGCCCGGCTGGTCGGACACGACCTTCGGCGCGCGCACGTGGGACGTGCTGCCCGCCGCCGCGCAGCGCTACCTGCAGCGCCTGTCCGAGCTGGTCGGCGCCCCGATCGACATGGTCTCGACCGGCCCCGACCGGGACGAGACCATCCTGCTGCGCCACCCCTTCCAGTCCTGAGAGCGCCGACGATGAGGGATCTGCATGTCTCCTGGGACGAGTACAACCGTCTGATCGAGAAGCTCGCGGTCCGCATCCACGATGCGAACTACGACTTCGATGCGATCGTCTGCCTCGCCCGCGGCGGACTGCGGGTCGGCGACGCGCTGTCGAGGCTGTTCCGCGTGCCGCTGGGCGTGTTGTTCACCAGCTCGTACCGCGAGAACGCCGGTCAGACGCAGAGCCGGCTGATGATCGCCGAGCACATGAGCAGTGCCGAGCCGCTGCCGGGCACGCGCTGGCTGCTCGCCGACGATCTGGTCGACTCGGGCGCCACGCTGGTCGAGGTGATCCCGGCGCTCAAGGCGCGCTTTCCGCAGGTGACCGAGGTCCGGTCCGCGGTGATCTGGCGCAAGGGCCAGTCGGTCGCAGAGCCGGACTTCTACGTCGACCACCTGCCGACGAATCCTTGGATCCACCAGCCGTTCGAAGAGTACGATCATCTGCGTCCGAGCGACCTGAAGGCTCGGTGGCCGTCCTGAGGCCTGCGTCGACGAGGCTGCCGCGCGCGTCGCGTTCAGGCGTCGTGAGCGGCGGGTCGGTCCTTCCCGGGCTCGCTTGTTGCGCCACGCACAAAGAAAAAGGCCCCGCTGAGCGGGGCCTTTCCCTGAAACGTGGTGCCCAGAAGAGGACTCGAACCTCCACACCGTTGCCGGCGCTAGGACCTGAACCTAGTGCGTCTACCAATTCCGCCATCTGGGCGCGGATCGTACGGGCGAAGCCCGACGAAGCCGCGGATTATAACTGCATGAACCGATCTGTCAAACCGTGACCAAATCCTGGACGCCACCCACCCGGGAAGAGATCCTGGACACCCTGCGCAGCGCCGAATCGCCGCTGACGCCGACCGAACTCGGCGAGCGCCTCGGTGTTCCCCCGCGCCATGCCGAAGCGCTCGAACAGCGTGTCCTCGCGATGGAACGCGACGGCCAGCTGCTCCCCAACCGCAAGGGCGTGCTGCTGATCGCCGACAAGCTCGACCTGGTCGCCGGCCGCATCACCGGTCACCGTGACGGCTTCGGCTTCCTGGTGCCCGATGCGGGCGGAGGCG
>JBIIPQ010000289.1:0-5588 GCA_044342535.1 Burkholderiaceae bacterium
GGAGCACTCGTCGGCGCGTCTCGAGCGCTTCCTGCAGCTGTGCGCCGAGCACAACATGCAGGTCTGCCAGCCGACCACGCCCGCGCAGATCTTCCACCTGCTGCGCCGACAGATGATCCGCACGTTCCGCAAGCCGCTGATCATCCTCACCCCGAAGTCGCTGCTGCGGAACAAGGAGGCGGTCTCCGCGCTGCAGGACCTGGCGCGCGGCGGCTTCCAGACCGTGATTCCGGACACCACCGCGGACCTCGACGCCAAGGGCGTGAAGAAGGTCGTGCTGTGCACCGGCAAGGTCCACTACGACCTGCTGCTCGCGCGGCGCGAGCGCGAGCTCCAGGACGTCGCGCTGGTGCGCGTCGAGCAGCTCTACCCGTTCCCGCACAAGGCGCTCGAGACCGAGCTGAAGAAGTATCCGGCACTCACGCAGGTGGTCTGGTGCCAGGACGAGCCGCAGAACCAGGGTGCCTGGTTCTTCGTGCAGCACCACATCCAGGACGCGCTCAAGGACGGCCAGCGGCTGTCCTATGCCGGGCGTCCCGCCTCGGCCTCGCCGGCCGTCGGCTACTACGACAAGCACTACGCCCAGCAGAAGGACCTGCTCACCGCGGCCCTGGGCGACGCCCCGAAAACGAAGACCAAGAAGGCCTCCTGAACATCATGGCGCTGATCGAAGTCAAGGTTCCGCAGCTGTCCGAATCGGTTGCGGAAGCCACCCTGCTGCAGTGGCACAAGAAGGCCGGAGAGGCCGTGGAACGCGATCAGAACCTGATCGACGTCGAGACCGACAAGGTCGTCCTCGAGCTCCCCGCCCCCGTGTCGGGCGTCATCGCCCAGATCATCAAGGGCGACGGCAGCACGGTGGTCGCGGGCGAAGTGATCGCCGTGATCGACACCGAGGCCAAGGCGGGTACGGTGGCGGCTCCGGCCGCGGCGCCCGCGCCGCTCGCGCCCGCGCCCGCGGCGGCCCCCGGGACCGGTGCCGCGCCGGCCCCGACGGGTGGCAAGGGCGACGTGGCCATGCCGGCGGCCGCCAAGATGCTCGCCGAGACCGGTCTGTCGACCTCGCAGGTCACCGGCACCGGCCGCGACGGCCGCGTGACGAAGGGCGACGTGATCGCGGCGGTGGCGGGCGGCGCCACGGCCCCGGCCCCGGCCCCGGCCCCGGCCCCGGCCCCGGCCCCGGCGGTGGCCCCAGCCGCCCCCGGACGCCCGATCCCGACGGGTGTGCCGTCGTCGAGCCTGCCCCCGGTGCAGGCCCCGATCGACCCGAACAAGCTGATCGAGGGGCGGCCCGAGCAGCGCGTCGCGATGTCGCGCCTGCGCCAGCGCGTGGCCGAGCGGCTGCTGCAGTCGCAGGCCACGAACGCGATCCTCACGACCTTCAACGAGGTCAACATGCAGCCGGTCATGGACCTTCGCAAGAAGTACCAGGACCGCTTCGAGAAGGAGCACGGCGCGCGCCTGGGCTTCATGAGCTTCTTCGTGAAGGCCGCGGTCCACGCGCTGAAGAAATACCCGGTCGTCAACGCATCGATCGACGGCACCGACATCGTGTATCACGGCTTCTTCGACATCGGCGTGGCCGTCGGCTCGCCGCGCGGCCTGGTGGTGCCGGTGGTGCGCAACGCCGACCAGATGAATTTCGCGCAGATCGAGAAGCAGATCGGCGAGTACGGCAAGAAGGCGCAGGACGGCAAGCTCGGGCTCGAAGACCTCACCGGCGGCACCTTCTCGATCTCCAACGGTGGCGTGTTCGGCTCGATGCTCTCGACGCCGATCATCAACCCGCCGCAGTCGGCGATCCTGGGCGTGCATGCGACCAAAGACCGTGCCGTGGTCGAGAACGGCCAGGTCGTGGTGCGTCCGATCAATTACCTGGCGCTGTCGTACGACCACCGGATCATCGACGGCCGCGAGGCGGTGCTGTTCCTGGTGTCGATCAAGGAGGCGCTCGAGGATCCGGCGCGCCTGCTGCTGGACCTCTGAGGACACGACGATGGCGAGCGAACGGTACGACGTCGTCGTGATCGGAGCCGGCCCGGCCGGCTACATCGCGGCGATCCGCGCAGCGCAGCTGGGCATGAAGGTCGCCTGCGCCGAGAAGTGGACGAACCCGAAGGGCGAGCTGGCGCTCGGCGGCACCTGCCTGAACGTCGGCTGCATTCCCTCCAAGGCGCTGCTCGCTTCGAGCGAGAAGTACGAGGAGGCGGCCCACCACCTGGGTGACCACGGTATCGAGGTCTCCGGCGCGAAGCTCGATCTGGCGAAGATGCTGGCCCGCAAGGACGGTATCGTCACCAAGATGACCAAGGGCATCGAGTTCCTGTTCCGCAAGAACAAGATCACCTGGCTCAAGGGTCATGCGCGCTTCACCGGCGAGCACGACGGACTCGTCGGCATCGAGGTGAAGACCGCCGATGGGGTGTCGCTGGTCGACGCCAAGCACGTGATCATCGCCACCGGTTCGAAGGCGCGGCACTTGACGGGCCTGCCGGTCGACAACGAGATCGTCTGCGACAACGAGGGGGCGCTCGCGCTGTCCTCGGTGCCGAAGCAGCTCGCCGTGATCGGCGCGGGCGTGATCGGCCTGGAGCTCGGCTCGGTCTGGCGTCGTCTCGGAGCCGAGGTGACCGTGCTCGAGGCGCTGCCCGGTTTCCTCGCCGCCTGCGACGAATCGGTGTCGAAGGAGGCCTGGAAGATCTTCACGAAACAGGGTCTGAAGATCCACCTCGGCGTGAAGATCGGCGAGGTCAAGACCTCGAAGAATGGCGTGTCGATCGCCTGGACCGATGCGCAGGGCGCCGCCCAGGTGCTCGACGCGGACCGCCTGATCGTGTCGGTCGGTCGGGTCCCGAACACCGAGGGCCTGAACCTCGAGGCGATCAACCTGGCGGTCGACGAGCGCGGGTTCATCCCGGTCGACGGCCACTGCGCGACCAAGCTGCCGAACGTCTACGCGATCGGCGACGTGGTCCGCGGCCCGATGCTCGCGCACAAGGGCGAGGACGAGGGCGTGATGGTCGCCGAGCTGATCGCCGGCCAGAAGCCGCACATCGACTACAACACCATCCCCTGGGTGATCTACACCTCGCCCGAGATCGCCTGGGTCGGCCAGACCGAGCAGCAGCTCAAGGCCGAGGGCCGTGCGTACAAGGCGGGCCAGTTCCCCTTCATGGCCAATGGCCGAGCGCTCGGCATGAACGCCGCCGAGGGCTTCGTGAAGGTGCTGGCCGATGCGGTCACCGACGAGGTGCTCGGCGTGCACATCGTCGGCCACGGTGCGTCGGACCTGATCTCCGAGGCGGCGGTGGCGATGGAGTTCAAGGCCTCGAGCGAGGACATCGCCCGGGTCTGCCATCCGCATCCGTCGATGTCGGAGGTGATGCGCGAAGCCGCGCTCGCCGTCGACAAGCGCGCGCTCAACATGTGACGCATGCCGCCCCGCCCGGATGGCCCCGCGCCGTCCGGACGCCGCGGGCCGGCCTTCCCCCGATGAACGGTCTCGAACGCTACACCGAGCAGCTCGCGCAGCGCGGCTACACCGAGGATGCGGCGCAGCGCGCGGCGGTCGATCGGCTGCAGGCGATGCACGACGAGTGGGTGGCCTACAAGGCGCGCCGCTCGAACCGCCTCAAGAAGCTCATCAACCATCCGAGCGTGCCGCGCGGCGTGTGGCTCTGGGGCGGGGTGGGGCGCGGCAAGAGCTTCCTGATGGACGTCTTCTACGAGACCGTCCCGCTGGTGCGCAAGACGCGCGTGCACTTCCACGAGTTCATGCGGGCGGTGCACCGCGAGCTGCGCGAGATCAAGCAGGAGGCCGATCCGCTCGACGAGGTGGCGCGGCGCATCGCGCGCCGCTACCGGCTGATCTGCTTCGACGAGTTCCACGTCTCCGATATCGCCGATGCGATGATTCTCGAGCGCCTGCTGCACGGGCTGTTCGACAACGGCGTGGCCTTCGTGATGACCTCCAACTACCGTCCGGACGAGCTGTATCCCGACGGCCTGCACCGCGAGAGCATTCTGCCGGCGATCGCGCTGCTCGAGGCGCATCTGGACGTGGTCAACGTCGACGCCGGTGTCGACTACCGGCGCCAGACGATGGCGCAGGTGCCGGCCTACCTGGTGCCGACCGGCCCCGAGGCCGACGCCAAGCTCGCCGCGGCCTTCGCACAGGTGGCCGAGGTGTCGGACGAGGAGCCGAGGCTGCGGATCGAGCACCGCGACATCGTCGCGAAGCGCCGGGCGGGCGGCGTGGTCTGGTTCGACTTCGCGACGCTCTGCGGCGGGCCCCGCTCGCAGCTCGACTACCTCGAGATCGCGACCCGCTTCCACACCGTGATCCTGTCCGGCGTCCCGGCGATGAACGCCGCGATGTCGTCCGAGGCCCGGCGCTTCACCTGGCTGGTCGACGTGTTCTACGACCAGAAGGTCAAGCTGCTGATCTCGGCCGAATGTCCGGCGGAGCGCCTCTACACGACTGGCGCGATGGCCCACGAGTTCGCGCGGACCGCCAGCCGCCTCGTCGAGATGCAGTCTCGCGAGTACCTCGAGGCGCCGCGTCGGGGCGTGGCCGAGAAGCTCGTCTGAGCGCCTGCCGGGCCCGGCGGGGCCGCTGTGCCACAATCGCCCGCGATGGAGGACGCCTCGTGGGATCGAACCCGGAAGACCAGTGCCCCGAGCCGTTCGCCTCGGCGCTGCTCGCCGAGACCGAAGACGGCGGGATCCCCGCAGCCGTTTCGGCCTGACACGCCCGAAGCGCGCCTGGCGCCCCTCGACATGCTGCCGCCCCCGCTGTGGCCATCCGCGATCGTCCGCAACGAGGACGATCCGTTCGGGCCGCGTACCTGGGTAGCGCGGGCCCGAGAGCGCCGCCTGCGGGCCGCCCGGGCCAGCCTCGCGGTCGCCGCGGTGGTGGCCGCGCTGCTCGCCCCGGGCCAGGCGGCCCGTGCGCAGGGCGAGGGCAGCCCCGAGACCGAGCGCGCCGCGGCGCCGACGCGCGACGAACCGCCCCGTATCGAGCCACGCAGCGTGCTGGCTGCAGTCGATCCGGAGCGCGAGATGAGCCCCGACGAGGCCCGAGCGCTGCAGGCCGCGGTGCGCGAGGCCAGGGAGGACACGGGAGACGCGCTGCTGCGCGAGCGCATCGCCTGCTACCGGCGTTTCTTCGTCACGGCCTGCCTGGCCGACCTGGGGCGGCGCGAGCGCCTGGTGCGCGCCCGCCTCGACCGGCTGGAGGTCGCTGCGAACCGGACGCTGCGCGAACATTCGGCGCTGGAGCTGAATGTGCGCACCGCGGAGGACCTGGAGCGCCGCCAGGCGGCCGAGCCGGACGATTCGGCCAGGCGCGACGAGAACCGGCGGGCCTACGAGTCCCGCCAGGCGGCCGCCGAACTCGAGCAGGTGCGGCGCGAGGCGCAGGCCCCGGATCTGGCTCGCCAGGCAGAGGCCAACCGCAGCGAACGTGCGCGCCGGGAGGCCGCGGCCGCCGCCCGGCGGCGGGATGCCGAGGCGCGTTCGCGGCAGGACGCGCCGAACGCCGCGGCGCGTGCCGGCGCGCTCGAGGCGCGGCGACTGGAGCGCGAAGC
>JBIIPQ010000290.1:0-5582 GCA_044342535.1 Burkholderiaceae bacterium
ACCGCGCCCGGGGAGCGGCTCCGCCGCCGTGTATCCTAGGCGCGCCCCGAAAACGGCTGAGGAACGAGGATGACGCTGCAGGAACTCAAACGACGGCTCCGGATCCCGGTGATCGGCTCGCCGCTGTTCATCATCTCCAATCCGGACCTGGTGATCGCCCAATGCAAGGCCGGCATCGTCGGCTCGTTCCCGGCGCTCAACGCGCGCCCGGCCGAGGTGCTCGACCAGTGGCTGGAGCGGATCACCACCGAGCTGGCCGAGTACGACCGCCTCCACCCCGAGCGCCCGTCGGCCCCATTCGCGGTGAACCAGATCGTGCACAAGTCGAACGACCGGCTCGAGCACGACGTGGCGATGTGCGTGAAGTGGAAGGTGCCGGTGATCATCACCTCGCTCGGCGCGCGACCCGACGTCTTCGACGCGATCCACTCGTACGGCGGCATGGTGCTGCACGACGTGATCGACCAGAAGTTCGCGCACAAGGCGATCGAGAAGGGCGCCGATGGCCTGATCCTCGTGGCCACGGGCGCGGGCGGCCACGCCGGCGTGCAGTCGCCGTTCGCGCTGGTCCAGGAGACCCGCGAGTGGTTCGACGGCCCGATCGCGCTGTCGGGCTCGATCGCCACCGGCGGCGCGGTGCTCGCGGCACAGGCGATGGGCGCCGACTTCGGCTACATCGGCTCGGCCTTCATCGCGACGAAGGAGGCCAACGCGACCGAGGCCTACAAGCAGGCGATCGTCGACGGCACGGCCCAGGACATCGTCTACACGAACCTGTTCACCGGCGTGCACGGCAACTACCTGCGCCCGTCGATCGTGGCCGCGGGCCTGGATCCGGACAACCTGCCCGAGAGCGACCCGAGCAAGATGCAGTTCGGCTCGGGCGGCAGCACCAAGAGCAAGGCCTGGCGCGACATCTGGGGCTGCGGCCAGGGCATCGGCGCGGTCAAGGACGTGCAGACCACGGGCGAGTTCGTCGCCCGGCTCACGCGCGAGTACGACGCGGCGCGGGCGCGGCTGGGGATGGCCGCGCCGGAGCAGCGCGCCGCGGCCTGAAGGACGGGCGGATCTCGGGCGGCGTCGAGCGCCGCCCGGTCCTCAGGTCCTCAGGTCCTCAGGTCCTCAGGTCCACCACGAAGCGCCCTCGCCCGCGCCCCTCGAGGAGCGCCTCGAAGGCGCCCGGCAGCGCGTCCATGCGGATCGTCCGGCCGACCTGCGCGGCATGCCTGGGCTTGAGGTCGGCGCCCAGCCGCGACCAGACCCGCCGGCGCAGCGGCAGCGGGCTGTTGGCGTTGATGCCGATCAGCCTCACCCCGCGCAGGATGAAGGGCAGCACCGAGGTCGGCAGCCCGTTGCCGCTCGCATTGCCGAAGGCCGCGACCACGCCGTCGGGCAACATCGTGCGCAGCAGCGCGTCGAGCGCGGGGCCGCCGAGCGAGTCGAGCGCGCCGCTCCACGCGGCCCGCTCGAGCGGGCGCTCGCCGACCGCCAGCGGTGCGGCAACCGCGGCCGCGCCCAGCGACCGCAGCCAGCCGTCGTCGGGCTGGCGGGTCAGCGCATGCACCTCGGCGCCCAGACCCGCGAGCATGTCGATGCCGAGCGAGGCGACGCCGCCGGTCGCGCCGTTGACCGCGACCGGCCCGGCCTGTGGTGTCCAGCCGTTGAGCTGCATCGCGTCGATCGCGAGCGCCGCGGTGTAGCCGGCGACGCCGACGGTCGCCGCCTCGATCAGCGACAGCCCGTCGGGCAGCTTCACCACGCGGTCGGCCGGTGCCTGCAGGAACTCGGCGAACCCGCCGTCGCGCTCGGCGGCGAGCCCGAAGCCGTGGACGATCACGGCGTCGCCCTGCGCGAACGCCGGGTCGTCGGAGGCCTCGACGGTGCCCACCATCTCGATGCCGAGCGTGCACGGGAAGGTCCGGACGATCTTGCCGCGGCCCGCGGCCGACAGCGCGTCCTTGAAGTTGACGCCGGCGAAGGCGCCCCGCACGAGCACGCCGCCGGCCTGCCGGAGCGGCG
This sequence comes from Burkholderiaceae bacterium, assembly GCA_044342535.1. Taxonomy (GTDB): domain Bacteria; phylum Pseudomonadota; class Gammaproteobacteria; order Burkholderiales; family Burkholderiaceae_E; genus UBA4615. The sequence continues at coordinate 2,020 of JBIIPQ010000290.1, forward strand.
CCAGCGGCAGCTCGCGCAGCGCGCCGAATCCGGGCTCGCCTTCGCGCTCGACGCGCCAGGCGCGGTAGGTCTCGGTCATCGTGGTCTCCAGTCTTCGTGGGTGCGGTTCGAGGGATTCGTCACGTTCGTGACGACCGGTCGCTGGGCCGTCGCGCACCGGCTCGGCCGGTCGCATGCCGACGCGTCAGATCACGCTGTCGCGCCGGAGCGCACCGAGCTCGGCCGCATCCAGCCCGAGCGCACCCCACACGGCGTCGTTGTGCTCGCCCGGCAGCGGCCCGGTGCGCGGCACCGGCAGCGGCTCGGCCCCCATCAGGCGCGGCACCGCGCAAGGCGCGGGCAGGCTGCCGAGCTGCGGGTCGGGCAGGCGCACGAACGCACCGCGCGCCAGCAGGTGCTCGTCGCGCGTGACGGCGGCGACGTCGGCCACCCGCGCCAGCGGCACGCCCTCGCGGCCGCAGGCGGCGAGCGCGGCGGCGGCGCTGGTGCGTGCGAACCACGCGGCGATCGACGCATCCAGCGCATCGACGTTGGCGACCCGCTCGAGCATCTGCGAGAAGCGCGGATCGGCGGCCATGCCGGGCTGGTCCATCGCGCGGCACAGCCGCACGAAGATCGCGTCGGACGAGGCCACCAGCGACATCCACACGCCGTCGGAGGTGCGGTACATGTTCGACGGTGCGGTGTAGGTCGCGCGGTTGCCCGAACGGCCGCGGGCCCGGCCGGTGCGCTCGAGCTCGACGGGCAGCGCGTCGAGCACGCGTACCAGCGCCTCGGTGGCCGACAGGTCGATCTCTGCCGGCGGCTCGTCGGGATGGGCGCGGCGGCGGGCGACCGCCGCCGCGATCGAGAACGCGCCGAAGACGCCGGCCACCACGTCCCCCACCGGGTAGTTCATGTGCTGGGGCGCGCCCGCCGGGTCGCCCGCGAGGTGCGCGAAGCCGCTCATCGCCTCGAACACCCGCGCGAAGCCCGGCTGGTCGGCGAGCGGTCCGGTCTGACCGAAGCCCGACAGCCTGAGCACCACCAGCCCGGGGTTCGCCGTGCGCAGCGTCGCGATGTCCAGGCCCCAGCGATCGAGCGTGCCGGGCCGGAAGTTCTCGACCAGCACGTCGACGTCGGGCAGCAGCCGCAGGAACAGCGCCCGGCCCGCGGGCTTGCGCACGTCGAGCGTGATGCCGCGCTTGCCGCGGTTGGCGACCTTCCACCACAGCGCATGCCCGTCCTGCACCGGCGCGAGCCGCCTGAGCGGGTCGGCGCCGTCGGGCAGCTCGAGCTTGGTGACCTCGGCGCCGAGATCGGCGCACAGGGTCGCGGCGAAGGGCGCGGCCAGCACGGTGGCCATGTCGAGGATGCGGACGCCCTCGAGGAGGGCGGCGGACGGTGCGGTCATGGTCGGCGGCGGGGTCGGTGGCGACTCGGGGCGGCGGGATCGCGGATCGCCGACCCCGGGAAGTCGCTTATCGCACGCACGCCCCGGGCACGTCGCGCCTTGTTCCGCAGAGCGGAACACCCGTGCCGCAACCCGCAGCGGGCGGTTGACCGTGCACGCCGCCCGGCCTGACCATGCCCCGAGAAGACGACACCAGGAGACCGCGTGCGCACGGCCGCATCCATCCGCCCGCCGCTGCCCGGGCTGGCCCGCATCGCCGACACCGGCGGCGATCGCCAGTTCGCGATCGCGCTCGCGCGCGGGCTGGAGGTGCTGCGGGCCTTCGGTCCGTCGGACCGTGCGCTGTCGAACCGCGAGCTCTGCGACCGAACCGGGCTGCCCAAGGCCACCGTCTCGCGCCTGACCCACACGCTGACGCTGCTGGGCTACCTGTCACGCGGCGCCGACCAGCGCGTGGCACTCGGCGCAGGTGTCCTGGCCCTGGGCTACCCGATGCTGGCCGGCATGCCGGTGCGACAGATCGCCCGCCCCTGGCTCGAACAGCTCGCCCGCGAGACCGGCTGCACGGTGAACCTCGGCACCCGCGACCGGCTGTGCGCCGTCTACCTCGACAGCTGCCGGGCCGACCGCGGCAATCCCTTCCAGCCCGACATCGGCAGCCCGCTGCCGCTGCTCACCACCGCGCTCGGCCGCGCGCTGGTGCTGGCCCGCCCGGCCCCCGAGCAGGCCGCGATCCTGAACCGGCTCAAGGTCGACGATCCGCAGCGTTTCCGTGACGAGCGCGCGCTGATCGACGGCGAGCGCGACGGGTTCCGGCGCCGCGGCTGGACCCACAGCACCGGCCAGTGGCGGCCCGGCGTGCATGCGGTCGCGATGCCGCTGCGCCAGTCGCTGCACGCCGAGACCGTCGCCCTCAACTGCACGCTCGCCGTGCCCCCCGGCTCGCGCCGCGCCGCCGACGCGCAGCGGCTGCTCGACGAGGTCGCCCCCGCGATGATCGAGACCGCGCATCGCATCGAATCGGCGTGCCGCGCCGAAGCCCCCCCCGACAGGAGCCACCGACCGTGATCCGAGACACCGAGCGACTCGACGCGCTGATCGCCGAGCTCCGCGCCTTCGTGCGCGAGGAATGCCTGCCGCTCGAGGCCGCCATCGACCGCGAGGACGCGATCCCCGAGGCGATGGTCGAGCGCATGCGCGCGCTCGGCCTCTTCGGCCACAGCATCCCCGAGGCCTACGGCGGCGCCGGCCTCACCACCGAGGAGCTGGCCCGCGTCAACATCGAGGTCTCGCAGGCGGCCCCGGTGTTCCGCGCGCGCTTCGGCGGCAACACCGGCATCGCCTCCGAGGCGCTGATCTCGGACGGCCTGCCCGCGCAGCAGGCGCAGTGGCTGCCGCGGCTGGCACGCGGCGAGATCACCGGCTGCTTCGCGCTGACCGAGCCCGAGGCCGGCTCGGACGCCACCGCGTTGCGCACGCGCGCGGTACCCGCGATCGGCGACGGCGGGCGCAGCGGCTGGCGGATCGACGGCGCGAAGTGCTACATCACCAATGCCCCGATCGCCGACCTGTTCACGGTGTTCGCGCGCACCGACGACACGCCGCGCGGCGCCTCGGGCATCACTGCGTTCCTGATGCCGCGCGGCACGCCGGGCCTGTCGACCGGGCCCGCCTACCGCAAGCTCGGCCAGCACGGCTCGCCGGTCGGCGAGGTGTTCCTCGACGGCGTCTGGGTGCCCGACGACGCGGTGCTCGGCGGCCGACCCGGCGAGGGCTTCCGCTCGGCGATGCGTGCGCTTAACAAGCAGCGCATCAACCTCGCCGCACTGTGCGTGGGCCCGGCGATCCGTCTGCTCGACGAGGCGATCGCCCACGCCCGCACGCGCCGGCAGTTCGGTCAGCCGATCGGCGAGTTCCAGCTCGTGCAGGCGATGCTCGCCGACAGCGCCACCGAGATCGCCGCCGCCCGCGCGCTGGTGCTGGAGACCGCGCGCAAGCGCGACGACGGCGGCGACGTGACGATGGACGTGTCGATGTGCAAGCTGCTCGCCTCCGAGACCTGCGGCCGCGTGGCCGACCGCGCGGTCCAGATCCTGGGCGGCGCGGGCTACATCGAGGACCATCCGATCGTGCGGCTGTACCGTGACGTGCGCCTGTTCAGGCTCTACGA
>JBIIPQ010000291.1:0-5576 GCA_044342535.1 Burkholderiaceae bacterium
CGAGGAGCGCAGCCGTACGTGATGTACGGCGAGCACCGCAGGCGCCGGATCGGGACGCGCAGTAGGTTCATTCACAGCTTCTCAGTCGCGGAAGTTGCCGCAGGCCAGCGGCAGGTCGGTGAAGTCGCGGCGGATCAGTGCGATCGCGGTCTGCAGGTCGTCGCGTTTGGCGCCGGTCACGCGGACCGCGTCGCCCTGGATCGAGGCCTGGACCTTGAGCTTGGCGTCCTTGAGCGCCCGCACGATCTTCTTGCCGGTCTCGCTCGGCACGCCGTGGCGGATCGTGATGGTCTGCTTCATCTTGTCGCCGCCGATCCGCTCGGAGGTGCCGTAGTCGAGGAAGCGGACGTCGACGTTGCGCTTGGCGAGCTTGGCGAGCAGCACGTCGCGCACCTGACCGAGCTTGAAGTCGTCGTCGGCGAAGGCGGTCAGCGCCTTGTCGGCAAGCTCGAAGCGCGCGTCGGACCCCTTGAAGTCGAAGCGGTTGGTGATTTCCTTGTTCGCCTGGTCGACCGCGTTGCGGATCTCGACCTGGTTCGCCTCGAGGGTCACGTCGAAGGACGGCATCGGTTCAGCCTCCGGTTCAGGTCAGCCATTTCTCGAAGAAGCTCGCCCGGCCCATCGCCGGGTCGAGCTCGTAGGCGGCGAAGCCGACGTCGCGGTACAGCGCGATCGCGCCGGTGTTGCCCTCGAGCGCCTCGAGGGTGAGCTTGCAGCAGCCGCGCGCCCGGGCCTCGGCCTCGACGGCGGCGAGCAGCCGCCGGCCGATCCCCCGTCCGCGGTGCGAGGCGGCCACCGCGATGTCGTGGATGTTGAGCAGGGGCCGTGCCTTGAAGGTGGAGACGCCTTCGAAGGCATTGACCAGCCCGACCGGTCGCTCGCCGTCCCAGGCCAGCCAGCCGGCGTAGTGGGGGCGGGCGGCCAGGACCCCCGGCAGCCGTGCCTTCGTGTCTTCGGCCAGCGGCGTGCCGCCGCCGGACTCGCTGCCCGCGTACTCGTCGAGCAGCGCGAGCAGCGCCGCCGCATCCCGGGCGTCGAGCGGGTCGAGCCGCTCGATGTGCAGCGCGGCCATGGGGCGGTGCGTGCTCATGCCGGTCCGCTCAGGCCGCCGGCTTCTTCGCCGGGGTCTTCTTCGCCGCCGCCGGCTTGACCGGCTTGGCGTCGGCCTTCGAGGGCTTGGCGGCCTTCTCGGCCTTCGCAGGTTTCTCGGCCTTCGCAGGTTTCTCGGCCTTCCCCGCCTTCGCCGGCTTGGCCGCCGCCGCACGTGCCGCGGCCTTCACCCCGGCGATCCGCATCCGCAGCGCGTTCAGCTTGATGAAGCCGCCGGCGTCGGCCTGGTTGTAGGCGCCGCCGTCGTCGTCGAAGGTCGCGATCTTCGTGTCGAAGAGCGAGTACGCCGACGAGCGGCTGGTGACGATGACGTTGCCCTTGAAGAGCTTGAGCACCACGCGACCGTTGACGCTCTGCTGGGTGTGGTCGATCAGCACCTGCAGCGTCTGGCGCTCCGGGCTCCACCAGTAGCCGTTGTAGACCAGGCTCGCGTAACGCGGCATCAGGTCGTCCTTCAGGTGCGCGACCTCGCGGTCGAGCGTCAGGGACTCGATCGCGCGGTGCGCGCGCAGCAGGATCGTGCCGCCGGGGGTCTCGTAGCAGCCGCGCGACTTCATGCCGACGTAGCGGTTCTCGACCAGGTCGAGGCGGCCCACGCCGTGCTTGCCGCCCAGCCGGTTGAGCTCGGTCAGCAGCACCGCGGGCGTCATGCGCACGCCGTTGATCGCGACCGGGTCGCCGCGCTCGAAGTCGATCTCGACCAGCTCGGGCTTGCCCGGCGCCTTCTCGGGCGACACCGTCAGGCGCCACATGTCCTCGCCGGGGGCGCGGCTCGGATCCTCGAGGATGCCGCCCTCGAACGAGATGTGCAGCAGGTTGGCGTCCATGGAGTACGGCGCCTCGCCCTTGCGCTTCTTGTAGTCGACCGGGATGCCGTGCTGGTCGGCGTAGGCGAGGAGCTTGTCGCGCGACAGCAGGTCCCACTCGCGCCACGGCGCGATGACCTTGACGTCGGGCATCAGCGCGTAGGCGCCGAGCTCGAAGCGGACCTGGTCGTTGCCCTTGCCGGTGGCGCCGTGCGAGATGGCGTCCGCCTTCTCGCGGCGCGCGATCTCGACCAGGCGCTTGGCGATCAGCGGCCGTGCGATCGAGGTGCCCAGCAGGTACTCGCCCTCGTAGAGCGCGTTGGCGCGGAACATCGGGAACACGAAGTCGCGCACGAACTCCTCGCGCAGGTCCTCGATGTAGATCTTCTTCACGCCGAACATCTCGGCCTTGCGGCGCGCCGGCTCGAGCTCCTCGCCCTGGCCGATGTCCGCGGTGAAGGTGATCACCTCGCATCCGTAGGTGTCCTGCAGCCATTTCAGGATCACCGAGGTATCGAGGCCGCCGGAGTAGGCGAGCACGACTTTCTTGACTTGGGACATGGGCCTGCGAGTGGGGTGGGGTGAAGGGAAGGGGGCGGAACGCGCAATCCGGCATTTTGCCAGTTTCGGCGCCCGAGCCGGCGCACACCGCGTGCGACAATCCCCGGATGCCTGCTTCCGCGCCGCTTCCGGCCTCCCGGGCCGATCTGCAGCGGCGCCTTCCGCCGATCATCGCCGGCCTGTCGATCCTCGGCCCGTTCGCGATCGACACCTACCTGCCGGCCTTCGGCTCGATCGCCCGCGACCTCGACGCGACGCCGCTGCAGGTCCAGCAGAGCCTGACCGCCTTCATCGTCCCGTTCGCGCTGATGGCGCTGTGGCACGGCGCGCTGTCGGATGCGCTCGGGCGGCGCTGGGTGGTGCTGGTCGGGCTGGTGGCCTTCGCCGTCGCCTCGCTCGGTGCGGCCACGGCCGGCTCGATCGAGGCGCTCTGGGGCTGGCGGGCACTGCAGGGGGCGGTCGCGGGGGTCGGCATGACGGTCGGGCGGGCGGTGGTCCGCGACGTGGCGGACGGGCCGCAGGCGCAGCGGATGCTCTCGCAGGCGACGATGTTCTTCGCGCTCGCGCCGGCGGTGGCGCCGATCGCCGGCGGCTGGATCGACGCGATCGCCGGCTGGCGCTCGGTGTTCGGCTTCCTGGCGGCGGTGGCGCTCGCCATGACCGTCTTCTGCTTCCGCTACCTGCCCGAGACGCTGCCGCCCGCGGAGCGCGTCAGCATGCGGCCCGGGCCGATGGCGCGGGCCTACGCGGCGCTCGCGACCCACCCGCCGTTCCTGCGGCTGGCCGCGGTGCTGGCGCTGAACTTCGCGGGTTTCTTCGTCTACGTGCTGGCGGCGCCGGCCTTCCTGCCGGGCGTGCTGGGCCTCGCGCCGACCGCGTTCGCCTGGCTGTTCGTGCCCGCGGTGGCCGGCACCATGAGCGGTGCCTTCCTGTCCTCGCGGCTCGCCGGCCGGCTCTCGCCGGTCCGCACGATCGTCGCCGGCTACGCGCTGATGACGCTGTCGGTGCTGGGCAACGTGGCGCAGGCCCTGCTGATGGAGCCGCCGCGCGTGCCCTGGGCGACGCTGCCGCTCTTTCCCTACAACGTGGGCATGGGCCTGGCCATGGCGCCGCTGCAGGTGATGCTGCTCGACACCTTCCCCGAGCGCCGCGGCATGGCCGCCTCGGGCATGGCGTTCACGCTGTCCGCCGGCAACGCGCTGGTGGCCGGCGTGGTCTCGCCGCTGCTGTGGCACTCGGCCGGCGCGATGGCGGGCGGGGCGCTCGCCTGCGTCGCCGGCGCGATGGCCCTGTTCGCCTGGCACGTCCGTTCACCGTCCTTCCGACCGCTCCCGACCCCGCCATGATCCCCACCTCCCGTCCCGCTCAACGTCCCGTCTCCCCGGGCCCGCGCACTGGCGGCCGCCTGATCGTCGACCAGCTGCTCGTGCACGGCGCGAACCGGGCGTTCTGCGTGCCCGGCGAGAGCTTCCTCGCGGTGCTCGACGCGATGCACGACGTCCGCGACCGGCTGCCGCTGGTGGTCTGCCGCCAGGAGGGCGGTGCGGCGAACATGGCCGAGGCCTGGGGCAAGCTGACCGGGGCCCCCGGCATCTGCTTCGCCACCCGCGGTCCGGGCGCCACCAACGCGTCCATCGGCGTGCACACCGCGTTCCAGGACTCCACGCCGATGATCCTGTTCATCGGCCAGGTCGGTACCGACTTCGTCGAGCGGGAGGCCTTCCAGGAGGTCGACTACCGGCGCATGTTCGGCCAGATGGCGAAGTGGGTGGCCTCGATCGATCGCGCCGATCGGATTCCCGAGTTCATCCAGCACGCCTTCCATGTCGCGACCTCGGGGCGGCCCGGGCCGGTCGTGCTGGCGCTGCCCGAGGACGTGCTGGTGCAGCTCGCCGACGTGCCCGACGCGCGGCCGTACCAGCGTGTGCAGCCCTCGCCGTCGGCGGCCCAGACCGCGCGCCTGGCCGAGCTGCTGGCCGCGGCCGAGCGTCCGCTGCTGCTGGTCGGCGGCTCGACCTGGGACGACGCCTCGCGCGAGTCGGTGCGCGCGTTCGCCCACCGCTTCGGCCTGCCGGTGGCCTGCGCCTGGCGCTTCCAGGACGCGTTCGACAACGGCGACGCGCAGTACGTCGGCGAGGTCGGCATCGGCGTGAATCCGAAGCTCGGCGCCCGCGTGCGCGAGGCCGACCTGCTGATCGCGGTCGGCGTGCGGCTCGGCGAGATGACCACCAACGGCTACACGCTGGTCGAGTCGCCGACGCCGGCGCAGTGCCTGGTGCACGTGTTCCCGGGGGCGGACGAGCTCGGCCGGGTGTTCGCCGCCGAGCTGCCGATCGCCGCCGGCAACCGCGAGTTCGCGGCGACGCTCGACGCGCTCTCGCCGCCCGAGGGGCTGGCCGCGCGCTGGACCGGCTGGCTCGACGGCGCGGTGCGCGACTACGCCGCGTGGCGCGTGCCGCGCGCGCAGCCCGGCACGCTCAGCTATCCCGAGTGCGTGCTGCACCTCGAGCGCGAGCTGCCGCACGACGCGATCCTCACCAACGGCGCCGGCAACTTCGCCACCCCGGTTCACCGTTTCCATCGGCATCGCCGGCACAAGACGCAGCTCGCCCCGACCTCCGGCGCGATGGGCTATGCCGTGCCGGCCGCGGTGGCCGCCTCGCTCGCCCATCCCGACCGGGTGGTGGTCGCGTTCACCGGCGACGGCGACTTCATGATGACCGGCCAGGAGCTGGCGACCGCCGTGCAGTACGGCGCGACGCCGATCGTCGTGCTGGTCAACAACGGCATGTTCGGCACCATCCGCATGCACCAGGAGCGCGAGTATCCGGCGCGCGTCTACGGCACGGCGCTTCGCAATCCCGACTTCGTGAAGCTCGCCGAGGCCTACGGCTGCCACGGCGAACGCGTCACCGAGACCGGGCAGTTCGCGGCGGCCTTCGAGCGGGCCCGCTCGGCGGGCGTGCCGGCGCTGATCGAGCTGGTCATCGATCCGCAGGCGATCACCGCGGGGCAGACCATCGACGAGCTGCGCGCGCAGGCGCTGGCGCGGCAGAAGAGCTGACTCGCCGGCGAGCCCCCGCCCCCTCGCGCCCCCTC
>JBIIPQ010000292.1:0-5574 GCA_044342535.1 Burkholderiaceae bacterium
TGCCCGCGGCACGACCCGCCTCGACGTCGCGCAGGTCGTCGCCGACGTACACGCACCGGGCGGGATCGACACCGGCCAGCCGGGCTGCATGCAGCAGCGGCTCCGGGTGCGGCTTGGCGAAGGCCGTGGTGTCGCCGCCGATCGCGGTCGCCGAGCGCTCGAGCACGCCGAGCGCCGCGAGGATCGGGCGCACGTAGCGCTCGACCTTGTTGCTCACCACACCCCAGCGCAGGCCGGCACCGTCGAGCGCATCGAGCAGTGCCGGCACCCCGTCGAACAGGCGGGTGTTCACCACCATCGCGGCTTCGTAGCGCTCGAGGAACTCGACGCGCAGGGCCTCGAAGGCCGGATCCTCGCGCTGCACGCCGAGCCCGCGGCCGATCAGGCCGCGCGCGCCCATCGATGCGAAGGGCCGCAGCGCATCGAGCGGCAACGCCTCGAGCCCGCGCTCGAGGCGCATGGCGTTGACCGGCGCCGCGAGATCCGCGGCGGTGTCGGCGAGCGTGCCGTCGAGGTCGAAGAACACCGCGCCGTTCGGCGATTGAAGGGAGAGCGTCATCGTGGTGTCCGCCCGTTCAGGCCGGCCGGCGGAACGCGACCAGGTAGTTGACGCTGACGTCGCCGTCGACCAGCCGGTACTCGCGCGTCAGCGGGTTGTAGGTCAGCCCGATCATCGCCTGCTGCTCCAGTCCGGCGCGTCTTGCCGCGGTCACCAGCTCGGACGGGCGGATGAACTTGGCGAACTCGTGTGTGCCGCGCGGCAGCAGGTTCAGCACGTACTCGGCCCCGATGATGGCGAACAGGAAGGACTTCGGGTTGCGGTTGAGCGTCGACACGAACACCCAGCCGCCGGGCTTGGCCATCCGCGCGCAGGCGGCGACGGTCGAGGCCGGATCGGGCACGTGTTCGAGCATCTCCATGCAGGTGACGATGTCGAACGCCTCGGGCGCCGTCTCGGCCATCGCCTCCGCGGAGATCTTGCGGTAGTCGACGTTCACCCCGGACTCGAGGCCGTGCAGTTCGGCGACCTTCAGCGCCTTGTCCGCGAGGTCGATGCCGGTGACGCTCGCGCCCTGGCGCGCCATCGCCTCGGCGAGGATGCCGCCGCCGCAGCCGACGTCGATCGCGCGTCGCCCGGCGAGCCCGCCCGCCAGGCGCTCGATCCAGCCGAGCCGCAGCGGGTTGATCGCATGCAGCGGCCTGAACTCGGAGTTCGGATCCCACCAGCGCGCGGCGAGCGCCTGGAACTTGGCGATCTCGGCGGCATCCGCGTTCGGGGCGGCCGCTTCGGCTTGGGCGGGGCGCGAGGACACGGTCCCGGCGGCAGGTGTGGCGCTCATCGATGACTTCCTTGCAAGGACCGCCATTCTACGGAGCCGCCGCGCCCGCGCCGCGATGCCCCGACGGCCCGACAAAAAGAAAACGCCCCGCTCGAGGCGGGGCGTCCGGAGAGCGGGACCCGAAGGCCCCGCCGATCGCGGTGGTCCGTATTACTTGATCGGACGGGTACCGACGACTTCGATCTCCACGCGACGGTTCTTCGCGCGGCCTTCCGTGGTCTTGTTGTCGGCGACGGGCTGTTTCTCGCCCTTGCCTTCGGTGTAGACCCGGTTGGCCTCGATGCCCTTGCTCACCATGTAGGCCTTGACAGCCTCGGCACGGCGCAGCGAGAGCTTCTGGTTGTAAGCATCGGAACCCACGGAGTCGGTGTGACCCACGGCGATGATCACTTCCAGCGTGATGTTCTTGATCTTCGAGGTGAGATCATCAAGCTTCGCCTTGCCTTCCGGCTTCAGCACGGCTTTGTCGAAGTCGAAGAACGTATCGGCCGCGAAAGTGACCTTCTCGCTGGTCGGCTTCGGCGGTGCCGGCGGCGGCGGCGGCGGGGGCTTCGGAGCCACGACAGCCGGTGCCGGGGGAGCGGGCGGCGGCGGCGGGGGCGGGGGCGGCGGCGGCGCCGGGGGTTTCGGGATCAGATCCTGATTGCACCCCGTTTGCGCGTTGGACGGATCCCAGAACGGCGTACGGACGCACAGACCGAACGGGCTGTTCGGGTCCGAGAACGCCGACGTCACGACGCCGCCGTCCGGGCTTTGCAAGTAACCGTACTGGTTCGCCTTCGCGGCAACTTGACGCGGCGCGCTGGCCCCGCCCGTCGCGCAGGCGGCCAGCAGCGCGGTCGCTGCAAGAGCCCCCAACTTGACCGATTTCTTCATGTTTCTCCTCTCGGTGAGATGACTCACATCAGAAAAATCAACGCCTTGCGACGCCTGCGGAGCAGTGTAACGGAGCCACCCCCCACGGCAAAGTCCCTGACCCCGCCTGGTCACCAGAACACTCGCGGTTCCAAGGCAAATTGGCTATCCGAGGACCGCGAAGATGCAGGCATCAGGCGGCTTCCGGCACGATTTTGCCCAAGCGATTGTGCCACACGGCACACCGCCCAAGGACCTCCGATACGGTGCATAACGCCCGTTCGTCGATCATTTGTCGCCTCGCAACAACAGGCCGGCCGGCAACCCACACGTCGGTGACCTGTTCCCGCCCGGCGCAGAACAGCAGTTGCGACACCGGATCGTGAACCGGCTGCAGGTCTGCGTCCGAGAGCTCGATCGCCACGAGATCCGCCCACTTGCCGGGCGCGATGCTGCCGATCTCGTCACCGAGCCCGAGCGCGCGTGCGCCGCCCAGGGTCGCGGCCCGCAGCGCGCGGTGCGCGCCGAACGCCGCTGCGTCGCCGCTCGCGCCCTTGGCGAGCAGCGAGGCGGTCCGGGCCTCGAGCAGCAGGTCGAGCCGGTTGTTGCTCGCCGAGCCGTCGGTGCCGATGCCGAGGTTCACGCCCGCCTCGAGCAGCCGCGCGACCGGTGCGATGCCGCTGCCGAGCTTGAGGTTCGAGTGGGGGCAGTGCGCGACCGAGGCGCCGTGCGTCGCCAGCAGCCGGATTTCGGCATCCGACAGGTGCACCGCGTGCACGGCGATCAGGTCCGGTCCGAGCAGCCCGTGCCGCGCCAGCCGCGCGAGCGGGCGCACGCCGTGGCGGGCCTCGTGCTCGGCGACCTCGCGTGCCGTCTCGTGCACGTGCACATGCACCGGCAGCTGCAGCTCCGCCGAGAGCTTCGCGATCTCGCGGAACGCGTCGTCGGACACCGTGTAGGGCGCGTGCGGGGCGAGCGTGAACCCGATGGTCGGCTCATGGCGCATCGCGTCGCGCAGGCGCAGCCCCCGGGCCAGGTAATCGGCCGGGCCGCTGCCGTAGGCGCTCGGGAAGTCGATGACGATGATCCCGACCCGGGCCCGCATCCCCATCGACAGCGCCGCCCGGGCGGTGGCCTCGGGAAAGAAGTACATGTCGTTGAAGGTGGTGATGCCGCCGCGCAGCATCTCGCGGCAGGCCAGCACCGTGCCGTCATGGACGAAGGCGTCCGACACCAGCCCGGCCTCGAGCGGCCAGATGCGCTCGTTCAGCCAGCGCTCGAGCGGCAGGTCGTCCGCAGCCCCGCGCAGCAGGCTCATCGCGGCATGGCTGTGCAGGTTGACGAGGCCCGGGATCAGCAGGTGTCCGGGCAGGTGCAGCGTTTCGGCGTCCGGATGCCGTCGCACGGCCTCGGCGGCCGGCAGCACCGACTCGATCCGCCCGTCCCGGACCACGATGGCATGGTCGGTCAGCACCACCGTCTCCGGCTCGACCGGGGCGATCCAGCGGGGCAGGATCAGCTGGGGGGGCGAGCCCGCCCGCGGCGGCGCGGCGGACGGTTCGGACGACGCGGGCGGTGCAGGCGGTGCGCTGGGGTCGGGCATCTCGGACTCGGCGGTGCGCCCCGGGCCCCTGCGGCACGGCCGCGGACGCTCCGGAAACGACCCGGCGGATTAAAGCACATCCGGAATGGTTTAAAATTCAAAGGTTTATCCGATCCGCCGCTGCGCGCACCCCATGGACCAATTCGCCAAGGAAACCCTCCCGGTCAGTCTCGAGGAGGAAATGCGTCGCTCGTACCTCGATTACGCGATGAGCGTGATCGTGGGTCGGGCGCTGCCCGACGTGCGCGACGGCCTCAAGCCCGTGCACCGTCGCGTGCTCTTCGCGATGCACGAGCTCAACAACGACTGGAACCGCCCGTACAAGAAGTCGGCCCGTATCGTCGGCGACGTCATCGGCAAGTACCACCCGCACGGCGACCAGTCGGTCTACGACACCATCGTCCGGATGGCGCAGGATTTTTCGCTGCGCTACCTGCTGGTCGACGGCCAGGGCAACTTCGGCTCGGTCGACGGCGACAGCGCGGCGGCCATGCGGTACACCGAGATCCGCCTGTCGAAGATCGCGCACGAGCTGCTCGCCGACATCGACAAGGAGACGGTCGACTTCGGGCCGAACTACGATGGCTCGGAAAAGGAGCCGCTGCTGCTGCCGGCCAAGATCCCCAACCTGCTGATCAACGGCAGCTCGGGCATCGCGGTGGGCATGGCCACCAACATCCCGCCGCACAACCTGCGCGAGGTCGTCGAGGGCTGCCTGCTGCTGCTGCGCCGGCCCGAGGCGAGCATCGACGAGCTGATCGAGCTGATCCCCGCCCCCGACTTCCCCACCGCCGGCATCATCTACGGTGTCGAAGGCGTGCGCGAGGGCTACCGCACCGGCCGCGGCCGCATCGTGATGCGCGCCACCACGCACTTCGAGGAGTTCGATCGCGGCGCACGCACGGCGATCATCGTCGACGAGCTGCCGTTCCAGGTGAACAAGCGCACGCTGCAGGAGAAGATCGCCGAGCTGGTCAACGACAAGAAGATCGAGGGCATCTCCGACATCCGCGACGAGTCGGACAAGTCGGGCATGCGCGTGGTGATCGAGCTGCGCCGCGGCGAGGTGCCCGAGGTGGTGCTGAACAACCTGTACAAGCAGACGCAGCTGCAGGACACGTTCGGCATGAACATGGTCGCGCTGGTCGACGGCCAGCCGCGCCTGCTGAACCTCAAGCAGATGCTCGAGGCGTTCCTGTCGCACCGCCGCGAGGTGGTCACGCGGCGCACGGTGTACGAGCTGCGACGCGCCCGCGACCGCGGCCATGTGCTCGAGGGCCTGGCCGTCGCGATCGCCAACGTCGACGAGATGATCGAGCTGATCAAGGGCTCGCCGACGCCGCCGGTCGCCAAGGAGCGGCTGCTCGCGCGGATCTGGAATCCGGGCGTGGCGCGCGAGATGGTCGAGCGCGCGGGCGGCGACGCGACCGCATTCCGGCCGTTCGGTCTGGAGCCGGGCGTGGGCCTCGCACCCGACGGCTACCGGCTCTCGGAGATCCAGGCGCAGGAGATCCTGCAGATGCGCCTGCAGCGCCTGACCGGGCTGGAACAGGACAAGATCGTGCAGGAGTACCGCGAGGTCATGGAGACCATCGCCGACCTGCTCGACATCCTGGCGCGCCCCGAGCGCACCAGCACGATCATCGCCGACGAGCTCAAGTCCATCCAGGCGGAGTACTCCGACCCGGTGAAGGACAAGCGCCGCTCGACGATCGAGCTGAACGCGACCGAGCTCGACACCGAGGACCTGATCGCGCCGACCGACATGGTGGTCAC
>JBIIPQ010000293.1:0-5566 GCA_044342535.1 Burkholderiaceae bacterium
GGACGGCCCGACCACCGAGGCGGTGCTCTTCGGTGCGGCCGACGGCGTGGCCGCCGTGATGGCGCCGGGCACGCTGCTCGTCGACATGGCCTCGATCCGACCGGCCGAGGCGCGCGACCACGCCGCTCGGCTGCACGCGCTCGGCATCGCCCACGTCGATGCGCCTGTGTCCGGCGGCACGATCGGTGCCCAGGCCGGCACGCTCGCGATCATGGCCGGCGGCGACGAGGCCGAGGTGGCGCGCGCACGCGCAGCGCTCCCCGCGCTCGGGCGCTGGACCCACGTCGGGCCCTCGGGCACCGGGCAGCTCGCCAAGCTCGCCAACCAGATGATCGTCGGCGTCACCATCGGCGCGGTCGCCGAGGCGCTGCTGCTGTGCGAGCGCGGCGGCGCGGATCCGGCGCGTGTCCGTCAGGCGCTCTCCGGCGGCTTCGCCGACAGCCGCATCCTGCAGGTCCACGGCGAGCGGATGGTCACCCGCGACTTCGCGCCCCGCGCCCGCATGACCGTGCAGCTCAAGGACATGCGCAATGCGCTCGCCGCCGCCGCCGAGATCGGCCTCGAGGCGCCGATCACCACCCAGTTCGAGTCCCTGTACGCCGACGCGGTCGCGCATGGGCTCGCCGACCTCGACCACTCGGGCCTCTTCGTCGAACTGGCCCGCCGCAACGGCATCGAATGAGCACGAACATGACCGCTTCCCCCGATCTCCTGATCCGCCAGGCCCTCGTCTTCGACGGCACCGGCGCCGAGCCCGCCGTGCGCGACGTCCTGGTGCGGGGCGGCCTGATCGCCGCCGTCGGCACCGACCTGCCCGCGCAAGGCGCCGAGGTCGTCGACGCCGCCGGCCTCGCGCTGATGCCCGGCATCATCGACAGCCACACCCACTTCGACGCCCAGGTCACCTGGGACGCGACCGTGCGCCCGTCGCCGGCGCTCGGCGTGACCACCGCGGTGATCGGCAACTGCGGCTTCACCATCGCCCCCTGCCGGCCGCAGGACCGCGACATCACGATGCGCAACCTCGTGCAGGTCGAGGGCATGTCGCTGGATGTCCTGCGCCAGGGCATCGACTGGAGCTTCGAGACCTTCCCGGAGTACCTCGAGCTGCTGCGCCGCCGGGGCAGCGTGGTCAACCTCGCCGCCTACGTCGGCCACTCGTCGGTGCGCACCTGGGTGATGGGGGCGGACGCGACCGCACGTGCCGCCACCGATGCCGAGATCGCCGCGATGGCACAGGTGGTTCGCGAGGCGATGGCCGCGGGCGCGGTCGGCTTCGCGAGCAGCACCAGCCCCGCGCACAACGGCGAGGGCGGCACGCCGATGCCCTCGCGGCTGGCGAGCGACGCCGAGATGCACGCGCTGACGATGGCGATGGGCGAGGGCGGCCGCGGCGTCTACATGGTCACCAAGGGCGGGCAGATGCCGGTGCCCTTCCTCGAGTCGCTGTCGGCCGACTCGGGGCGGCCGGTGATGGTCGCCGCGCTGCTGCACAACGGCACCAACCCGCAGGCGGTGTTCCGCGACCTCGACGCGATCACCGCCGCCAACGAACGCGGCCGGCGGCTGGTCGGCCAGGTGTCATGCTGCCCGCTGTCGATGGACTTCACGCTGGCCTCGCCCTATCCGGTCGAGGGGCTGGCCGCCTGGCGGCCGGCGCTGGGTGTCAGCGGCGAGGCGCTGAAGGCGGTGCTGGGCGACCCGGCGTTCCGCGCCGCGGTGCGCGCCGAGATCGCCGCGCCCGCCACCTTCCGGCTCTTCAACGGCGAGTGGGGCAAGGTGCAGGTGACCGAGGTCGCCGACCCCGTGCACGCCGCGCTCGAGCAGCGCTCGATCGCCGAGATCGCCGGCGAGCAGGGCCGCGATCCGCTCGACGTGTTCCTCGACCTCGCGCTCGCCGAGGACCTGAAGACCGTGTTCACCGCGATGCTGCTCAACAGCGACGAGGCGGCGGTCGGCCGGATGCTCACCCATCCGCACAGCCTGGTGTCGCTGTCGGACGCGGGCGCGCACCTGACCTTCTTCAACGACGCGGGCTTCGGCCTGCACCTGATGGGCCACTGGGCGCGCGAGCTCGGCGTCATGGGGCTGTCCGACGCGGTGCGGCGACTGACCTCGCAGCCGGCCGCGATCTTCGGCATGACCGACCGCGGCACGATCCGCGAGGGGCTGGCGGCGGACCTGCTGCTCTTCGATCCGGCGACGGTCGGGCGCGGCCCGAAGCGCCGGGTGTTCGACCTGCCGGGCGGCGCGCCGCGGCTCGACACCGCGGCGCTCGGCGTGCATGGCGTGTGGGTGAACGGACGGCGCGTGGCCGATGCGGGCGGCCTGCTGCCCGAGGCGCCGCGGGCCGGACGCCTGCTGACCGAGTTCGCGGCCTGACGCGCAGGCTCTCAGCGCACGCGGCGCTGCGGGTCGGCGAGCAGGCCAGGGAGCAGCGCATCGGCCGCCTCGGCCCCAGACATCATCGCCGGCTCCACCCCTGCGCCGCGCGTCATGGCCCCTGCGAACACGAGCCCGGGCAGCGGGCTGCGCCGGTGAAGCTGGCCGAACGGCAGCCCGACACCGTAGATCGAGCCCATCGTGCTGGAACCGTATCGGCGGAAGGTGAGCGGGCTGGCCTCGCGACGGAAGACGATCCGCTCGGCGAGGCCGGGGATCAGCGTGCCGGCGACGGCGATCATCGCGTCGGCGGTGCGTGCCTTGCGCTCGAGGTAGGCCGGCGAGCCGCGCTGCCCGACCGGGTCGAAGCGCTCGGGGTCGTCGAACCAGCCCGCGGCCTCGTCCGGCGGAACGACCTGCATCAGCTCGACGGTGTGGAAGCCCGGGGGCGCGGCGCCGGGATCGACGCGGGACGGCAGCACCATCTCCATCTCGATCCCGCCGGCGTCGACGTGCATGACTGGCGGCAGCTCGGGTGGGTCCCCGCGGACGCCGAGGTGCACCATGAACATCGACATCGCCGGCTCGAGGACGCGGAGCTGCTCTCGGAACCCCGCGGGCAGTGCGTCCGCCGGCAGCATGCCGCGTGAGAAGGCGATCGCATCGCCGTTGTAGACGACCGTCCGTGCGCGGACCTCGGTGCCGTCGGCCAGCCTCAGGCCGGCGACCCGCGTCCCGTCCATGGACGCCAGCACGCGCTCGACGCGCGTACCCAGGCGCACGCTGCCACCGTCCAGCGCGATGCTGTCCGCGAGCCACTGGGTGATCGTGCCCGAGCCGCCGATCGGATAGTGGCCGCCGTGCACGAAGTAGCCCAGCAGGGGCGCGAACTCGCCGACGCGCAGGGCGTGCGGCCGGTGGGTGACGTAGAAGCCGATCCGTTCGATCAGCGCGCGGGCCTCGCCGGTGACGCCGTGGTGGGCCATCAGCTCTGCGAGCGGGCGCTGCAGCCAGCGGACCGCGAGCGGGTGTGCCCGCGCGTAGTCGATCAGCGCGGCGACAGTCCCGGGCTGGCCGGGCACGCCACCGCGATCCCGGGATGTCGCGTACATCGAATCGAAGAGGGTACGGCCGTCGGCGAGCAGCGCGCGAAGCGGAGCCGCCGATTCCGGATATCGGCGCGCCACCGACGCGACGAAGTCGTCCCAGTCGCGCGGGACGTCCCAGCGGCCGCGCGCGTCGACGAAGCCGTGGTCCAGGCGCCGGCGCTCGATGGCGTCGTCGAGGTCTAGCCGCGCGAGGACGGCGCGGACCGCCGCGCCGTCGAACCAGCCCGACACGTCGTGCACGCCCGCGTCGAACCGGAACGTCAGCGGCCGGTCGTCGATCCAGGCGGTGCCCTCCCAGCAGTGGCAGAAGCCGCCCGGCTTGTCGTGAGCCTCGAAGACCGCGACCTTCGCGCCGGCGCGGGCCAGCAGGGCGGCCGCGGTGAGGCCGCCCACGCCGGCGCCCACGACCGCGACGTCGAGTTCTGTGCCATCGTCGCGCGCAAGGTCGAGCAGTGGCGAGCGCCACGGATGCGGATCGGCCGTCGCGATGCGCGCCGTGAGGGCGTGCCGGACGGCGAACGGCGGCAGCAGTACCGAGGCGGGCCCCGCGAAGGCCATCGGCAGCCATTGGGCCAGCGGCCCGAGCCCGGCGAGCGTAGCGATGCCCATCCATGCGACGACGGCGGCCCAGAGCAAGGACAGCAAGCGGTTCACCAGGACGAACGCCGGGTCGTCGGTCATGCCCGGCCAGTCGGCGGCCGACGCCGCCGCGGTCCACGGCCGTTTCACCGCGACGCCGAACGCCATCAGCGCGGCGGCCGCGAGCGTGGCCGCGCCCTCTACGGTGCCGCGACCCGCGGGGGCGAGTGCCGCTGCGGCGGCGATGGCCAGCACGGCCGCCAGGCCGGCGGGCAGCAGCGTGTCGAGGCGGCGGCGACGGCAGATGACGGCGATCGCCATCGCGAGCAGGGCGGCGACTGCGGCCGCGACCGGTCGGCCGCCGGCCGACCAGAACAGGATGAGGGGGGACAGCAATGACGTGGCGATGATGAAGGTTTTCATGGTCGTTCCGAGGAGGTGGACGAAAGCGGGCGGTCCGGCGAGGCGTCAGCGGTCGAGCTTGATTCTCACGCGCACGTCGGACACTGTTACCGCGAACCTGGCCTGGGGCCATTCCGGCGGGCCCCGGCGCGCCGCGACGCCCGAGAAGCCGAACGGTTCCGTGGGGATGCCGAAGACGTTCGTGTCGAGCCTGCCGTTCCGGTTGAGGTCGTGAAACGCGGCGATGGCGTAGTCGCCAGGCGGGAGATCGTCGAAGCGCAGGGTCGATCCGCCGGGCTGGGGCTCGAGCGCCCGCGTCCGGAACGGCACCTTCATGAAGCGGTCGGCGCTGGCGTAGAGCGCGACCATCACCGTGCCTTCGGCGGACGCGAGGCCGTCGATCTCAACGTCGAGCGATGCCGCGAGCGCCGGCGTGGCGGCGGCCGCCAGCAGTGCCGCGGCGAACGTGTGTGCTGCGGCGCAGCAGAGGATGCGGGGACGGGTCATCGCGGAGCTCCTGTGGAATCGATCGACGCGATCGTGTCGTGGGATCCCAGCGTGGCTGGATCACGGACGCGAGTCAGCCGGCCTGCGACGAAGACCCTGTGCGGTGGCGCGGATCGACGCCGATGCGCCGCGAGTCGAGCCGTGGATTTGCGCCACTGCGTCGACTGCGGTCCAATCCCGTCCTCCCGGTTCCGCAGCGGACCTACGATGGCCGCGCCTCGCGCGGCGAGCGAGGCAGCATGACCCGACGCATCGGCATGATCGGCATCGGCCTGATGGGCCACGGCATCGCGTACAACCAAGGGCCATCCGCTCGCGGTGCTCGAGCACGCGGGCAACCAGCCGCTCGGCGAGCTGCTCGCGCTCGGCGTGACGACGCGCACGACGGGCGCCGCGGTCGCCGCCGACAGCGAGGTCGTGATCCTCTGCGTGACCGGCAGCCCCCAGGTCGAGGCGGTGCTGACCGGTGCCGACGGCGTACTCGCAGGCATGCGCCCGGGCACCATCGTCGTCGACTGCTCGACCGCGATCCCCGAGTCCACCGTGCGCATGGCCGAGGCGGTGCACGCCGCGGGCGGGCGCTTCGT
>JBIIPQ010000294.1:0-5517 GCA_044342535.1 Burkholderiaceae bacterium
CCTCGCCGCGATGCGCACCGTCGCCTCGCAGATGGGCAAGGACCCCAAGCGCATCGAGCCGCTGGTGCCGGTGGACCTGGTCGTCGACCACTCGGTGATGATCGACCACTACGGCACGCCCGATTCGCTCGACCTGAACATGAAGCTGGAGTTCCAGCGCAACGCCGAGCGCTACCAGTTCATGAAGTGGGGCATGCAGGCGTTCGACACCTTCAAGGTCGTGCCCCCGGGCATCGGCATCGTGCACCAGGTGAACCTTGAGTACCTGGCGCGCGGCGTGCACGCCAAGAAGGACGGCAAGCAGACGGTCTACTACCCGGACACCCTGGTGGGCACCGACAGCCACACGACGATGATCAACGGCATCGGCGTCGTCGGCTGGGGCGTGGGCGGCATCGAGGCGGAAGCCGGGATGCTCGGTCAGCCGGTGTACTTCCTGACGCCCGACGTGGTCGGCGTGCACCTCAGGGGCCGGCCGCGCGAAGGCGTGACCGCGACCGACCTGGTGCTGCGGATCACCGAGATGCTCCGCCGCGAGAAGGTCGTCGGCAAGTTCGTCGAGTTCTTCGGCGAGGGCACGGCGAGCCTGGGGTTGCCGGACCGCGCGACCATCGCGAACATGGCGCCCGAGTACGGCGCGACGATGGGCTTCTTCCCGGTCGACGACAAGACGATCGCCTACTTCGAGGGCTCGGGCCGCACGAAGGACGAGATCGAGGCGTTCGAGGCCTACTTCAAGGCGCAAGGCCTGTACGGCGTGCCGAAGGCGGGCGACCTGGACTACTCGAAGGTCGTGGAGCTCGACCTGTCGAGCGTCGCACCGTCGCTGGCCGGCCCGAAGCGCCCGCAGGACCGCATCGAAATCGGCTCGGTGAAATCGACCTTCGCCGAGCTCTTCGCCAAGCCGGTGGCCGACAACGGCTTCGCCAAGGCGCCGGGCGACCTGGAGCGCGAGTACAAGACCGCCTCCGGCCTGCCGATCCACAACGGCGACGTGCTGATCGCGGCGATCACCTCGTGCACGAACACCTCGAACCCGGGCGTGCTGCTGGCCGCCGGCCTGCTGGCCAAGAAGGCGGTGGCGCGCGGCCTGAAGGTCTCGCCGCACATCAAGACCTCGCTCGCGCCCGGCTCGCGCGTCGTCACCGAGTACCTCGAGAAGGCGAAGCTGCTCGAGCCGCTCGCGAAGCTCGGCTTCGCGCTCGCGGCGTACGGCTGCACGACCTGCATCGGCAACGCCGGTGACCTGACGCCCGAGATCAACGAGGCGATCGTCACCAACGACATGGTCTGCGCCGCGGTGCTCTCGGGCAACCGCAACTTCGAGGCCCGGATCCATCCGAACCTGCGCGCGAACTTCCTCGCATCGCCGCCGCTGGTGGTCGCCTACGCCATCGTCGGCAACATGACCGTGGACCTGATGACCGAGCCGCTCGGCAAGGACCCCAAGGGCCGCGATGTGTACCTCGGCGACATCTGGCCGACCTCGGACGAGATCCACGCGCTCATGAAGTACGCGATGAACCCGAAGACCTTCAAGCGCCTGTACGGCAACCTCACCAAGGACCACGTGCTGTGGAACAAGGTGCCGAGCTCCGACGGCCAGGTCTACGACTGGCCGAAGTCGACCTACATCGCCGAGCCGCCGTTCTTCGATGCGTTCGCGATGACGCCCACGGTCGCGGGGTCGATCAAGGGAGCGCGCGCCCTCGGTCTCTTCGGCGACTCGATCACCACCGACCACATCTCGCCGGCCGGCTCGATCAAGGAGCAGTCGCCCGCGGGCAAGTATCTGCTGGAGAACGGCGTGATCAAGGCCGACTTCAACTCGTACGGCGCGCGTCGGGGCAACCACGACGTGATGATGCGCGGCACCTTCGCCAACGTCCGGATCAAGAACCTGATGGTTCCGCCGAAGGCCGACGGCGCCCGCGAGGAAGGCGGCGTGACCGTCCATCAGCCGAGCGGCGAGAAGATGTACATCTACGACGCGGCGATGAAGTACGTCGCCGCGGGCGTGCCGACGGTGGTCTTCGGCGGCGAGGAGTACGGCACGGGCTCGTCGCGCGACTGGGCAGCCAAGGGCACGCAGCTGCTCGGCGTGCGCGCGGTCGTGGCCCGCAGCTTCGAGCGGATCCACCGCTCGAACCTGATCGGCATGGGCGTGTTGGCCCTGCAGTTCAAGGGCAACGACTCGTGGGAGTCGCTCGGCATCGAGGGCGACGAGTCCTTCGACATCGAGTTCCCGGCCGAGATGGTGCCGCAGCAGGACATCACGATGACCATCACGGGCCGTGACGGCAAGTCGCGCAAGGTGACACTGCTGTCCCGGATCGACACGCCGATCGAGGTCGACTACTTCCGCCACGGCGGCATCCTGCCGTTCGTGCTGCGCGAGCTGATGGCCGCCTGACGCGGGCCGCGGCGGCACGCCTCGGCGCGAGGCGCGCCGCCGCCCGTGCCCGACGCCGCACTCGTCGAGCGCGGCGTCGGTGGCGCCGCCACACCCTGGGAGCGGCTGCGGGGAACCGCCCGTCCGCCCCGCCCGGGTCCGCGAAGCGCTGCGGTACACTCGACCAAGAAAACTCGTTCCATCCGGCTTCTTGCTGAACCGCCAGGCTTCGGCCGACCCCACTCTGTCCCCCCTGCCCCGCGCGCTGCTGATCGCGGGGCTCACGTTCGTCTTCTGCCTGCTGGCGCAAGGGCTGTCGCGCGGCGATCCGCTGCGGCTGCTGATGTGGCCGCCTGCGGGCGTGGCGTTCGCGTTCGGCTGGCGCTACGGCGTCGCCTGGGCGCTGCCGGCGGCGGTGGGCGCCTTCGGGTTCGGTCTCACGGCCTTCAGCAGCCTGCTCCCGGCCAGTGCCGCTGCGGCGGCGACCCTGGCCGGCTCGGTGGTCCCGATCCTCGTGCTGCAGCGCGTCGGCGACTGGAAGCCGGCCGAGTACCGGCTCGAGGCGGTGGTCCGCTTTCTCGCCGCCACCCTGCTGGCCGGGGGACCGCTCGTCGCGGTGATCGCGGGGACCGCGGCGCTGCTGCACGGCAGCACCTCCGGCATCCACCCGCTCCACGTCTACCTGACCGCCTGGCTGAGCGGCGCCCTCGGAACGATGCTGGTCGCGCCGGCCGTGCTCGCCTGGCTCGACGATGCGCTGCCGCAGGCCGACACCGGCGAGCAGGAGGTGCCGGTCGTCGACATCTCGGGCCTGCTGATGGCGGTCGTGCTCGCAGGCGCGAGCTTCGCGCTGTCGGCGCTCGGCCACCAGGAGTACGCGTACGTCGTGCAGTTCCTGTTCTTCCCGATCGTGGCCTGGTCGGCGATTCGGATGGACGAGCGCGCCAATGCGCTGACCCTGCTGCTCGCCGCGATGCCGCTGCTGGCCGTCCGGGCGCAACAGGTGCCGGTCGCCGGCGAGGGCTTCCATCGCGCGATCGAGGCGTCGATGCTGGTGTTCTGCGCGGTCCTCGTGGCGCTGGTGCTGCAGGCGGTGGCGGCGGACCGCAGGCTGGCGCTGATGCGGGTGGCGCGCCAGGCGCGCCAGGACATGACCACCGGTCTGCTGAACGACCGCGGCCTGCTCTCCGAGTTCGGCGACCGGCTCGCCTCGCCGCAGCGGCCCAACTTCGGCCTGATCGGCATCCACCTGAGCAACTTCGATTCGCTCAGCGACCTGTGCGGCACGATCGCCGCGATGCAGCTCGAGCAGGCGACGGCGGCGCTGCTGCTGCGCCAGCCCGGACTGCAGTTCGCCGCCCGCCTGTCGGCCGGCCGCTATGCGCTGGTGGTCGAGGCGGACACCGTGGCACAGGTGCGTACCGTTGCACGCGAGGCCTATTCGCAGCTGGCCGGACAGCGCTACGCCACCGAGCACGGCAGCCTGCGACTGCAGGCCTGCGTGGGCGGGCTGCTGATCGACCGCCACGCGCTGATCAACAGCGAGGACTGCCTGTCCTCCCTGGCCGATGCGCTCGCGATCGCAGCCAGCGTGCGCGACCCGCAGCTCTTCGTCGAGCCGCTGTCGCAGATGATGATCGACTCGCGGCGGGCGCATCAGAGCAAGATCGAGCACATCCGGGAGGCGGTCCGCGAGACGCGCCTGGAGCTCTACGCGCAGCCGGTGGTCGATCCCGACGCGCCCGCGGGCATGATCTCCTACGAGGTGCTCACCCGCCTGCGCGACCGTGAAGGCGGCCTCATCCAGCCGCCCGAGTTCCTGACGCTGACCGTGCAGGCGCAGATGTCGGTGCCCTTCGACCGCGCCGTGGTCAAGCGTGCGTTCGAGTGGCTGGCGACCAATCCGCAGGCGCTGGCGCGCACGCACAAGTGCTCGATCAACCTGTCGGGCGCGACGATGAGCGACGGCGCGATCGCGGAGTACATCCGCCAGCAGCGGGCGCTCTACTCGCTGCCCGCTGACAAGATCGTCTTCGAGATCACCGAGAGCGAGGCGATCCGGAATCCGTCGGCCGCATCCCGGCTGGTCGACGAACTCAAGGCCGAGGGCTTCGGCATCGCGCTCGACGACTTCGGCACGGGCCTGGCGACCTTCGAGTACCTCAAGCGCTTTCCGCTCGACTACCTGAAGATCGACGGCTCGTTCATCCGCAACATCGCGAACAGCCCGATCGACGAGGAGATCGTGATGTCGACGGTGCGCGTCGCGCGCCGTCTGAACCTGCGGACCGTCGCCGAGCATGTGCACAGCCAGGGGGTGTTCGACCGCCTGCGCGAGATCGGCGTCGACTACCTGCAGGGCGACCTGTTCGGGCAGCCCCAGCCGATCGACACGCTGTTCTCCCGCTTCCCCGAGTTCGGCGGAGACGACGAACGGCCGACCGGTCAGGCCCAGGCGCGCGATGCGGTCGATCGCGAGGTCGCGGTCGCGGCCGAGGCGCGGGCGAGCAGCGCGCGCGCCATCGCGCGGGCCGAGGCGGACGCGCGGGCCTCGTCGGACGAACGCGGCGCGGGCTGAGCGGGTGACCGCGCCCTCGGGGCGCCCCCACCCTCGGCACACGCCCGCGGCACCGGCTCAGCCGTGGCCGCCCTGCGCCTCCCAGCGCCGCAGGTCGGCCTCGACATCGACGTCCCAGACGGTCCGCAGCCACGCGAGGCGCAGGCCCGCCTCGGCGGCGCGCTGCCGGGTCCGGTCGGCCACCTCGGCGGTGCTCCACGGCATCGATTCGAACAGCGTCGGCGTCGGGCGAGACAGGCCGACGAGCGCGTAGCCGCCGTCCTCGGTCGGGGCGAAGACGGCATCGGCACGGTCGAGCGCGGCGAACGCGGCGGCGATGTCGGGCGGCGAGAGCGACGGGCAGTCGCTGCCGATCAGCACCGGACGCTCGCCCGCCGAGAGCGCCTGCGAGAGCGCCTCGTGCATCCGCTCGCCGAGGTCCGCACCGGACTGCGGCGCGACCCGCCAGCCCCGGGCCGCGAGGACGGACGGCAGCGCCCAGGCCTCCGGCGACGCCGGCGTGTCGCGCGTGTCCTGCGGTGGGCCGTCGTCCGCGAGGCGCATCTCC
>JBIIPQ010000296.1:0-5512 GCA_044342535.1 Burkholderiaceae bacterium
GACGTGCTGCTGTTCGAGCCGCGCTCGGACGACGCCACCACCTTCTTCACGCGCATCTTCAGCACCGCGAGCCGACGCGGACTGTGCGAGCACGCGTACCGGCAGACCCGGGCCGACCTGCTCGCGCGGGCACCGATGCTCGCGCCGGTGCTGGCCCGCCACGGCCTGCGCCTGAACGAGGCCCGACTGGCCGACCCGCAACACGCCCTGGTGCGCGAGCCCACGCATCCGCTACCGCGCACCGGCCGCCTGGGTCAGGCCGCACGGCGCCTGGGCTACGCGCTCGACGATCTCGAGCGCGTGGTGCGACTCTCCCAGCACCGCTGAACCGTCGCTCGGGGCCTTCGGACCCGGTGTTATGCTCGGCCGAGCGCAGGCCACAGACAGGCGTACCGGAGGAAGACCGATGCCGACGCAGCGCAAGCCGCCCCGACGCACGCGCGAGCGCATCCTCGAGGTGTCGCTGCGGCTGTTCAACGACCAGGGCGAACCCCACGTCACGACCAGCGCGATCGCCGACGAGATGAACATCTCGCCCGGCAACCTCTACTACCACTTCCGCAACAAGGACGACATCGTCGATGCGCTGTTCGAGCAGTTCGAACACGACATGGATGCGCTGCTGCGCCTGCCCGAGGACCGGTCGGCCGACGTCGAGGACGCATGGCTGTTCCTGCACCTGCTCTTCGAGACGATCTGGCGACACCGCTTCGTCTACCGCGACCTGAGCGACCTGCTGACCCGAAACCGCAAGGTCGAGACGCACTTCCGCGGCATCCTCGAGCGCAAGACGCGCGCGGCGCGCGCGCTGTGCGACGGGCTCGCCGCACGCGGCCAGCTGCGTGCGAGCGACTTCGAGATCGAGGCGCTCGCGACCAACATGGTGGTCGTCGCCACCTGGTGGCTGTCCTACGAGTACGTCCGAGACGCACGCCGCTTCGGCGAGGCGGGCCACCAGGGCGCTGCGCTCGCACGCGGCGCATTCCAGGTGCTCGCGCTTACCGGCGCCTACCTGGACGGCGACGCCCGGGTGCTCTTCGAACGGCTCGCCCGCGAGTACCTCCGGCCCTGATCAGCGCACGAAGCCCATCGGCTTGCTGAACTTCACGTCGGGCTTGGCCCGATGCTCGCGCTCGAGCTGCTCGATGAAGGCCTCGGGGTCGGCGTCCTCGCCGAGCAGCGCGCCCTGGCGCTTGACCACCGCGAAATCGCCCGGCGCCAGCAGCTCGAGGCGTGCGAGACGCTCGGCGAGCTCGGCGGGGACCGCCCCGGCCGCGCCGGCGTCGAGCGCGTCCGCCTCGGTCACGCCTTCGGGCGGCAGCCAGCCGAGCGCCTCGACCGCGAACATCCGCAGCCGCTGCGCGGCGGTCAGCGGCAGGAAGCGCAGCTTGAACGCGAAACGGCGCAGCGCCGCCTCGTCGATCCGGTCGAACAGGTTGGTGGTGCAGATGAAGACGCCGTCGAAGCGCTCCATGCCCTGCAGCATCTCGTTGACCTCGCTGACCTCGTAGTTGCGCACCGCGAGCTGCCGGTTCTGCAGGAACGAGTCGGCCTCGTCGAGCAGCAGCACCGCCTGCTCGCGGGTCGCGTCGGCGAACATCTTCGCCATCTGCTGCTCGGTCTCGCCGACGTACTTGCTCATCAGGTCCGAGGCGCGCTTGATCATCAGCGGCCGCTCGAGGCTGCGCGCGACATGCTCGCCGAGCGCGGTCTTGCCGGTGCCGGGCAGCCCGTAGAAGCACAGGGTCGCACGGGGCCGGGCCTGCAGCGCGGTGATGATCTTCGCGACCGGATGGCGGGTCTCGACGTTGAGCAGCGACAGGTCGTAGCGGGTCGGCGACGCGCGGAACTCGGGCTCGTCGTCGGCCCGCCCGAGCGCGCGATCGGCGCGTTCGAGCTGGCGCTCGATCAGCGCCTCCACGGGGTCGCCGACCACGTCGCGGGTCAGCCGCGCGAAGCGCGCCGCCGACTGGATCTGCGCGGGCGTGACCTGCTTGCGCGCGGCGATCTTCGCGACGAAGGCATCCGACACGCCGAGCTCGGCGAGGTGCCGGCGCGCGATCGTCTCGCGCACGCGCTGCGGCGGATTGGCGAGCTCGAGGTGGAACTGGAAGCGGCGGCGGTAGGCCGGATCGATCTGGCCGATCGAGTTCGACACCCAGATCGTGGGCACTGGGTTCTGCTCGAGCGTCTGGTTGACCCAGGCCTTGCCGTTGACCGCGACGCCGCGGGCCTCCTCGGCGCCGAACAGGTTGAGCACCGGCTCGCTGATCGGCGGGAACACGTCCTCGACCTCGTCGAACAGCAGCGCGGCGCCCGCCCGGCCCTTGAGGAACGCCTGCGAGACCTGCAGCGAGCGGTAGCGCTCCTTGCCCGAGAGGCTGTTGCCCTCGCGATCGAGGCAGTCGACCTCGTAGAGCTCGCAGCCCGCAGACTGGGCGATCAGCCGTGCGAACTCGGTCTTGCCGGTCCCGGGCGGCCCGTAGAGCAGCACGTTGACGCCCTTCTCCCGGCCACGGATCGCGGCCTGCAGCAGCGCCACCAGGTAGCGCGCGTCGTCGCCGACGTGCGGGAAGTCTTCGATCCTGAGGGCCGAGGGGCTGGCCGGCCGCGTGAACGCGGCCATCATCTCGCCCTCGGTCGCGTACTCGGCGGTGAGCACCCCCAGCAGCTTGTCGGAGACGCGCATCAGGTCGCCGAGGTCGGTGATGGCGTGCTCGGCGATCGGCGTCTCGACCAGGCCGAGCGACTCGAGCCGCCCGCCCGCGCGCAGGGCCGCGGAGGCCTCGCCGGCCTGCATGCCGAGCACCTGCGCGAGCATGCCGTAGGCCTCCTGCGCGCTCGCGGCCTTGCAGTCGACCAGCACCGGGCGCAGGTCGCGCTGGTAGCGGCACAGCGACGCATGCAGCAGGATGGCGCGCTCGCACGGCGACAGGCCGAGCACGCGGGCGAGCATGTCGACGTTGTCGACCAGCCGCACCCGTTGCTTGGCGAGGCGGGCATCGAAGCGGTCCGCCGAGATCTGGAAGACCCGCAGCAGCTCCTTGCCGTTGAGCTTGACGAACTCGTCGAGGTAGTAGTGGATCGCGGTGTCGTCGTACAGCCCGTTCCAGGCGCCGTGCCGCGCCATGAAATCCTCGGGCGAGAGCTCGCCGGCCCCCGCCCAGGCCGGGGCCTCGGCGCATCGCCGCGCCACGTAGGTCTGCAGACGCACGAAGGTGCCGCTCGGCCACAGCAGCCAGCGGCCGGCGAGGGTGACCACGTTGTTGATGTCGCGGCGCAGGTTGAAGCGCGGGCCGAGCGCGAGCACGGTGCGCAGCGCGAAGCGCGCGCACATCAGGTCGAGCGCCGAGGCGTGCTCGAGGGCCGGCGGTTCGAGGACGGGTTCGTCGTCGGAATGGAGCGCAGCTTGGGTCATCGTCCAGCCTTCGTGGGTCGTGCTTGAAACCATCGTAACGCCTGGATCGACGCCGCGGCCGACTTCAGGTAACGTGTTCTGTATACGGTATTCGCGCTCATGCCACCCCGCCCCGCCCCCCGCCTGTCCGCCCTCGACGCCGCGCCCGCGCTGGTCGAGCGGACCTATCGCGCGCTGCTCGACGCGATCGTGGCCGGCGAGCTCGCCCCCGGCGAGCGGCATACCCAGGAGGCCCTGGCCGAGCGGCTCGGCGTGTCGCGCCAGCCGGTGCTGCAGGCGCTGCTGCTGCTGCGCAGCCAGGGACTGGTGAAGGACGAGCCGAACCGGCGCGGCGTCGAGGTGGTGCCGCTGACCGCCGCGTTCGTGCAGCACCTGTACGGCGTGCGCGGCGCGCTCGATGCGCTCGCCGCCCGATCGGCCGCCTACCGGCCGCGGCCCGAGCTGCGCGAGCCGGGCGCCGCGCTGATCCGAGCCGGGCGTGCCGCCGCGGCCGCGGGCGAGCTGCGCGCCATGGTCGATGCCGACGTCGCCTTCCACCGCTTCCTGTACGACGCCGCGCACAACCCGGTGCTGGTGGAGACGGCCGAGGTCCACTGGCTGCACACCCGGCGCGCGATGGCGACCTACCTGCGGCAGACCGCGTCGCTGCGCGCGGTCTGGAACGAGCACCTGGCGATCCTGAACGCGGTGGTGCGCGGCGACGCGCGCCTCGCCGAACGGCTCGCCCACGAGCACTGCGAGGCCTCCGCGCTGACGATGCTGCGCGCGGCCGTCCATCACGAACTGCCGGCCGTCGCCGGCGACACCCCCACGAGGAGACGACGATGAAACTGACCCCCGAGCAGATCGAACGCTTCGAGCGCGACGGCTACCTGTTCTTCCCCGGCCTGTTCAGTGCCGAAGAGATGGCCGTGCTCAAGGCCGAGGTCCCTTCGATCTACGCCCAGCATCGCCCCGAGATCATCCGCGAGAAGGGCTCCGACGCGGTCCGCACGGTCTTCGCCGCACACCTGATGAGCGAGGGCTTCGCCAAGCTCGGACGCCATCCGCGGATGATCGGCCCGGCCGAACAGCTCTTCGGCGAGCCGGTCTACATGCACCAGTTCAAGGTCAACGGCAAACAGGCCTTCGACGGCGATGTCTGGCAGTGGCATCAGGACTACGGCACCTGGCAGGCCGACGACGAGATGCCCGACGCCCGTGCGATGAACGTCTCGGTGTTTCTCGACGAGGTCAACGAGTTCAACGGGCCGCTGCTCTTCATCCCGGGCTCGCACAAGGCCGGCGCCCTCGCCGCGAGCCACGACCTGTCGACCACCAGCTACCCGCTGTGGACCATCGACGAGCGCACGATCACCGACCTGGTCGATCGCGGCGGCATCGTCGCGCCCAAGGGCCCGGCCGGCTCGATGCTGCTGTTCCACTCGTGCCTGGTGCACGGCTCGCCGTCGAACATGTCGCCGTGGCACCGCACCATCGTCTACCTGAGCCTGTGCGCGGTCTCGAACCACATCCGCCGCTTCAAGCGCCCGGACTACATCGCGCACCGCGACTTCACGCCGATCACGGCGCTCGCCGACGACTGCCTGACGGACCGCTCGGTGCGCATCGCCGAGCTGCCGCTCGCGCAGCCCGCCTGAGGCCCGTCGAGCGATGAATCTCCACAGGATGCTCCAGCAGCGAGCCGCCGAAGGCCGGCCGCTGCGTATCGGCCTGATCGGCGCCGGCAAGTTCGGCACGATGTACCTGTCGCAGGCGCTGCGCACGCCGGGCATGCATCTGGTCGGCGTGGCCGACCTGCAGCCGGCCCGTGCGAAGGCCGCGCTCAAGCGCGTCGGCTGGCCGGCCGACCGGCTGGGCGCGCGCAGCTTCGCCGATGCCGCCGCGCGCGGCACGACGCGCATCGTCGACGACGCCTTCGCGCTGATCGCCGCGCCCGAGCTGGACGTGATCATCGACGCGACCGGTCATCCGGCGGCCGGCATCGCCCACGTGCTGGCCTGCTGCGAACACGGCAAGCACGTCGTGATGGTCAACGTCGAGGCCGATGCGCTGGCCGGGCCGCTGCTCGCGCGCCGCGCGCAGGAGGCCGGC
>JBIIPQ010000295.1:0-5512 GCA_044342535.1 Burkholderiaceae bacterium
GCCGGTGATGCGGGTGATGGACGGGCTGATGGCGATCCCGGGCATCCTGCTCGCGATCGCGCTGGTGGGGATCTGGGGCGGCGGGCTCGTCACCGTGATCCTCGCGATCGTCGTGCCCGACGTGCCGCGGGTGGTGCGGCTGGTGCGCTCGGTGGTGCTGTCGGTGCGCGAGGAGCCCTACGTCGAGGCCGCGGTCACCGTCGGCACGGCGCCGTTCAAGCTGCTGTGGCGGCACGTGCTGCCGAACACGGTGTCGCCGCTGATCGTGCAGGGCACCTTCGTCTGCGCGTCGGCGATGCTCGCCGAGGCTGCGCTGTCCTTCCTCGGCGTGGGCATCCCGCCGGAGATTCCGAGCTGGGGGAACATCATCGCCGAGGGCCGCGCACTGTTCCGCGTCCATCCGCACGTGATCTTCTTCCCCGGCGCGTGCCTCGCGCTCACCGTGCTCGCGGTCAACGTGCTGGGCGACGGGCTGCGCGACACCCTCGATCCGAAGATGGCGCAGCGGGGCTGAACGCGCCCTGGCGCGTCGTGCGCTCACCTCGCGCACGCGGCGGTTCGTCGCGTTCGGCGGCCGGAGGGTGTCCGAAGCGTCACCATCTTCCTGGTCGGGGGTGATAACCTCTTCAGAAAAGGTAGTTTTTCGGGTCGGCGATGTCCATTCGCCGGTCGAAGATGCCGCCACGGAGTCCCCGATGCCCCTCCCGTCCCCCGAACGCGGCGCGAGACTCGCCGTCGCCGCGGCACTCGTCGTCGTAGCTGCCGCACTCGCCCCCTCGGCCGCGCGCGCGCAGCCCGTGCAGACGATCTACGTCGGAGGCGACATCCTCACGATGAAGGGGCATCGGCCGAACTACGTTCAGGCGCTCGCGGTGCGCGACGGAAAGATCGTCTACGTCGGCGACCGGGCCGGCGCGATGCGGCTGCGAGGTCAGTCCACCGAACTGGTGGATCTGAAGGGGCGAACGCTGCTGCCCGGCTTCATCGACGCCCACGGTCACTTCGTGTACTTCGGCAAGAACCTGATGGACGCCAACCTGTTCGGGTCGGCCGACGTGGCTGACGTGTTGGCCCGGATGAAGGCGCACGCGGCGAAGGTACCCGAGGGTGCGTGGATCGTCGGCTTCGGCTATCTCAGCCGCGACTTGAAGGAGCGCCGCCCGCCGACGATCGAGGAGCTCGACTCGGTGGCGACCGATCGGCCGGTGCTGATCGTCGACAGCTCGGGCCACCTCGGCGCCGGCAACTCGGCGGCCTTCAAGGCCGCGGGCATCGACGGGTCCACGCCCGATCCGGAGGGGGGCAGCTTCGCGCGCAAGGCCGACGGCCGCTCGCTCGCCGGACCGATGGAGGAGACCGCGCTCAACGCGGTACGCAAGCTCCGGCCGCCGTTCACTGGCGACCTCGCGGATCGGGTGGCGATCGAGGCGTCGCGGCTGTGGATGAGCCACGGTCAGACGACGGCGATGGAATGCGGGCTCGGCCTGGGCGAAGACGACTTCGACGTGGTACGCAATGCGATCGATCGGCAGCTGCTGCCGATCGACCTGTACGTGTGCGCGAAGGACAGTACGGTCGACAAGGCAGCCGAGGTCGCCCGGCAGGTCCGACGTGACTACCCCGTGCCGGCCGGCGATGCCGCCGACGGGCGGCAGCGCGCGCTGGTCGATCAGGCGCTCGCGTCAGGGGGCGGGATACGCGAGCGCCTGCTCGCGGTGCGACCCGACCTCGACCAGCGCTACGTGAACCGCGTGCGCCTCGGGGGCGTGAAGTTCTGGCTGGACGGCAGCGTCGACACCGCGTGGTTCTCGGAGCCGTACGCCACCAATCCGCCGGGCAAGACCGGTACCTACACGGGCTTCCAGCAGATCCCGGACGAGGTGGTGCAGGCGGCGTTCGACCGGTATTGGAAGACCGGGGTGCAGATGAACCTGCACATGAACGGCGACGCCGCGGTCGACCAGGCGCTGCGCGCGATCGACCGAGCGATCGCCCGGCACGGGCCGGCCGACCACCGGCCGGTGTTCGTGCACGGCGCCTACATGCGACCCGACCAGATCGCACGGCTGAAGTCGGTGGGCGCGGTGCCCAGCTTCCTGACCAGCTCGATCGTGACCGGGGGCGACGCGGTGATGCGGCTGTGGGGCGCCGCCCGCGGTACCACGGCGCTCGCTGCGGGCACGCTGTCGCGCAAGCAGCTGCCGTTCACCTTCTCGCACGATGCCCCGGTGTCTCCGCAGCCGTGGATCCTCCCGCTGGTCGACGGCGGCGTGAACCGCGTCGCAGCCAGCGGCCGGGTCGTCGGCGCCGACGAGCGGGTCTCCCCGTACGTCGCGCTGAAGGCGGTGACCGAGATGGCCGCCTGGCAGATCAAGGAGGAGAAGACCAAGGGGACGCTGGAGCCCGGCAAGCTCGCCGACATGGTGATCCTCGGTGCGAATCCGCTGAAGGTGCCGCCGCGGACGATCAAGGACATCCCGGTGCTGCAGACGGTGAAGGAGGGGCGGGTCGTCTGGAGCGCGTCGAAGTGAGGGCCGCGTGCGTCGCGCGGGCCAGGCTGGCGCGAGGTGCGTGCGTGGCGGTGCTCGCCGGTACCGCGTCGGCCGCGCTCGCGATGGGGCCGGAGCAGGAGATCGAGGCGTTACGTGCGCGGATCGCCGAGCAGCGGGCGCGACTCGACGCCCAGGAGCGCGAACTGCGCGAGCATCGAGCACGGCTCGACGAGCAGGCGCGCCAGCTCGAGGCGCTGGCCGGTCGGACGGGGACAGTCGCGGCACCCGCGGCACCCGCGGCACCCGCGGCCGCCGGGGCGGCTGGTTCGCCCGCGGCCGGCGGGCCGGGGCGCGCCGTGGTGCCGCCCGAGCCCGAGCCGGTCCGCGCCCGCTTCGACGGCATCAAGGTGACGCTGGGCGGTGCGTTGCGTACCACGGTCACCTCGACCACCGCGCGGATGCAGCCCGACGCGACGCCGTTCCTGGTCCTGCCGTCGCTGCCCGGCGTGCGCGACGGCACGACGAAGATCGACGCGCGGCTGTCGTCCCTCTACATCGGCGTGGAAGGCGCGCAGCTCGGCGAATTCCGGCTCGGCGGCGCGATCTACGGCTACCTGTTCGATGGCAACGTGTTCTCCGGGCAGTACGGCTTCTATCCGGGCTTCGCCTACGTGGACGCGACGAGCCGCGACACCCGCTTCGCCGCCGGCCTGCAGATGGACGTCTTCAGCCCGCGGATCCCGACGATGGTCGACCGGATGTCGGCGTTCGCGGGCAGCGGCAACCCGGGCAACTCGTTCAAGCCGCAGCTGCGCGCCGAGCGCCTCGTGGCCTGGGGCCCCGACCGGCTGACGCTGCAGGCCGCGGTCGCCGACGCGCTGCCGTCGAACATCAAGCCGCCGACGCTCGCGTCGACGGAGAACACCGGCGTGCCGAATCTCGAGGGCCGGGTGGCTTACACATCGGGCGCGCCGCGCGGCGAGGGCTCGTGGGTGCCTTGGCCGAAGTGGGAGCTGGGCCTGTCCGGCGTAACCGGCGAATTCCGGACGTTCAGCACCGGCGGCGCGTTCGCGCCCTACGAAACGCGTCTGTCGGGCGTGGCGCTCGAGGGTGGGCTGCGTATCGGCCGGCAGTTCGGGCTGCAGGGCGAGCTGTACCAGGGCCGCGCGCTGGGCCCGTACCTGGGTGCGATCTTCCAGACAGTGGGTGCGACGCGGCGCGCGATCGGCAGCCGCGGCGGCTGGGGCGAACTGGCATGGTGGTGGACACCGACCCTGCACTCGCACATGGGCTACGGGGTCGACCGGGCCGACGCTGCGGACCTCGCCGGCAGCGGCATCGCGAGCAACCGCACGGTGTTCTCGAACCTGTTCTGGGATCCGAGTCCGAAGACGACGCTGGCGATCGAAGGCACCTGGCGGCGTACCGTCTACGCCAACGGCCTCGACGCCGACGGATTTGCGCTGATGCTGTCGTCGGAGCTGCGCTTCTGAGCGGACCCCCGTCCGGCCCGGTCGGGCGTCAGCGTCGCGCGTCGCCGAATCCGTCGAGGAATGCCAGCAGGTTGGTGCCCAGCGCGTCGAGCGCATAGCCGCCTTCCTGCACCAGCAACGTCTGCAGCCCGAGCGCGCCGACCGTGCGGCCGCAGGCGCGGAACCCCTCGGTGCTCACCGCCAGCAGTGCCGACGGGTCGCGCTCGAACGCGTCGAACCCCAGCGAGACGACCAGCGCGGCCGGATCGAAGCGGCGGACCGCGGTCGCAGCCGTGCCGATCGCGTCGAGCCAGCTCGCGTCCGTCGTACCCGACGGCAGCGGCAGGTTCAGGTTGAAGCCCGCGCCCGCGTCGCGGCCGGTCTCGTCGGCGCGCCCGGCGAAGAACGGAAAGCCCGCGTCGGGATCGGCATGCACCGACACGAACAGCACGTCGGCGCGCTCGTAGAAGAGCCCCTGCGTGCCGTTGCCGTGATGGACGTCGACGTCGAGGACCGCAACGCGGCCGAGCCGCCGCACGAGGTCCTCGGCCGCGACCGCGGCGTTGTTCACGTAGCAGAAGCCCGCGCCCACGTCGGCGTACGCATGGTGGCCCGGCGGCCGGCACAGCGCGTAGGCCTCGCGCTCGCCGGCGAGCAGCGCATCGGCGCCGTCGAGTGCGCAGTCGGCTGCGCCCTGGATCGCGGCCCATGTACCGGCGCCGATCGGCACCGTCGTGCTGGACAGGTGCCAGCCGGCCTGCCCGAGCACGCTGCCCGGCCGCGCGTCCATGTGCCGGTTCGGGAAGGCATAGGGCAGCACCCACTCGCTGCGCGGCCCGCTCGGGAAGGCCTGCCTCCAGCGCGCGTGCGCGGTCCGCAGGAACTCGAGGTAGTCGTCGGTATGCAGCCGGCGAAGCGGCTCGATCCCGTGGCCGCGCGGCGCGAGCACGGGATGGCCGGCGCCGCGCAGCGCCGTGAGGAGCGCGTCGATACGCTCGGGCGTCTCCCGCGCCGCCACGACCTCGCCGCCGATCGCATAGCACCGAGGCGCGTGGCCGGCCTGCGCATCGGAGTGGAAGACTTTCATCCCGAGCATCCCCCAGTCAGTCGACGAGCGACTTCGAGCGCGCCAAGGCGAGCGTCGTGTCGAGTGCCCGCTCGAACTTGTCGAACATCTCGTCGACCTGCGGCTCGGTGATGATGAGCGGCGGGCAGAACGCCACCGTGTCGCGCAGCGAGCGCGTGATCAGCCCTTCTTCCAGCACGGCGTCGGCGAGCCGCGCCTGCACGCCGCTCGTCGGATCGAAGGGCGCGCGCGAGGCCTTGTCGCGGACCAGCTCGATCGCGCCGATCAGTCCGACGCCGCGGGGCCCGGCGACCAGCGGATGGGCATCGAGTGCATGCACGCGCGCGAGGAAGCGCGGCGACACCGCGCGCACATGCCCGGCAATGTCGCGCTCCTCGTAGATCTTCAGCGCCTCGACCGCCACCGCGGAGGCGACCGGATGGCCGGCGTAGGTCACGCCGTGCGCGAACGAGCCGTTGCGC
>JBIIPQ010000297.1:0-5511 GCA_044342535.1 Burkholderiaceae bacterium
CCATCGCCAGCTCCTTCGGGTCGTACTGCTGGTCGGTCAGCTTCCCGGCCGCGTAGTCGATGTACGCCTGCATGTCGAAGTGGCCGTGCCCGCAGAGGTTGAAGAGGATCGTCTCCGAGCGCCCTTCCCGCTTGCAGCGCAGTGCCTCCTCGATCGCGCCCTTCACCGCATGGTTCGCCTCGGGCGCCGGCACGATGCCCTCGGCGCGCGCGAAGGTCACGCCGGCGGCGAAGCACTCGGTCTGATGGTAGGCGGTCGCCTCGATCAGCCCGAGTTCCTTCAGATGCGAGACCAGCGGCGCCATGCCGTGATAGCGCAGCCCGCCGGCGTGGAAGCCGGGGGGCGTGAAGGTCGACCCGAGCGTGTGCATCTTGGTGAGCGGCGTCATGTGCGCGGTGTCGCCGAAGTCGTAGGCGTACTTGCCGCGCGTGAGCGACGGGCAGGCCGCGGGCTCGACCGCGACGATCCGGGCACGGCGTCCGCCGCGCAGCGCGTCGCCGATGAAGGGGAACGCGATGCCGGCGAAGTTCGAGCCGCCCCCGGTGCAGCCGACGACCACGTCCGGCCAGGCGCCGGCCATCTCCATCTGCTCCATCGATTCCAGCCCGATGATGGTCTGGTGCAGCAGCACGTGGTTCAGCACCGAGCCGAGCGCGTACTTGGTGTCCTCGCGCTGCACCGCGACCTCGACCGCCTCGGAGATCGCGATGCCGAGCGACCCGGGGTGGTTCGGCGTGCGCTCGAGCACGCTGCGGCCGTAGGCGGTCTCGGTCGACGGCGAGGGCAGGCAGCGCGCGCCGTAGGTCTCCATCAGCGCGCGCCGGTACGGCTTCTGGTCGTACGAGACACGGACCTGGAACACCTGCACCTCCAGGCCGAACAGGTTGCCCGCGAAGGCCAGCGACGAGCCCCACTGGCCGGCGCCGGTCTCGGTCGACAGTCGCTTGACGCCCGCCGCCTTGTTGTAGAACGCCTGGGCGACCGCGGTGTTCGGCTTGTGCGAACCCGCCGGGCTGACGCCCTCGTACTTGTAGAAGATCTTCGCGGGGGTACCCAGCGCCTTCTCGAGCCGGTGCGCACGGAACAGCGGCGCCGGGCGCCAGAGCCGGTAGACCTCGCGCACCGGCTCGGGGATCTCCACCTCGCGCTCGGTGCTGACCTCCTGCATGATCAGTTCCATCGGGAACAGCGGCGCGAGGTCGTCGGGCCCCACCGGCTGCAGCGTGCCGGGGTGCAGCACAGCGGGCAGCGGCTTGGGCAGGTCTGCCTGGATGTTGTACCAGCGCTTGGGGATCCGGTCCTCGGGCAGCAGGTACTTGGTCGATTCGGTCATCGTCGTCTCCTCGTGGGTCGGGTGCAGTCGCGTGCGCCCGGGCGATGATGCCCGCCCGCCGCGCCGATGCGCAATGCCCCCCGGCGGTCGCGGGCCTGCGGTTCACGCGGCGCGCGCCCGCCCCGAGGCGTCCTCAGCGTGCCCCGGCCGCGACCAGCAGCCGTTCGGGCTCGCGCTGTCCCCGCCGCCGCGCATGGGCGAGGGGCGTCACGCCATCGCGGTCGGGCTTCGACGGGTCGGCGCCCCGGGCGAGCAGCATCCGCACGATCTCGGCATGCGCGGGCCCGCCGTCGCCAAGGATCACGGTCTCGAGCAGCGCGGTCCAGCCGAGGTCGTTGACGTGGTCGACGTCGATCGCGGTCTGCAGCAGCATGCGCACGGCCTCGACGTGGCCATAGTGGCAGGCGGGGATCAGCGCGGTGCCGCCGTAGCGGTTGCGGCGCTTCAGGTCGGCACCCGCGGCGATCGTCATCCGCAGGATCTCGACGTGGCCGCGCGCGCCGGCGAGCAGGAAGGCGGAGTCGCGCTGCGCGTCCTGCGCGTTGACGTCGGCCCCCGCAGCGATCAGCGTGCGGGCGACCGCAGGCTGGTTCGCATCGGTGGCGACCAGCAGTGCCGTGCGCCCGCGTAGGTCTCGGGCGCCGACGCTCGCGCCGTCGCCGAGGAGACGCGCGACCTCGGCCGCATCGCCCGCAGCGGCGGCCCGGATCAGTGCCGCATCGCGGCCGTCGGGCCCCCCCGACTCGGGTACGCGGCCCTGGGCCCGAACGGCGCCCGCCGCGCCGACGCCCATCGCGGCACCGACCGCGATGCCCCGCGCCAGCCCCTCCAGCCTCGCCAGCAGGTGTCGCCGAGCGGCGACGCAAACAGCCGACGCGGACACGCTGGCGCTCGCTAGCGGCGGGCCGCCGCCCGCTTGCGCGGCGCCGGGGCCGGGGCCGGGGGCGCCGCGCTCCAGGCCGCCCCGTCGACGCCCGCAACCGCGCCGAACAGGTCGTGCGCATCCGAAGCCTCGATGACGACGTCCACGAAGGCTCCCGCCTTCAGCGTCGGATGCGGCGCGATGTGCACGACGCCGTCGATCTCGGGCGCGTCGGCCGACGAGCGCCCGATGGCGCCTTCGGGTCCGGCGGCGTCGATCAGCACGCGCTGCACGCTGCCGACCTTGCGCTTGAGGAGGCGCCGGCTGATCCGCTGCTGGACCTGCATGAAGCGCTTGCGGCGGTCCTCGCGGACCTCGTCGGGCAGCGCGCCGTCGAGGTCGTTCGCGGTCGCGCCTTCCACCGGCGAATAGGCGAAGCAGCCGACGCGATCGAGCTCGGCTTCCTTCAGGAAGGCCAGCAGGTCCTCGAAGTGGGCCTCGGTCTCGCCGGGGAAGCCGGCGATGAAGGTGCTGCGCACCGTCAGCGCCGGCACGATCTTGCGCCAGCCCTGGATGCGCTCGAGGTTGCGCTCCCCGCTGGCCGGCCGCTTCATCCGCTTGAGGACTTCGGGATGCGAATGCTGGAACGGCACGTCGAGGTACGGCAGCACCTGGCCCTCGGCCATCAGCTCGAGCACCTCGTCGACATGCGGGTACGGGTACACGTAATGGAGCCGGATCCAGGCGCCGTGATCCTGGGCGACGCGGCCGAGCTCGCGGCACAGCTCGGTCATGCGGGTGCGCACCGGGCGGCCGTCGACGAAGTCGGTGCGGTAGCGGATGTCCACCCCGTAGGCGCTGGTGTCCTGAGAGATCACCAGCAGCTCCTTGACGCCGGCCTTGAACAGCGCCTGCGCCTCGCGCACCACCTCGCCGATCGGGCGGCTCACCAGGTCGCCCCGCATCGAGGGAATGATGCAGAAGCTGCAGCGGTGGTTGCAGCCTTCGGAGATCTTCAGGTAAGCGTAGTGGCGCGGGGTGAGCTTGACGCCGCCGTCGGGCACCAGGTCCACGAATGGATCGTGCGGACGCGGCAGGTGCGTGTGGACGTGACCCATCACCTCCTCGAGGGCATGCGGACCGGTGACCGCGAGCACGCTCGGATGTGTCTCCGCGACCAGACTGCCGCCCTCGCTGCCGGCCTTCGCGCCCAGGCAGCCGGTGACGATCACCTTGCCGTTCTCGGCGAGCGCCTCGCCGATCGCATCGAGCGACTCGCGCACGGCGTCGTCGATGAACCCGCAGGTGTTGACCACCACCAGGTCGGAATCCTGGTAGCTCGGCGAGATCACGTAGCCCTCGGCGCGGAGCTGCGTGACGATGCGCTCGGCGTCGACCAGGGCCTTCGGGCAGCCGAGGCTCACGAAACCCACGCGCGGCGCGACCCCGGCGGTCGATGCGGCGGCGGCACGGGGGGCGGCGCGAGGCCGCTTGACAGGGACGGAGGGCATCGCGGACGGGCCTGCGAGGCCCGGTTCGGTCAAACCGCCGATTCTATCGCGGCGGGGTGACCCTGCCGCTTGGCCGGGCCGCGCCCGACCGGGTCACTTCTTGCCGGTCTCGCCCGGGGGCGGAGGCGGTGCACCCGGAGGCGTCGCACCCGGAGGCGTCGCACCGGGCGCGCCTGGGAACGGGAAGTTCTGGAACACCGACCGGGCCTGCTGCTGCATCTGGTCCTGCATCTGCACGAACAGGTTCTTCGACTGGTCGATGTAGTGGCTCATCATGCCCTGCATCATCGGGGCCTGGACCTGCATGAACTGGGTCCAGAGCTCGGGGCTGGCAACCAGCCCCTTCGGGTCGTAGAAGGCCTTGGACTGCTCCTGGAACTTCTGCTGGACATCGACGAACGCTCCCATCGACTTCTCGAGGTAGGCGCCCATCATCCCCTGCATGGCGTGGCCGTAGAACCGGATGATCTGGGAGAGCATCTGGGAGGAGAAGAGCGGCGCGCCGCTCGCCTCCTCCTCCAGGATGATCTGCAGCAGGATGCTGCGCGTCAGGTCGTCCTCGGACTTGGCATCGATGACCCTGAAGACCTCGTTGTCCAGCACCAGCTGCTTGACGTCGGCGAGCGTGATGTACGCGCTCGTCTGCGTGTCGTACAGACGTCTGTTCGGATACTTCTTGATCAATCTCGAGGCATTTGCCATCGATGTCTCCGGGGTCTTTGCCGCGCTGCATCATCCCATATGCAGGCCCCCGTTGCACGAAAAGTCCGCCCCGGTGGTGTAACCGGCGTCGTCGGTGGAGAGCCAGCCGCAGATCGACCCGATCTCCTCGGCGCGTCCGAGCCGCTTGACCGGGATGGTCTGGATGATCTTCTCGCGCACGTCCTCGCGGACCGCCATCACCATGTCGGTGGCGATGTAGCCGGGGGAAACGGTGTTGACCGTCACGCCCTTGGACGCGACTTCCTGGGCGAGCGCCATCGTGAAGCCGTGCATGCCGGCCTTGGCCGCCGAGTAGTTGGTCTGGCCGAACTGGCCCTTCTCGCCGTTGACCGACGAGATGTTGATGATCCGCCCCCAGCCCTTGTCGAGCATGCCGTCGATGACCTGCTTGGTCACGCAGAACAGGCTGTTCAGGTTGGTGGAGATCACCGCGTTCCAGTCGTCGAGCGACATCTTGCGAAACGCGCCGTCGCGGGTGATGCCCGCGTTGTTGACCAGCACGTCCGGGTTGCCGTGCTCGGCCTTGACCTTGTCGAAGGCCACCTTCGTCGACTCCCAGTCGGACACGTTGCCGACCGATGCGATGAAGGTGTAGCCCTCGGCCTTCTGCTCGGCCAGCCACTTGTCGAAGTTCCGGGTCGGACCGCAGCCGGCGATCACGGTGTAGCCCATGTCGTGGAACTTGCGGCAGATCGCGGTTCCGATCCCACCCATGCCACCGGTCACGTATGCGAGCTTGCTCATCGTCTGTCTCCGTCGGGCCCGTATCCCGGGCGTTGGTTCAAGGTTGGGGAAACATCGCGGCGGCCCCGGCTTCGGGCTTCGCCTTCATCTTCACGTAGCGTCCGGGGGCGGGCTCGAGCGGCGGATTCGCCGCATCGCCGAGCTTCGTCGGCGCGGGGCGCACCGGGCCCTTGTAGGCCTCGAGCCAGGCCGCCCAGTCGTTCCACCAGCTCCCCGGATGCTCGACGGCGGCGGCCAGCCAGGCGTCGGGCGAGTCCGGCAGCGTCTCGCCGATCCAGTAGCTGCGCCGGTTCTTCGAGGCCGGGTTGATCGCGCCGGCGATGTGTCCCGAGGCGCCG
>JBIIPQ010000298.1:0-5504 GCA_044342535.1 Burkholderiaceae bacterium
GACCATCACCAGCAGTTCCATCAGATTGTCGTTGGTCGGTGCGCAGGTGGACTGCAGCACGAAGACGTCCTTGCCGCGGACGTTCTCGAGGATCTCGACCATCACCTCGCCGTCGGAGAACCGCCCTACGGTGGCCTTGCCCAGACCGATGCCCAGATGCCCGGCCACGGCGGCGGCGAGCTTCGGGATCGCGTTGCCGGTGAAGACCATCAGACCTTCGGGCCGGAGCAGATCGGTTGCGCTACGCACGGGCCGGTTCATCGTCGGTACACAAAGGGTGGGCTGGGGAGGAAGGATTCGAACCTTCGCATGCCGGAATCAAAATCCGGTGCCTTAACCAACTTGGCGACTCCCCAACGGATGACGCGACAGCCCGCGACAGACCCGGACCGTCCCGACTTCGCTGCGCAGCACGTCCCCCGCCAACCGCCCGGCGAGGGCTTCGGTGGGGGTGGGGCAGAACACGCACGCACCTGACCCGGACATCCGGGCCCGTGCGGGATCCAGCCCCGCCGCGAGGGCTGCGCCCTCGAGCGACGACAACGCTGCCGCCACTTCCGGGTACCGCCTCAGGACCACCGGCTGCAGGTCGTTTCCGCCCTGCCAGACCCAGTCGTCCCGCGAAGAACCCGCAATTCTGAGGGGTTCGGTGTCACGTGTCAATTCTGGAGCGGCGAACACGCCCGCGGTCGGGACCATCACCGGCGGCGCCACGATGACGAACCAGGACTCGGGCAGCTCGAGCGCCTCGAGCCGCTCGCCGACCCCGGTGGCGTACGCGGTCCGGCCGAAGACGAAGAAGGGCACGTCGGCGCCGAGCCGCAGGCCGAGCGCCGCGAGCCGCTCGGGCGGCCAGTGGAGCCGCCACAGGCGGTTCAGCGCCATCAGGACGGTCGCTGCGTCCGAGCTGCCGCCGCCCAGGCCGCCGCCCATCGGGATGGCCTTGTCCAGCGCGAGGTCGGCGCCGAGCGTCGTGCCGCTCTCGGCCTGCAGCAGGCGCGCCGCCCGGACGATCAGGTCGGCCTCCGGAGGCACGCCGGGCAGTGCGCCCTCGCGGCGGATCTCGCCGTCGTCGCGCAGCCGCAGGTCGACGTGGTCGCAGAGGTCGACGAGCTGGAAGACAGTCTCGAGCTCGTGATAGCCGTCGGCACGCCGCCCGGTCACGTGCAGGAACAGGTTCAGCTTCGCCGGGGCGGGCGCCTGGAGGATCTCGCGGAGCATCTGCGGACGAAGGGGTCGGAGGAGGGCGAAAGGAGGGCGAAGGATGCTGAAGGATGCTGCAGGACGACGGGGGCTGCGTTCAGCGGTCGAGCACCAGCCCGACGCGCAGCTGCGTGCCCTCGTGCGGCCGCCGCAGTGTCCAGCGGCGCGGCTCGCGCTCGATGCGCCAGCCGCTGTCCTCTGCGGTCGCGACGCGGCCCTCGGCATCGCGGGTGACCACGGTCTCGAACCGGTCGTCGAGCCAGTCGGGCAGCCGCTCGATCGGCAGCGGCCAGCCCAGGGCCTGCTGGAGCAGGGCGTCCAGCGACGGCGCGCGCAGCGTGCGCCCGTCCGACAGGGTCAGCATCGCGCGTCCGTCGGGCTCGCGTCGGCCGGTGGCGACCGTCTGGCCGAACGGCGAGACGAGTTCGAGGTCGAGGGCCCGGGCACCGGGTGCGCCCCGCGCGGCGAGCGCGAAGCGTCCGACGATGGTGTCCTGGTTGCCGCCCGGCAGCGCGGCCTCCACCACGACCGAGAAGCGGCCGTTCCACTCGCGGACCGATGTCTCGGGCGGCATGCCTGCGGGCGCGGGCGGGGCCACCGCGCAGCCTGTCGCGGCGAGCGCCGCGCCGCAGACCGCGAGGGCCACCGCGAGACGGCGCAGTGCGTCCCGGCCGATCGGACGGATGCGGCGCTCAGAGCGCCACATTCAGCCGGGCCAGCGTCTCGCGGAGGATGGAGTTGTCGGGCTCGCGCACGCGGGCTTCGCGCCACAGCGTGCGCGCCTCGTCGGTCCGGCCCATCGCCCACAGCACTTCGCCGAGGTGCGCCGCGATCTCGACCTCGGGGCGCAGCCCGTAGGCCTTGCGCAGGTACTCGAGCGCGCGCGGATAGTCCTTCTGGCGGAACAGCACCCAACCCATGCTGTCGAGGATGTGCGGATCCTCGGGGGCGAGGTCGAGCGCCTTCTGGATGAGCGTGCGGGCCTCATCGAGCCGGATGTTGCGATCGGCGAAGGTGTAGCCGAGCGCGTTGTACGCATGGGCGTGGTCGGGGCGCAGATCGATCAGCCGGCGCAGCGAGCGCTCCATCACCGCGAGCTGGTCGATGCGCTCGGCGGCCATCGC
Source organism: Burkholderiaceae bacterium (assembly GCA_044342535.1). Classification (GTDB taxonomy): domain Bacteria; phylum Pseudomonadota; class Gammaproteobacteria; order Burkholderiales; family Burkholderiaceae_E; genus UBA4615. The sequence goes on from JBIIPQ010000298.1 coordinate 2,328, forward strand.
ATGGTCGTAGAGCAGCTCGGTGCTGTCGGGCATGCGCTCGAGGCCGGCGGCCAGCACGTCGAATGCATCCTGGTTGCGACGGGCGTCGCGCAGCACCTGCGACTCGGCCGCGAGCAGCTGGGCGCGCTCGCGCTGGCCGCTGGCGGTCACCTCGCGCAGGACTTCGCGGGCGGCCTCGACCTGGCCCGCCTTGCCCATCAGCAGTGCGCGCCGGATGGTCGCCGGAACGTACTCCTCGCCGCGCGGCACCTTCTCGAGCCAGTCGATCGCCTCCTGGGGACGGTTGCCCTCCTCGGCGATCTGGGCCAGGAACAGCAGCGCCGGCGTGTTGTCGCGCGGCACCGAGCGCGGCAGCTCGACGAAGCGCTTCAGGTAGCGGGTCGCCTCGGCGGGCTGCTTGCCCTGCCAGGCGAGTTGGGCGAGGGAGAAGAGCACGGCCGGGCTGTCGGGGCGTTGCGCCAGCGTGCGCTCGAACTGGGCGCGCGCCTCGTCGTTGCGCCCGTCGGCGAGCAGCAGGCGCGCGTACGCGTAGCGGCCCTCGAGCGACATCGGCTGGCGCTGCAGGTACCGCTCGAGGATGCCGAGCGCCTCGGCCTTGCCGTCGGGCAGCTTGTGGATGTGGCGCGCGGCGGCGACCACCGCCTCCTCGTCGTCGGGTGCGAGGCGCAGTGCCTCGCGCGCCTCGGCGGCGGCCGCGGGGAAGTCCTCGGCGGCCGACGCGAGCTGCGAGCGGGCGAGCCGTGCGGCGGCCACGCCGAGGTCGGGCGCGCTCAGCCGCTGCAGCATCTGCCAGGCACCGGCGCGGTCCTGCACCCGCTGCAGCGAGCGCTGCAGCTGGGCGTAGGCCATCGGCAGCGTGCCTTCGCTGCGGGCGCGTGCCAGCCGCTCGGCGAGCGTCGGTTCGACGTCCTTGAGGCGGCCCGAGCCCAGCCACAGCGTCTCGAGCATCTGCGAGGCGGCGCGCGAGTCCGGCGCGAGCTCGCGCCAGAGCTGGGCGGACTGCACCGCCTCGTCGAGCGCGCGGGCGCCGATGGCGACCTCCGCGGCGCGGCGCGCGATGCGGGCGTCGCGCGTGCTGCGCGCCACCGCCATGTAGGTGGTCCATGCCGAGCCCGCATCGCCACGCTGCGCGGCGAGGTCCGCGGCGAGCAGCTGGAACAGGATCTGCGGGGAGAGGTCGACGTCGGGTGGCGTGCCCTCGGTGTCGGCCGCGGCGACGGCCTCGGCGCGACTCGCCGGGGCAGCGGGTCGTGACGAGGAGGGGGGCGGGGCGGACGTGCGGGTGTCCGGGGCCGCCTGAGGCGACGCGACGGGACCCTGCGTCGCGCACCCGGACGCGGCGGCCGCGACCACGGCCGCGGCCAGCGCGATGACTGCTTTCATGGGCCGATCTTAGGCTGCTTTACACTGCCGGGCAACCGAGCGCCGGTCCCCTTTCGCGGGTCGGGCATGACAAACCTCACACCCCGCCGATGCCCGAGCTGCCCGAGGTCGAAGTGGTCCGAACCGGCTTGGCGGCCACGGCGGTCGGCCGCACGGTCACGTCGGTCGAGCGCCGCGCGCCCGCGCTGCGCTGGCCGATCCCGGACGACCTCCAGGCGCGGCTCGCCGGACGGACGCTCGAGGCCGTCGAGCGGCGGGGCAAGTACCTGCTGCTGGCCTTCGACGTCGGCTGGCTGATCGTGCACCTCGGCATGTCCGGCACGCTCGCCTGGGCACGTGCCGACCTGCCGCTGCGTGCGCACGACCACCTCGACCTGGTGTTCGGAGACGGCGTGCTGCGGCTCAACGACCCGCGCCGCTTCGGCGCCGTCCTCTGGCACGACGCGGCCGACGGGTCGCCGCAGGGGCATCCGCTGCTGGCGTCGCTCGGCATCGAGCCCTTCTCGGAGGGCTTCGACGGCGCGCTGCTGCACGCCGGCACGCGCGGGCGGCGCGTCGCGATCAAGCAGCTGCTGCTGTCCGGCACGCTGGTGGTGGGCGTCGGCAACATCTATGCGTCCGAGAGCCTGTTCCGTGCCGGCATCCGGCCGTCGACCCCGGCGCGCACCCTCACGCGTCCGCGCTGCGACCGGCTGGCCGACGCGATCCGCACGACGCTGTCGGCCGCGATCGCCGCCGGCGGCAGCACCTTGCGCGACTTCGTCTCCAGCGAAGGCGCCAGCGGCTATTTCCAGCTCGAGTGCAACGTGTACGACCGCGCGGGGCAGCCGTGCCGCGTCTGCGGCGAGCCGGTGCGCATGCGGCGCGACCAGCAGCGCGCCACGTACTGGTGCGTCGGCTGTCAGCGCTGACGTCTGCCACCGACTTAGTCGTTCGCCCGCAACCCGCCCCGCTGCGGGTCGCGGGCCACGGCCTGCGGCGCGATTGTGTCGATGCGTCGCCGTCCGTCGGGCGGGCGGGACGGCCCTCGGGCATGCGTCGCGGGTCATGGCCCCTGTGCTAACCTCGAACGGTTGTCGCATCCCGACCGGCCAGGCCGGCCCGACCCTGCGGATCGCACGAATTCGATGAGCGGTTTCAACGAGCGCATCCGCGAATACGGCGCCTGGCGCGGCGAACTCGCCGGGGCGATCGGCCGCTACGGCCACTGGCTCGCAGACGCGAGCCTTGCCGACGTCTCGCTGCAGGCGCGGCTCGCACGGGTGCTCGACCGGCTGCGCGACGATCGGATGTCGGTCGCCTTCGTCGCCGAGTTCTCGCGCGGCAAGTCCGAGCTCATCAACGCGCTGTTCTTCTCCGACTACGGCCAGCGCGTGCTGCCTTCGTCGGCCGGCCGCACGACGATGTGCCCGACCGAGCTGCTCTGGGATCCCGCGCTGTCCCCCGGCATCCGGCTGCTGCCCATCGAGACGCGGCTGCGCGACGTGTCGGTCGCCGACCTGCGCAATGCGCCGGAGGAGTGGCGCACCGTCCCGATCGACCCGACGAACGTCGAGAGCCTGAAGCTCGCCTTCGAGTGCGTGCGCGAGACCAAGCGCGTGCCGGTCGAGGACGCGATGCTGATGGGCCTGTTCGATGCCGAGGACGCGTCCTCGCCCATCGCCCCCGACGATGCCGACATGATCGAGGTGTCGTGCTGGCGCCATGCGCTGGTGAACATCCCGCATCCGCTGCTCGAGACCGGACTGGTGGTGATCGACACCCCCGGGCTGAACGCGATCGGCGCCGAGCCCG
>JBIIPQ010000299.1:0-5496 GCA_044342535.1 Burkholderiaceae bacterium
TAGAGCCGCTCGAGCAGCGCGCGCACGCCGTCGCCGTCAGCACGCGAGAACTGCTTGAGATCGAGCCCCGCGCAGAAGCGTCCGGGCACGGCGCTGCCGAAGACGACCGCGCGCGCGTCCGCGTCGGCGGCGGCCCGCTCGAAGGCCGCGAGCAGCGCGTCGAGCATGCCGACCGTCAGCGCGTTGACCGGCGCGTGGTCCATCAGGATCTCGGCTACGCCGTCGGAGACGCGGTAGCGGACGGCTGCGGCAGGGGGGCTCATGGTGTCTCCTCGAGGGACGGCGCCGCGTTCGGGCGCGGCAGGCCTCGATGGTGACACGGGCCTCGCGCCGCCGGTGCGTGCGCGGGGCGCGAAGCGGCACGCCCCGTGACGCTCAGTGCGCGCGGGCCTTGAGCTCCAGGCGGCGGCGGTGCAGCACCGGCTCGGTGTAGCCCGAAGGCTGGCGCGCACCCTCGAACACGAGGTCGCAGGCGGCCTGGAAGGCGATGCCGTCGAAGCCGGGCGCCATCGGGCGGTACGCCGGGTCGCCGGCGTTCTGCCGATCGACGACGGCGGCCATCCGCTTCATCACGTCCATCACGCGGTCGCGGCTGGCGACGCCGTGGAACAGCCAGTTGGCGATGTGCTGCGACGAGATGCGGCAGGTCGCGCGGTCCTCCATCAGGCCGACGTCGTTGATGTCCGGCACCTTCGAGCAGCCCACGCCCTGGTCGACCCAGCGCACCACGTAGCCGAGGATGCCCTGGGCGTTGTTGGCGAGCTCGGCGTCGATGTCGGCGTCGCTCCAGGTCGGCGATGCCGCCACCGGGATGTGCAGGATGTCGTCGAGCTTCGCGCGCTTGCCGCCGCGGGCGATCTCGGCCTGGCGGACCAGCACGTCGATCGTGTGATAGTGGGTGGCGTGCAGGGTCGCCGCGGTCGGGCTCGGCACCCAGGCGCAGTTGGCGCCGGCCTGCGGATGGCCGATCTTCTGCTGCAGCATCGCGGCCATCAGGTCGGGCATCGCCCACATGCCCTTGCCGATCTGCGCGCGGCCGGCCAGCCCGCAGGCCAGGCCGACGTCGACGTTCCACAGCTCGTAGGCCTGGATCCAGGCCTGCGCCTTCATGTCGGCCTTGCGGACCATCGCGCCGGCCTGCATCGAGGTGTGGATCTCGTCGCCGGTGCGGTCGAGGAAGCCGGTGTTGATGAAGGCCACGCGATGCCGCGCGGCGCGGATGCATTCCTTGAGGTTGACCGTCGTGCGGCGCTCCTCGTCCATGATGCCGATCTTCACCGTGTGCTGCGGCAGGCCGAGCGCGTGCTCGACATGCGTGAAGATGGCGTCGGCGAAGGCGACTTCCTCGGGGCCGTGCATCTTGGGCTTGACCACGTAGACCGAGCCGGTCGTCGAGTTGCGCGGGCCGGCGGTGCGCTTGAGATCGTGCAGCGCGATGGTCACGGTGCACATCGCGTCGAGCAGGCCCTCGAAGACCTCGTGGCCGTCGCGATCGAGCACCGCGGGGTTGGTCATCAGGTGGCCGACGTTGCGCACCAGCATCAGCGAGCGGCCCTTGAGCACGCGCGGCGCGCCGTCGGCGCCGACGTATTCGCGGTCGCCCGAGAGCGTGCGCTGAAACGTGCCGCCGCCCTTGGCCACCGTCTCGACCAGGTCGCCCTTCATCAGGCCGAGCCAGTTGCGGTAGGCCAGCGCCTTGTCGTCGGCGTCGACCGCGGCGACCGAGTCCTCGCAGTCCATGATCGTCGTGATCGCGGACTCGAGCAGCACGTCGGCCACGCCGGCGGCGTCGCTTCGGCCGATCGGGCTCGAGGCGTCGATGCGGATCTCGACGTGCAGGTGGTTGTGGCGCAGCAGGATCGCGGTGGGCGCCTCGGCCGGGCCGCGCAAGCCCACGAATGCCGCCGGCGTCGCGAGCGCGACCGTGCCGGCGGCCGTGCGCGCATGCAGCGCGCCGCCGACGACGGCGTAGCCGGTGACCGCCGCATGGCTGCCCGAGGCGAGCGGCGCGACCTCGTCGAGGAAGGTCTTGGCCCAGGCGATCACGCGGGCGCCGCGCGCCTCGTCGTAGCCGCCCGGCTGGGGCGAATCGCCCATCGCGTCGGTGCCGTAGAGGGCATCGTACAGGCTGCCCCAGCGGGCATTCGCCGCGTTCAGCGCGTAGCGTGCGTTCATGACCGGCACCACCAGCTGCGGGCCGGGGATGCTCGCGATCTCGGGGTCGACGCCAGCGGTGTCGACCGAGAAGTCCGGGCCTTCGGGCACGAGGTAGCCGATCTCGCGCAGGAAGGCGGTGTAGGCGGCGGCGTCGTGCGGCTGGCCCTTGCGGGCGGCGTGCCAGGTGTCGAGCCTGGCCTGCAGGGCGTCGCGCCGGGCGAGCAGCTCGCGGTTGCGGGGCCCGAGCTCGTGGACCAGCGACGACAGGCCTTTCCAGAAGGTGTCGGCGTCGATGCCGGTGCCGGGCAGCGCCTCGTTCACGATCATGTCGTGCAGCGGGCGGGCCACCTTCAGGCCGTGGAGTTCGATGCGAGCGGTCATGGCAGGTCTCTGGGGAAGTCGGAAAGGGGGACGGTTCGGAATGCGGTTCGGAGCGGAATCGGGGCTCGGCCTCAGGCGCGACGGGTCGCGACTGCGACGACGTCGCTCAGCAGGGTCCCGACGTGGTCGGGCTCGGTGTCGAGCTGCTCGGGTGGAGCACCAGCCCGATTGATCCAGAAGCTGGTGTAGCCGAACCAGCGGGCGGCGATCGCGTCCCAGGCGTTGGAGGACACGAACAGGATCTGCCGGGCGCGGCAGCCGAAGGCGGCCGGCGCGAGCTCGTAGATCGCCGGCAGGGTCTTGAAGGTCTCGACCTGCTGCGAGGACAGAACGTGGTCGAACAGTCCGTCCATGCCGGCGCTCCGCACCGAGACGTCGATCATGTCGCGGTTGCCGTTGGTGAGGATGGCCAGCGGCAGGCCGGCGGCCTTGAGCGCACGCAGCGCGTCGAGGTTCTCCGGGAACGCCGACAGGCTCGAGTACTGGTTCATCAGCCGCGTCTCGCGTGCCGCGTCGAGCGGCAGGCCGAGGCGGGCGGTGCTGTGGCGCAGCGCGTCGCGGGTGATGTCCCAGAACGGCTTGTAGCGGCCGGACATGGCGCGCAGCCACGAGTACTCGAGCTGCTTGGCCCGCCAGGCCTGGGAGAGCGCGTCGCCGCGCCCGGGCCAGAGCTGCTCGGCGAGGCTGGCGACGGAGTGGACGTCGAACAGCGTGCCGTAGGCGTCGAAGACGACGGCCTTCAGCGGCAGGACGGAGGGAGCAGATGCGGCCATATCCCGATCGTAGTCGGTCCATTCATGCAGAAAAAGAGCCTAATCGGGATATCAGACCGGACTTTTTTGCAAAGACGGCGATGAGTGGGCGATTCTGCTCGTCGACAAGCGGTCGGGCGGTCAATGCGCGGGCGTCGGGTCGATCTTCATCCACAGCCGACGCGCCCGTTCGAACAGCGGGGCGGGCGCACCGAACGCGGCCGGGTCCAGCGCGGCGGCCACCCAGACACGGGTGTCGTGCTCGGCGCCGTCGTGGACCGGATGGGCGCGCTGGGCGCTCAGCCAGTCATGGACGACGCGGTAGGCACCCGGGTCCTGCTGCAGGGTCCAGGCGAGCGCGACCAGGTCGGCGAAGCCTTCCTCGCGGCGGGCGGCCTCGACGGCCTCGCCGGCCGCGCCGAATGTGGCCGGCCAGGCGTGCCACTCGCCCCGTGCGTACCGCCAGCAGTGGCCGAGTTCGTGCGCGAGCATCGCCTCGACCAGCAGAGCAGGCAGCGCGGCATCGCGGGCCGCCTCGGGCAGCGGCGCGCCGCCGGGGCCCCGCATCGTCAGCACCAGCTTGCAGCGACCGGCGACGAAGGCGGTGGCCAGCGGCGGCTCGCCGGCGTTGGGCTGGGGCTGCACGACGATATCGAGCGGCAGCCGCTCGTGCCGGGCCTGCGCGAGCACCGGATGCGCGGCTTCCAGCCACGCCCGCTCGGAGGCCGTGAAGGGGGCGGTGAGCGGCGGCTCGGCCCGCGCCGGCACGCACGCGAGCGCGCCGAGCGCGATCGCCCACGTCCATTCCCGCCGTCCCGCCATCCCTGTGCCCCGCGGCTGCCTCGTCAACCAAGGCAGTGGACTCGCGGTCGGACGCTCGAGCACACCACCGGGCGCCGGGACGCCGCCAGGGCCGACGGGCGGTGTGCCGAGCAGCGGCGCGGTCGTGCCGATCGACGACAAGGCCTGCCGTCCGGCGCGGCATCGTCCGGATGGGCAGCGGTGCCGCTCGGCTATGATCGGAGCACCGCGCGCGTGGCCGCGCCGATTCCGACGGCGCCCCCAAACCATGAACTCCCCCGTCGCGCTGCCTCCTCCCCTATCCGGCGCCGTGCGCCGCGACATCGCGACCCGCGCTGGCCGGATCGCGCTCTGGAGCGCGGGCGACGGTCCGCCGATGCTGCTGGTGCACAGCATCAACGCGGCGGCATCTGCCTACGAGGTGCGCCCGGTCTTCGAGCGGATGCGCCGCACGCATCGCGTCTACGCGCCCGACCTGCCGGGCTTCGGTGCCTCCGAGCGCGGCGACCGTCACTACGACGTCGCGATGTACGTCGCCGCGATCGAGGCCTCGCTCGAGGCCATCGGCGCCGACTGCGGGCCGGTGGCGGTGGACGTGCTGGCGCTGTCGCTGTCCTCCGAGTTCGCCGCGCGCGTCGCGGCCGCAGGACCCGAGCGCGTGCGCACGCTGGCGATGGTCACGCCGACCGGCCTCGATCGCCGCTCCGCGTCACTGCGCGCGCCGCCCGGCACCGACCGCGAGGTCCCGGGCATGTTTCGGATCGTGTCGTTCCCGCTGTGGAGCCAGGGGCTCTTCGATGCGCTGGTGAGCCGGCGCAGCGTGCGCTACTTCCTCGGGCGGACCTGGGGCTCGAAGGCGATCGACGAGGGGCTCTTCGAGTACAGCTGGGCCGCGGCGCACCAGCCGGGCGCGCGCTTCGCGCCGCTGGCGTTCCTGTCGGCGAGGCTGTTCTCGAAGGACATCCGCGACGTCTACGAGCGGCTCGCGATGCCGGTCTGGGTGCCGCACGGCACGCGCGGCGATTTCCGCGACTTCAGCGGCGCCGACTGGACCGCGTCGCGGCCGAACTGGCGGCTGCAGCCCTTCGAGTCCGGTGCGCTGCCGCACTTCGAGCATCCCGACGCGTTCGAGGCGGCCTTCCGGGCGTTCGTCGCGTCGCGCTGACCGGGCGCGTCGGCGCGGCTTGCACCGCCGCCCCCGGGGCCCCGACAATCGCGCTCCTCCGAACCGCACGAGACGCCCGCCCGCATGTCCGCCGCCCCGCCGTTCGCGCCACTCTCCCCGATCGAGGCCCGCGTCCTCGCCGTGCTGGTCGAGAAGCGCCACACCGTGCCCGACACCTACCCGCTGACGCTGAACGCGCTGGTCGCGGGCTGCAACCAGAAGACCAGCCGGGACCCGGTG